>JANQOV010000028.1 GCA_028285645.1 Hyphococcus sp.
CGGCTGCGGCAAGTCCCGCCCGTGCGACCGCTGCTGTCGCCGCACCCGATGGAGCAAACCCGGTCGGCGACGTGCATGAGCGCATCAAGCGCATGTTGACGGAAGGCGCAGCCGGCGCCGACCTTGCCCAAACCGCAACGCCGCGCGGTCCGGCGTCACAACTGCGCGATCGAGACGGCGGACGTCACTTGCAGCCGGCCGAGCAGCGCAAACCTCAAGGCAATCCGTTCCGCGGCGCGCAAGAGCTTGGAAAACACTCGCTGGAAGTCGCCGTCGATATGTTCAAGGCCCTGGCGCCGGCTGAGAAACGTGAGATGGCGCCGCCACGACCTGCTGAGACCGCCAAACCCTCTGCGACGGTGCGCGGCGACCTCTTCGACGACCAAACCGATGCAGAGCCCGAAATCCCGTCTTTTCTGCGCAAGAAAAAGACCGGCTAATTGCGGGAAATAGAAATTTAACAAAGACTTAGTGCGCCCTGATGTAAAGTTGGGGCGCATTTTTAGTGTTGGAAATTGTTGCGCAGCAACAAATAGTAACAAACGTTTACTGCGCTGTAGTGCTGGTTTTCCACAATCCATGCCATAGTGTTTCGGTTACGAGCGGTGGCGCGGGCGCTTGCGGAAATGTTCACGCCGACTGAAGGGGACATCATGCAGGCGGAAAAGCAGCACACATTGAGCCGCGCGGTGGAGTTCGCAGGCGTCGGTCTTCACAGCGGCGAACAAACGCGCATTTGCTTGCATCCCGCAAATCCTGGCCACGGCGTTATATTCAGACGGCAAGACTTGGAACCGGGCCCGGACACCGACAATTTTATTGCCGCTACGCCTTCAAATGTCGCTTTCACCCAACTCGGGACCACAATTTCAAATGTGAGCGGCGTATCGGTCTCCACCATCGAACACCTGATGGCGGCGCTGGCCCTGTGCAATATCGACAATGTGCTGATTGACGTATTCGGCGCTGAAATTCCAATCCTTGACGGCAGCGCGGCGCCGTTTGTGGAGAAGATTCGCGCCGCTGGTTCTGAGATGCAGGCGGCGTTGCGCCAAACCATTGAGATAACGGAACCGTTTTTTGTAGAAGACGGCGATCGGATGATCTCAATAGAACCGCTTGATCACTGGCGGCTCGATATCGCTATCGAGTTTGAGGATTGCCTAATCGGCCGCCAATCGCTGACGGCGCGTCTCGACGACATCAATGATCTGGAGCGTCTTGCCAGTTCGCGGACATTCTGCCGTCTACACGAAATCGAGCAGATGCGCGCCGCCGGCCTTATTCGCGGCGGCTCGCTCGATTGCGCGATCGTTGTCGATGGCGAGCGCATTCTCAACAGCGAGACCCTGCGGGATCCGAATGAATTTGCGCTCCATAAGGCCCTCGATCTGATCGGCGATCTCTACCTGCTCGGCGGCCCCATCAAGGGGCATATTCACGCCAATAAGCCCGGACACGACCTCAACACGAAATTTGCACGGGCGCTGGCGTCGCATCTCGGTATCGAACAGGCGCAAAGCCTGTCTGAGCCGGGCCTAATGGCGGCGACCGCCTGAAACAAGGGTCGCTCTTCGTTTTTTTGAGATGCGGGAAATCGGCTCAGCCGCCGTTTGACGCTATTGTCGCGCCGCTTTAGAAAGGTCGCCGGCAATTGTGAAAGGCGGATTTTAGTCGTGAGATTTCAGTTTCGTAAGGCGGCCAAGACGATCGCGGTCCTTTTGATCTTGCCGGCGCTCGCTGCGTGCGGTTCTTCTGGCAACAAAGAAAAATTCGCTTATGTGGAGCGGCCCGTTGAAACGCTCTACGGCGACGGGGCGCGAGAGCTGGAGCGGAAACGCTATGACCGCGCCATTGCTTTTTTTGAGGAAGTCGAACGGCAGCACCCCTATTCAAGTTGGGCGCGGCGCGCGATGCTGATGAAGGCGTTCGCCTATTATCAGGGTAATGATTATGACGATGCGATTACGGCGCTTGATCAGTTTATCGCGCTGCATCCCGGCAACAAGGACGCAGGCTACGCCTATTATCTAAAAGCCATGTGTCATTACGAACGCATTCGCGATGTCGGGCGGGACCAGGAATACACAAATTCTGCGGTTACCGCGCTCACCGATGTGATCAGACGGTATCCAGATTCGGAATATGCCGTGGATGCGCGCCTAAAGCTTGATCTGACGCGTGACCACCTTGCCGGCAAGGAGATGCAGATCGGGCGGTTTTACCTGAAAAACAACAAGCATATTTCGGCGATCAACCGCTTCAAATACGTCATCACAAATTACCAGACCACGAGCCACGTCGCCGAAGCGTTGCACCGGCTTGTGGAGTCCTATTTGGAGCTTGGCATTATTGACGAAGCGCGGGCTTCGGCTGCGGTGCTCGGCTATAATTATCCCGGCACTCGTTGGTACCAGGATAGCTACCGATTGTTTGAGCGGCGCGGCCTTCTGGTTGCGGATGCGCGCACGGGCGGCAGACCCCAGGGCGTGGCGCGTCAGGCTCGTGATCCGCAAGAGATCCTCGAAGATCTTAAGGCCGTCGATCCTGATGTCATCGAGCCGCCAAGTCCTGAAGAGCTGGAAGATCTAGACCCCGGCTTTGATACGCTGGGCGAGGACCTCGGCCGTAACAATTAGCGACCTAATTGATGCAGCGCTGATCCGGCTTTGGCTTTCCGGGAAACTCAGGTAAATCTCGGCGTCGATGCTGACGGCGCTGCATATCCAGGACTTCGTGCTCATCGACCAGGCGAGCCTGCCGCTGGGGCGCGGCCTCACGGCGCTCACCGGCGAGACCGGCGCCGGCAAGTCAATCCTGCTCGATGCGCTGGGCGTTGCAACAGGCGGCCGCGCTGAACGCAGCGCCATCCGCGCCGGCGCCAAACAAGGCGCCGTCTCCGCATCGTTCGAACCGACGTCGGATCATCCAATCTGGACGCTGCTTGAAGAAAACGGTCTTGGCGGCGAAGACGCGCAAGTTATTCTGCGCCGTGTCATTGGCGCTGACGGCCGCAGCCGCGGCTTCGTCAATGACCAGCCGGTGAGCATTGCGTTGTTGCGCACAATTGGCGAAGCGCTCTTGGAAATTCACGGTCAACATGACGGGCGCGGATTTTTAACCGCGGCTGCGCACCGGTCGATGCTTGACGAGTTCGCCGGTCTAGACGCCAAGGTAACAGACATCAACGCCATTTGGCGGCGCTGGCGCGATGCGGAAAAAGAGCTTGAAACCCGCAAGCGCGATCGCGATGCAACGGCGCGGGAAGCGGATTATCTGCGCCATATTGTTCGGGAGCTGGAGACGCTTGATCCGCAGCTGGAGGAAGAGGGCGCGCTATCCGGTCGCCGCGCTGAATTGATGGCGGCGGAAAAAGTCACCGATGATCTGCGCCGCGCCGCCGCTACTTTGGGCGAAGGCAAATTTGAAGACATGCTGTCGTCGAGCCTGCATCGCCTGCAACGGGCTGCTGCGACCCTTGGCGGTGAAGCTGACAATCCGTTGGATGCTGCTATTGAAAAACTCAATGGCGCCTTGAGCGAGACCATGGAAGCAAGGGCGGCTGTGGAGACGGCGCTTGATCGCTTTGCGGGGGAGCCGGACGAGCTTGAAGCGGTTGAAGCGCGGCTCTTTGCGTTACGGGCGGCGGCGCGCAAGCATGGGCTGACGCCAGACGCATTGCGCGAATTTTTAGACAAGACAAATGAAGCGCTCGGCAATGTAGAAGCCGGCGAGGCGGCGTTCACCGAGCTTGAAAAGGAAGTGCGCGACGTAAGCCAAGCCTACAATAAGGCAGCCTCAGCGTTGTCGAAAGCGCGCGTCAAAGCCGGCGCCGCCCTCGATAAAACCGTCATGCAGGAGCTTGCGCCCCTCAAACTTGGCAAGGCGCATTTTCAAACCAGCATTGAAGCGGATGAGGCGCATCCGACGTCCGACGGGATCGACAAGGTTGAGTTCATGGTCGCGACCAATCCCGGCGCGCCGGCGGGCCCCCTCAAGTCAATCGCGTCCGGCGGCGAACTCTCCCGGTTTGTCTTGGCGATGAAAGCTGCGTTGGCGGCGAAAGAAAACCGCACCGTTATCATCTTTGACGAAGTCGATGCTGGCGTTGGCGGCGCAGTCGCTGACGCCGTGGGCGAAAGGCTGGCGCGTCTTGCCATGGACGCGCAGGTGCTGGTGGTGACCCACAGCCCGCAAGTTGCCGCCCGCGCCGATAACCATTGGCGCGTTGAAAAAACGCAGACCAAAAAAACGACCGTAACCAGCATTGCGCGCCTTGGCGATGACGCCCGCATTGAAGAAATCGCACGCATGTTGTCCGGCGCTGAAGTAACCAACGAAGCGCGCGCCGCCGCCAAACGATTGCTGGCGGGACGCATCGCCGGCAAGACAGCGAAAAGAAAAGCGCCGGCGCGCAAGAAACGCGCGGTGAAAGCGGGGTAGTGTTGGGCAAGCTCAAGACGTGGCCGACGCCTTCAAGAAAAAGCAACTAAGCGATGACGGCAAAGAAAAGCAAAACCGCCGCTGCGCCGGTCGGTTCGCTGGATGAGACGCAAGCGGAAGCGGAAATCACGCGGGTAATCGCCGCCATCGTCGCGGCCGACGAGGCCTATTATAATGAGGACAGGCCCGAGATTTCGGACGCAGAATATGACGCGCTGCGGCGTCGCCTTTTGCTGGTCGAGAAGAAATTCCCAAAACTGAAGCGCAAAGACTCGCCCTCCAACAAAGTCGGCGCGCCGCCCTCAGCCAAATTCGAAAAAGCCCGCCATGCGGCGCCGATGCTCTCGCTCGACAATGCGTTCAATGATGAGGACGTTGCGGATTTCGCAAAGCGGGTTAGAAAATTTCTTGGTCTCGGCAACGACGAGACCGTCGCCTTTACCGCAGAGCCGAAAATTGACGGCCTTTCCCTCAACCTCCGCTATGAAGCGGGCGTTCTAAAAGTCGCAGCGACCCGCGGCGACGGCGAGGTCGGTGAAAACGTAACAGTCAATGCGCTAACCGTCGCGGACATCCCGAAGACCCTCAAAAACGCGCCGAACATTCTTGAAGTGCGCGGCGAGATTTATATGGCGCATGCGGACTTTGAAGCGCTGAATGCGGGCCTTGAGGCGGCGGGAGAAGAAAAATTCGCCAATCCCCGCAATGCGGCGGCAGGGTCCTTGCGCCAGCTCGACGCTGCGATAACCGCACAGCGGCCGCTGAAGTTTTTCGCCTATGCCTGGGGTGAGGTCAGCGAAGATCTTGCCGAAACACAATGGCAGGCGTTACAGCGGTTCAAAAAGCTCGCGTTTGAGATCAATCCGTTCACCAAGCGTTGCAAGACAGTTGATGAGGTTTTGTCGCATTACAGAAAGATCGAAGAGACGCGGGCGACGCTCGGTTATGACATTGACGGCGTTGTCTACAAAGTCGACCGGCTTGATTATCAGGCGCGCCTTGGGTTCGTGTCGCGGCATCCCCGCTGGGCGATTGCTCATAAGTTTCCCGCCGAAAAAGCAACGACGGTGCTGGAAGATATTGAAATCCAGGTGGGCCGCACCGGCAAACTCACGCCGGTGGCGCGGCTAAAGCCGGTCACCGTTGGCGGCGTCGTTGTTTCCAACGCAACGCTGCACAATGCCGATGAGATTGAGCGCAAAGACGTGCGCAAGGGCGACACTGTCGTCATTCAGCGCGCTGGCGACGTCATTCCACAGATTGTCGAGGTGGTAAAAGAAAAACGCAAAAAGGGCGCGCGAAAGTTTGTGTTTCCCGATCGCTGCCCCGTCTGCGACAGTCATGCGGTCAATGAAGTCAATCCGGCGACGGGCAAAGCAGATGTCGATCGTCGTTGCACCGGCGGATTGATTTGCGCGGCGCAAGCGGTGGAGCGGCTTAAGCATTTTGTTTCGCGCCTTGCCTTCGACATTGAAGGGCTCGGTGAAAAGCAGGTGGCGTCTTTTTATGAGCAGGAGCTGATCAAAGAGCCTGCCGATATTTTTACGTTGAAGGCGCGGCAGGAAGCCGGCGATATCGATCTTTATCGATATGACCTGGATGATGACGGAGAGCGTAAACGCGACAAGAGCGGCAATGAAAAACCACCAACAAACGCCAAGTCCGTTGAAAATCTGTTTGCCGGCATCGAGGAACGGCGCAAGATTTCCCTTGAGCGCTTCATCAATGCGCTTGGCATTCGCCATGTGGGCGAAACCAATGCGCGGCTCTTTGCGCAACATTATGGCAGCATTGACGGTTTCTATCAGGCAGCTGTCGCCGCCGCGAAAGAAGGGTCACCCGCTTACGAAGACATGCTGACCATCGACGGCGTCGGCGCCCTGGTGGCGCGGGGCGTCATCGATTTCTTCGAAGAACCGCATAATCGCGACGCTGTTGATAATTTACTTCGCGAAGTAACGCCGCAAAAGGCGAAAGCGGTTGCAGCATCGAGCGCCGTTGCCGGCAAGACGGTGGTCTTTACGGGCTCGCTTGAAACCATGACCCGCAATGAGGCGAAGGCGCAGGCGCAAGCCCTTGGCGCCAAGGTCGCCGGTTCCGTCTCCGCCAAGACCGATCTTGTGGTGGCGGGGCCCGGCGCTGGATCAAAGCTCAAAAAAGCAGAGGAACTTGGCGTTGCCGTGGTCTCAGAGCAGGAATGGCGCGCCATGGTCGCCCATTAACCCAAAAAGCGCTTCCGCTGCCCTTGCAGAAAATGCTAATTCGGCGGCATGAAATAGACGAAAATTCGGTTGGGTTTCTTGTCCTGAGGCGGCGCCGCTCTTTTTGGCGAGTCTCATTGTCGGACATTGCCGTGCGCCCGCTTGGGCATTAGATCGTGGCTGTACCCCAGCCGACATCTGCGTAGGTAATTTTCGTAAAAACAAACGCTTCGTGGCGGTGCGCCTGAACATGAGCCGGGGAAAATCGGGAGAAACCAATGAGCAAAACAAGCCCCTTGTCGCTTTATGTTCCTGAACCGGAATTCCGGCCGGGGGACCACCCTGATTTCTCGGATGTGAAAGTCGCCGCCGCCGGCGAAGTTGAACGGCCGCCGATCGACGCCAAGGCTGATGACATCCGTCATCTTGCTTATCCGATTATCCGTGTTTTGAACCGCAAGGGCGAAGCGGTGGGCCCCTGGGCTGGCGAGCGCAGCGAAGAGGATTTGCGCGACGGCCTGCGCGACATGATGAAAGTCCGCGCCTTTGACGCCCGCATGCAGATGGCGCAGCGCCAGGGCAAGACGAGTTTTTACATGCAATGCCTTGGGGAAGAGGCGATCGCCTGCGCTTTCCGCAAAGCGCTCGAACCGGGCGACATGAATTTCCCGACCTATCGTCAACAGGGCCTGTTGCTTTCGACCGACTATCCGGTCGTCGACATGATGAACCAGATTTATTCTAACGCAGCTGATCCGCTGAAAGGCCGGCAACTACCGATCATGTATTCATCGAAGGAGCACGGCTTCTTTACGATCTCCGGGAACCTTGCAACGCAATTCATTCAGGCGGTTGGCTGGGCCATGGGCTCGGCGATCTCCGGCGATACGCGCATTGCCGCCGGATGGATCGGCGACGGCTCGACAGCAGAATCAGACTTTCATTCAGCGCTGGTTTTTGCGTCCTGCTATCGCGCACCGGTGGTGCTTAATATCGTCAACAATCAATGGGCGATCTCGACTTTCCAGGGCATCGCCCGCGGCAAGGCAGCGACATTTGCGTCGCGCGGTCTTGGCTTTGGCTTGCCGTCCTTGCGCGTTGACGGCAATGATTATCTTGCGGTTTACGCAGTTTCGAAATGGGCGATTGACAGGGCGCGGGCAGGGCTGGGACCGACGTTGATCGAACATGTCACTTATCGCGCCGGCGCGCATTCAACGTCGGATGACCCTTCAGCTTACAGAGCAAAAGAAGAATCTGACGCCTGGCCGCTTGGCGATCCGGTTGATCGGCTCAAAAACCATTTGATCTCGCTCGACGCCTGGTCTGAGGAGCGCCATACGCAGGCGCAAGCCGAGATCGAAAGCGAAATCGTCCAGGCGCAGAAGGAAGCGGAATCCCACGGCACGCTGCATGACGGCGGCAAGCCGCTCGTGCGCGACATGTTTGAAGACGTCTTTGAAGTAACGCCGCCGCACCTAGTGCAGCAGCGGCAAGAAGCGGGGTATTAAACCATGGCGCGCATGACAATGATCCAAGCGGTCCGCAGCGCCATGGACAACGCCATGGAGCGCGACGACAAGGTCGTCGTCTTTGGCGAGGATGTCGGATATTTCGGCGGTGTTTTCCGGTGTACCGAAGGCTTGCAGAAAAAATACGGTCCCCAACGCTGTTTTGACTCGCCGATCAACGAAAGCGGCATCATCGGCGCCGCCATCGGCATGGCGGCGTACGGCATGCGGCCATGCGTTGAAATTCAGTTTGCTGACTATATGTATCCCGGCTACGACCAGCTGACCCAGGAAGCCGCGCGCATTCGTTACCGCTCGGATCATGACTTTACGGTGCCGATGACGGTGCGGATGCCGACCGGCGGCGGCATCTTCGGCGGTCAGACCCACAGCCAAAGCCCTGAAGCGCTGTTTGCGCATGTCTCTGGTTTGAAAACCGTCATCCCGTCGAACCCTTACGACGCGAAGGGGCTGCTGATCGCCTCAATTGAAGACAATGACCCGGTCATCTTCCTGGAGCCGAAGCGTTTATATAACGGCCCCTTTGACGGTCATCATGATCGGCCGATCACGCCCTGGTCGAAACATGAGTTCGGCGAAGTGCCGGAGGATTATTATTCGATCCCGCTCGGCAAAGCGGCAGTGCGCCGTGAAGGCGCGGATGTGACCGTGATCGCTTATGGCACAATGGTTTTTGTCGCCGAGGCGGCGGCGGAAGAAAGCGGTGTCGACGCCGAAGTCATCGATCTTCGCTCGATCATTCCTTATGACCTTGAGACCATCGAAGAGTCGGTGAAGAAAACAGGCCGTTGCGTCATCGTGCATGAAGCGACAAAGACCTGCGGCTTTGGCGCGGAACTCATGTCACTGGTGCAGGAAAACTGTTTTTATCATCTTGAGGCGCCGGTTGTGCGCGTTACCGGTTACGACACGCCTTATCCCCACGCCCATGAATGGGAGTATTTCCCCGGTCCTGCGCGGGTTGGTGACGCATACAAACAAGTCATGGAGGTGGCGTAATGGGAGAGCACATTATTAAGTTGCCTGATGTCGGTGAGGGCGTTGCGGAAGCAGAGCTTGTTGAGTGGCTGGTCGATGAAGGCGCGAATGTCCGCGAGGACGATGTGCTTGCGGCAGTAATGACCGACAAGGCGACCGTTGAAATCCCCTCGCCGGTGGAAGGCAAGGTGATCTGGCGCGGCGCTAGTATCGGCGAAATTATCGCCGTCGGTTCGCCGATCATCCGGCTTGAGGTTGACGGCCCTGGCAATGTGAAACCGGGTGAAGAACCTGCGCCGGTGAAAAGCAATGGCGCAGCGGAACCGGCGCCAGCACAGCCCGAGCCGCCGAAAGAAGCAAAAAAAGCTGCGCCCAAGCCGAAGATAGAAAAGCCTGCGACAACGGTTGCCGCGGCAAGCGCAGCGCCGCAAGGCGCAATGCGAAAAGAAGGCGAGGCGCCCTTGGCGTCGCCTGCTGTACGAAAACGCGCGCTGGATAATGGTGTTGATCTGCGCCGCGTGCTGGGATCGGGACCAGCGGGCCGCATTACCCATGAAGACCTAGACGCCTATTTTGAAACAGGCGGTGGCATTCGCGGCGGCGGCGGACTTGTCGCGAATACGAGCGTTACCGAAACGCCGGTAATCGGCCTTCGCCGCAAGATTGCGGAGAAGATGGAAGCCGCAAACGCCCGCATTGTGCCCATCACTTATGTGGACGAAGTTGATGTGACGGCGCTCGAAGACTTGCGCAAGGAACTCAACGCAACGCGCAAAGAAGACCGGCCGAAGCTGACCATCCTGCCGTTCCTGATGCGCGCAATGGTGAAAGCGATTGCCGAGCAGCCGCATATCAATGCGATCTTTGATGATGAGGCTGGCGTTGTTCACAACTACGGCGGTTGTCATATCGGCGTTGCGGCGCAAACCCCAAACGGGTTGATGGTGCCGGTGGTGCGCCATGCCGAAGCGCGCGACATCTGGGATTGTGCGGCAGAGGTTGCGCGTCTTTCAGAAGCGGCTAAAGGCGGAACAGCGTCGCGGGAAGAACTTTCCGGTTCGACCATTACGATTACTTCGCTTGGCGCCATGGGCGGGATTGTCACGACGCCGGTGATCAATCATCCGGAAGTCGCTATTGTCGGCGTCAACAAGATGCAGGTTCTGCCGAAATGGGATGGCTCAGAGTTTCGTCCGCGCAAGATCATGAACTTGTCGTCGAGTTTTGATCACCGCGTCATCGACGGCTGGGACGCGGCGGTTTTCGTACAGCGGATCAAGGCGCTGCTCGAAACGCCGGCGATGATATTCATTCAGGACTAGGCGCAAATGACCAAACACACTTGCAAACTTCTTGTCATCGGCGCCGGGCCGGGCGGTTATGTGGCGGCGATCCGCGCCGGGCAATTGGGCGTCGATACCATCATTGTTGAAGCAAAAGCGCCGGGCGGCACGTGCCTTAATGTCGGCTGCATTCCCTCGAAGGCGTTTATTCACGTTGCGGATGAATTCGAAAAGGCCAACCACTTCGCCAATTCGTCGCCCATCGGCATTGAGGTCAAAAAGCCTGAGATCGATCTTAAAAAAACCGTCGCGTGGAAGGACGGCATCGTCAAACGCCTTACTGGCGGTGTTGGTATGCTGCTCAAAAAGAACAAGGTAAAATCAATCGAAGGCTGGGCGCGGTTTCTTGACGGTAAGACCGTGGAAGTTGAAACCGCAAACGCCACGGAAACCATTCACGCCGAAAACGTGATAATTGCGACAGGATCGAAGTCCGTGGAACTTCCGTTCTTGCCGTTTGGCGGTGACGTGATTTCATCGACGGAAGCGCTGGAGCTCGAAACGCCGCCGAAAAATCTTGCGGTGGTCGGCGCCGGCTATATCGGGCTGGAGCTCGGGATTGCTTACGCAAAAATGGGCTCAAAGGTGACTGTCGTCGAAGCGCTCGACCGCATCTTGCCGCTCTACGATAAAGAAATGACGCGGCCGGTCGCAAAGAAACTAAAGAGCCTTGGCGTTGCGACCTATCTTGGCGCCAAAGCAAAAGGCAAAGCCGCCAAAGGTCTTGAGATCGAAACCAGCGACGGCAAAACGGAGACCATCGAGGCGGACAAAATTCTGGTCACGGTCGGACGCAAGCCGCTGACCGAAGGCTGGGGCCTTGAAGAACTCTCCCTCGACATGAACGGCAACCACATCGCTATCGATGATCAATGCCGTACGTCGATGCGCGGCGTTTACGCTATTGGCGACGTTACCGGCGAGCCGATGCTGGCGCACCGCGCCATGGCGCAAGGGGAGATGGTTGCTGAAATCATCGCCGGCAAAAACCGCACCTGGGACAAGGCCGCCATCGCTGCGATCTGTTTTACGGACCCTGAGATTGTCTCAGCAGGACTGTCGCCTGACGAAGCAAAGGACGCCGGTCACGATATTATCACGCAAAGCTTTCCCTTCTCCGCCAATGGCCGCGCCATGACCATGGAAGCGGAAGACGGGTTTGTTCGCATTGTCGCGCGCAAGGACAATCACCTTGTGCTCGGCATACAAGCGGTTGGCGGCGGCGTTGCTGAACTTTCAGCAGCGTTTGGATTGGCGCTTGAAATGGGCGCGACCCTCGAAGATATCGCCGGCACGATCCATGCGCATCCGACACAAGGGGAAGCCTTCCAGGAAGCTGCGCTCAGAACCCTTGGGCATGCGCTGCATATCTAACCGCGAAGGCGAATGCGCTTTGACGGCGCCGGCGAATTCGCCGAAACTTGCGCTTTATGGCCAAGCTTTACTTTAACTATGCGGCGATGAATGCCGGTAAGTCGACCGTGCTGTTGCAGGCGAGTTTCAACTATCGTGAACGCGGCATGCACACTATGGAGTTCACCGCGGAGATAGATGATCGCGGCGACGAAGGCGCGATCTCGTCACGCATCGGGCTCAAAAGCGACGCGCATTTGTTCGGCCCTGAGACGGATCTTTTTCAAGTCATTGCCGATCATCACCGGGAACAAAAGGTTGATTGCGTCTTTCTTGATGAGGCGCAGTTTCTCCGCGCCGAGCAGGTCGTTCAACTGGCGAAAGTTGTCGACCACTTAAACATTCCTGTCTTATGCTATGGATTGCGCACAGATTTTCGCGCCGATTTATTCGAGGGCAGCGCAAAACTCATGGCGCTTGCGGACGAAATTCGCGAACTCAAGACAATCTGTCATTGCGGCGCCAAGGCGACCATGAATTTGCGCATCGACAAGGACGGCAAGGCGGTCACGGAAGGCGAATCGATCGAAGTCGGCGGCAATGATCGCTATACGGTGCTGTGCCGCAAGCACTTCTTCGAAGCGATCGAGGCGGCGAAAAGCGCCTAACGACCTAGCCCCCCGGCGGGCCTGTTGCAAAACTCTCGACTAGGCTGCCGGCGAGCAGCCGCCAGCCGTCAATCAAGACAAAGAATATAAGCTTAAATGGCAGCGAGATGACAATCGGCGGCAGCATCAACATGCCCATGGCCATCAGGATCGATGAAATCACCATGTCGATGATGAGAAAAGGAATAAAGATCAAAAACCCGATCTCAAAGGCGCGTCTTAATTCCGAAATCATGAAGGCGGGAATGAGGACATGCAGCGGCGTCGCCTCAGGAGTTTCCGGCGTCACCTCAGCCATCTCAAAGAAGAGGGCCAGATCCTTTTCCCGCGTTTGCCCGAGCATGAATGTCTTCATGGGCGCCATGGCGCGTGGGAACGCTTCTTCTGCAGTGATCTCTTCATTCATAAAAGGCGCAATGCCTTGCGTGTAGGCTAACGAAAATGTCGGCGCCATGATGAAGGCGGTTAAGAACAAAGCGAGCGCGATGATGACCGGGTTCGGCGGGCTTTGCTGAATGCCAATGGCCGTACGTAGCAAAGACAGGACGACAACGATGCGCACGAACGACGTCATCATGATGAGGATGGACGGCGCGAGCGACAGGACCGTCATCAACAGGATGATCTGAACGATCCGCGCCGATAGGCCCCCTTCGCCGCCCATATCGAGGGTCACCGTCTGCGCCGCCGCGCCAACAGTTGTAAGCAGCAAAGCCAACAATACGAAGATTGCTGTTTTGAGGCCTCGCATCATGCGGCGTTCGCGCGTGACTTCGCTGCGCGCTCTTTGAAAGCGTCGAGAACTGCGAATGGGTTTTTCTGCTGCGTTGGCGAGGCGGGCTCGCCGAGAGCGGCGTCAGTTTCCATTTCGGTCACAGGCGCGGGGCCGGCAAGGTTTTGTTCAACCATCGTCTCGCCATTGGCGCCGAGAACAATCAGATGTTCCGTCTCATCACAGCGAATGATGGCGAGCCGCCGGCGCGCATCAAGCGCCAGCGTTTCGACCAATGCCAACCGGCGTTTTGAATTGAACCCGCCGCTTGCGGTCATCAGCCCCGCCTTGCGGGCGGCAAGGGCGCAAAGGCCGATCATGCCAAGCACGGCAACGAGCGCGAACAGGATGCGAAGGATATCTTCCCAGACCATTTTCATTGCCCTTTTGGAGTTGAGGACTGGGCAAAAATTACCGGGCGCCGCTTAATGAGCGGTTAAGGTTAAGCCTTGTGAAATTTTAGTTTGTGTAAACGCGATCGAGATCGGAGAAAGACAAAAGCTCGCCGCCGAGTTCATCTCGAAAGTAAGAAAGATAAGCGCGCGTCATCACTTTTATGTTCTCAACGTCGTCACATGTCTTGGCGTAATCATTGGCGCCAGGCGTTAAGGTTGTTGAATGAAGTGTAAAAGACAGCACCGGCGTTTCGTCCTTGAGGAGCTTTTGGGTCAATGCTTTTAAGTCATCGAGCTTTGCGCCTTCGGGCGACAGCCGCAATGGCTGACTGTGGCGCGCTACAATGCCGAGCGGTTCAGCGGAAAAGCCGGGCGACGCCGTTTCCTGACTTAAAAAACGACGCGTGCGCGGAATGGCGCGGGCGCCGCAAACGGGCGTTACAAAAATCTTGTGGTTTTCGCCTGCATCTATGACGAAGGGAAAGTTCGAAGCGGATGAAAAGTCCGGGCCGCCACGCCCTGAAAAATCAAACGCTGCGCCCGGGCTGAAATCATGGGTCACGCCGACTTGCGCCAGAAGCGCATAGTCGTTTTCGCCGATGCCGTAACGGCCTGCCCGATGCGCCCGCGCGCGGCGACCGAAAACGTCTTCAAACTTGCCCGCCAGGACATTGAGTTTCGAGAGGTGAATATCTGTCGGCAGGTTGGTCTGATAGGAATAATACTCAGACCTGTGATCGGTTTCCGGCGGCGTTACCCATTGATGCAAATGCAGTCCGGGTTCGGCTTCGCCCCGATCCGCGATAGAGCGCATAAAAGATTGCCACCGTTCATCCGCCAGCAGCGGGAAAGAAAGAAAGTATATTGGTGAAGCGCCTGCGTTCATGCAGATTTCGTGAAAGCCCTTCAGGTCTTCGGGATCATTGACCGAATGGTCGTTGGCGGCGATTGGCTTTGACCAGTCAAATTGCTCTTCCGTATCGACCGTGACAATCAATCTCGGCTTATCGGTTTCGAGCGGAAGGGGATTGGTTTTGGTCATGCAGCAATGGTCTTGTCGGCGATGACGGCCTTGAAAATATCTTTAAGGCTGTTCGCTGTGGCGTCCCAGGAAAACTGTTCCGCATAAGTCCGCGTTGCTGATCGCAAGGGCGGGTTTTCAATGAGGTCTTGTATGGCGTCAGCGAGCTTTTCTGCGTCGATTGCGGGAACAAGGCGTCCCGCCTCAGGCGCTGTTATGACTTCCTTCGAGCCCCAAACGTCGCTGGCCACAGCCGGCGTTCCGCAGGCCATAGCCTCAAGCAGAACGTTCGGCCATCCTTCTCTGGAAGACGCCAGCGCCAGCACGTCCGCCGCTGAATAGATTTCCGCCATTTTGTCGTGCGGTTGAGCGCCTAGGAACCGCACGCGATCGCTAACGCCGTGGGTCCGCGCAAGCGCTTCCAACGCGCCTCGTTTTTCTCCTTCGCCTGCGATGAGCAACGTTGCATCCGGCAGCCGCGACAGCGCTTCGATCACCACATGGTGACCTTTGCGGCCGATCAAATGACCTACGCTGGCGATCACCGGACCGGTCAGTTTCATTTTCTGTCGGATCGCGTCGCGATCGAGCGGCTGAAACTGTTCAAGATCAACGCCGTTGCGCAAGGTGGTGATTTTATCCGCCGGCGCGCCAAGGCTGATGAGTTCAGCGCGCAAGGCGTCAGCAACAGTGACAATGGCGTTCGCCGTTTCTGCGGCGCGTAGGATTTGCCGTTTCGGCCCGGCATATTGCGGAATGAGGTTGATGTCCGAGCCGCGCGCTGTGATGACCAGCGGTTTGCCAAGCCGTTTGGCGACCCGCGCCGCTGCAACGCCGTCTGGGTAAAAATAATGGGCGTCAATCAAGTCGAAATCCCAGCCTTTGTCCTGAAGAGTGCTCGCGGCGCGGAAAAAGCAGCGCTCAAGGGCGGATGGCGCATAGGACATGCCGATTTTTGGAGGCAGAAAATATCGAGGATGATCAATGGGTAAGCCGCCGCGCTGTTCCGTCAGGGGAACGCGCGCCCAGGCCGCATATTGTCCAAATCGCGGATTTTCCAACGGAAACCAGGGCGCTGGCGCAACGACCCGGACATCCGCAGCCTTGACCTTCAAAAATGCTTTCAATCGGTTCTCAACGAAGATCCCGTGATTGGGCATCGCTGCGTTGGGGAACAAGGTTGTGAGCATCAGGATGTTCATAATGGCGCGCAGAAATCAGCAATGCTGTCTGGTTCGAATGTTTTTGCTGGCGCGCTGCTGCGCCGGCGTTATTTCTTTTTAAGTCAAATGTTCGGAACTCTCATTAACGCATTCAAGAATCTCAACAACATGAAGCGATATCGAGTTCAGGCGACCTGTGGAAAAGCCGCGCCGTTTACGAAAAGATTTAACAGTTTCTTGACGGGATTGCTTGCATAAATCGCGGCATATGCAATTTCGCTCCTCAATGATGCAAGATGTCGCCGGCGCTAACACTACGTCTGCGCTAACGGAATCGTTGCCGCTTCCTTTGTGTTGGTTGTCTTGGTTAATGATCTCCGGCGGCTTGTGGATGGCGATCGCTTTTTTTATCGGCGTTCGGTTGTAGAAATGACACACTGATTGCAAAGCGGGCTGTTCGTTTTGCGGATTTGCATTGCGTCAACGTGTTTAATTATCGAACACACTGATCCAGAAATCATTTTTTGCCAGCGCCGCGCAATTCAGCGACAACCTCTTTAGTTGCGTCGAAGGTATTTTTTCGCCTTCCGCACGAGTCAGGTTTCCTGGGCTTTTTCGCCGCACTCGGCTGAATGTTATTCGCCTTAATGAAGCCACAATGTAAAACTTAACGAATGTTTAGGCATTAGTTTTGCTTGGGTCAGGTGTGTTTTGCCTGGTCTGATACGGGCGTGTTCAAGAGTTTTCTGTAAATGCTCAAGACAGTTGCGGGGTAGGGGGACGATGACGTTGTTTTACAGCGTGATATTTGCCTTTGCGGCGCTCATGTCCGCTCTGCGCATCCGCCAGTGGATGTTCGAGCAAGTGCCGCCTGGCGCGACTTTTTACTTTTTCCGTCGTCCCGTTTTGAAACTGCCCGCGGGCGGCTTCGTACATCAAAGAAACAAGGTCGAGGATCTCGAAGCGTTTGATGACGATCAAGACACGGAGAAAGCGGCGACCACCGCCAACGGTTTCCTAAAGCGCGCAATCGACATCGCCCTAAGCCTTGGTTTGTTGATTGTGCTGGCCCCGCTGGCATTGCTGACCGCGTTTGCGATTAAGCTCGATTCGCCAGGGCCGGTGCTTTATCGGCAAAAACGCGTTGGTCAGTGCGGACGGATTTTTGAGGTGCTGAAGTTCCGTTCCATGCGAGTTGACGCCGAAAAGGACGGGCCGCAATGGGCGAGCGTTGAGGACAACCGCATCACCGCTGTCGGCCGCATTATTCGTAAGCTGCGCATCGACGAAATCCCGCAAACAATTAACGTTCTTAAGGGTGAGATGAGTTTTGTAGGGCCGCGTCCCGAGCGTCCCGAGTTCGTTACCGTGCTGGAAGAACAGATCCCGCATTATCAAAGCCGTCATCTTGTGAAGCCTGGCATCACCGGCTGGGCGCAGGTTAAGCACCAATACACGGCTTCCATCGATGGGGCGCGTGAGAAGCTGAAATACGATTTATATTACGTTAAGGAAATTTCTCCGAGACTCGACCTGTTCATCATTTTGTTGACTTTTCGCGTTGTACTTTTCGGCATTGGCGCCCGCTAACGAAAAGCCTCTTTGCGGCGAATTGCTTACCTGGCCGTGTTGAAATTGATGGAAATTATGAGCAGCTGCCTTATCAACAGGGCAAAAGCATTGATTCCCGTATTGGCGTTGTCGGGCGCATTATCGCTGGCGGCGCCCTTCAATGCGCATGCAGTTTCCGGATCGTCAGGGAACAGCGACCAGGCGGCCGATGGTTTGTCGCTGATCGAAGCCGGGCGTTTCACAGAAGCTGCGAAAATTCTTGGCGTCGTTTACCGCCGCAATCCGTCGCCTGAAATTGAACAGGCGTTAGCGCGGGCGCGGCTTGGGGCTGGAGATTTTGAAGGCGCGCTCACTGTTTTGCGGGACGATGCGCAAGTAGGCGACCAGCGCGCGCGGTCGCTGTTGCGCATTGAAGCGCTTTTGCGGCTTCGCCGGTTTGATGAGGCTCTGTTTGAGGCTGGCGCTGAAGCGTTCGCAGAAGACCCGGCCTTTTGGTTTAACGCAGCGCGCGCGCATTATGGCAAAGGCGATCACAAAAGCGCAGCTGCGATTTGCGATGAAGTGATCCGCTCAGGATTTGATCTTGGAGAAGCCTGGCGATTTCGCGCACGCATCGCTCTTGACGGCAATCAGTTCGACTATGCGCGCAAAGCGCTGACGCGCGCAGAAGAGGCTGGAGCAAAAGCGGATGTGCTTTCTCCGCTTAGGGTTGAAGCAGATATCCGGGAAGGAAAATTCGCAAAGGCGCGCAAGGCGATCGAAGCCAGCAAAAAAAGCGGCGCCAATTTAAGTCCCTATACGGTATATCTCGACGCTTTTCTCGACGCCGCGCTCGGGGAATATCGGGCCGCTGCGCGAAAATTTGCATCCATTGAATATTTCCTGCATTCCGACGAACGCGGTGTTGTCGCATTTGCTATTGCAAGATTCCTGGAGGGTGGCGAGGCGCAGGCCCGGACGCTTCTGGAACAGCACTTCCACGCGTCGAAACTGGATTGGGTCGCTCGCGATCAACTGGTGGTGCTCCTGATTGACGCCGGCGACTATGAAAACGCCGAACTGCTGATTGGCGATTATGAGTCACTTCCCGGCGGTAAAAAATTCGCAACCTTGCGGCGCTATCAGCTCGCCGTCAAAAGGCGGCAATATGACAAAGCTTACGCCATCATCAATCGCATGGCCCGTAAGGGATATTCCCAAGATCTAAACGCCGCCGTATCCTCGGCCGCATCGATTTTTGGTCCGCAATCGGCGTTAGTGCAGGCCCGCGCGGCCAAGGAGCAATCAGACTTACAAAGCCTTAAATCTCTCAAGCAGCTTCTTTTTGAAACTCCAGCGCTTGATGGTAACGCCGCGTCTGGCGCCGCCGCTGGGCCGGATACGGCGCCGATCGCCTTGACCATTCTTGGGGAACACGTCCTGGCGGCAGGCGATCTCAATCAAGCAGCGCAGCATTTTGATCGCGCGCTATCCCTTGCGCCGGCATTTTCCAAGGCTGCGCGTTTGCGGCGTCTGACGGACATTCGCGCGGGCCGTGACGTGAGTGCGGCCCAAGCATTGTCAGCGTTCGCTCGCGTGCAAGAAAATGACGACGCTGCAACCCTGGAACGGGCAGCGCGCGCGCTTCGCGACAAAGACTGGGACGCTGCAACCGTTTTGCTGGCGATATCGCGTAAGGATCATCGTTGGGAAATGCTGCGATTTGTGCTTGCAGCACAGCTCTTTCACCATACGGACAATCCGAAGGCGGGCCGCACGCTAGCGCACACAGCCGCTGCCGCCGGGGCTGATACGCGACAGCGCATATTGGCGGCGAATATCTTTGAGCAGGCGGGCGATAATCGCGCGGCGATTGAAACGCTAAAACAAGCGCTGGCAATCACGCCAGAGGACCATGCATTGCTCCGGCAGTTTGAGGCTGCTGCCGACCGCTTGGGTGAAAAAGATGAAGCCGGCATATTTTTGAGAGTTTTGGCGAAACGCTCAGCGTCGTCGCGAGCGCCGCGTTATGCGCTTGCGCTGCGCGCCTTGCGCGAGGGCGATGAAGAAACATTCCGTACGCAACAGGAATATTTCAAGGCCCTGGATGGTCCCTATTTCGCCTGGCTGGAGATCGAACGGTTAATTGCCGAAGGCGATGCTGAAAAGGCCCGCAAGGCGATGCAACGGCTTGCGGCGCGGCGACGTGCGGAGGCGTTTGGCGCACATGTTGAAGTTGCGCTTCTGCGCCGGCTTGGCGACCTCGACGAAGCTGAACGGCGTCTTGAAGGAGCGCTTGCCGCGGCCCCAAGCGATTCGGCGCTTTGGCTCGCCCTGGGGAAATTTCTGCTGGAGACCGGCCGCGACGGCGCACGCGCCGCTATGCGGTCGGCCTATCTGGTTTCAGGGCGCAGCCCCGATGCAACCGCGCACTATGCCGCGGCCCTGTGGCGCGATCGCGACACCGCCAGAGCGCTTCAGTTGACGCGGGAGGCGGCGTGGCTCGGCGCGCCCGTTGAGGAAGTGTCGTTGAAACTGGCCGAGGCGTTGAAAAATAATGGAAATATTAGCCTTTGTGGTGTCATTTTGGCGCAAATTATGGCCGCGCCGACAACCATGAAAGACAGCGAATCGGCGCGCGCAGTTGAGAATTCGTTGCAACACCGTTCGCCGAAGCGGGCGCCATTCAAGGATCTGCGTGGATAAGCGCAAATATTGGGAAATTTCCACGGAACGCCGCCATGGCAAAGAAATTGCGAACCCACTACACTCACCGGCGGAATCGTAGGGGCGCGTTATGATTAGGGTTAAGCGTTCCGCAACTTCGCAAGGGAAAGAAGATAATGGTTAAGACATTCGTTCACTCATGCCGTATGGCGCTGCTCGCTGTTGCAGCCGCCGCTTTGGGCGCCTGCTCGACTATTGGCGGCGGCGGTCTTGAATCCGCCCCGACCAGCGCAGAAAACGCAGCCGCAGCGTCGCCGGATTATCTGGTCGGTCCGCTCGATCAGCTTGAAATCTTTGTCTGGCGCGCGCCTGAGCTCTCAACCAACGTAACGGTCCGGCCGGACGGGCGCATCTCGACGCCGCTGGTCGAGGATATGGTCGCCGCCGGCAAGACGCCGTCGCAACTCGCCAAGGACCTCGAACGCTCGCTGCGTGAATATGTAAAGAGCCCACAGGTGACGGTCATCGTCAGCAACTTCTCGTCAACGCTTGATCAGCAAGTGCGGGTGCTCGGCGAAGCGCAGCAGCCAACGGCGATGCCATATCAGGCCGGCATGACCGTTCTTGACGTCATGGTTGCTGTGGGCGGCTTGACGGAATTTGCAGCCGGCAATCGCGCAGTGTTGATCCGCGGCAAGGGCGAGGAGCGTCAGTCCTATCGCCTCAAGCTCGACTCGCTGCTGCGCAAAGGAAATATCGCAGCCAATGTTCCGGTGCTGCCGGGCGATGTCATTCTTATTCCAGAAAGCGCCTTTTAAAGGCTTTTAAGGGGGACAGACGTGTCAAGGATCGGAGTGGATAGTTAAGTGTTTCAGTTGTCTGATCTGCCTCGACCCGTCATCCGTTTTTCGAGCGGGATCTGGCGACGCCGATGGATCGTCATCGGCGTCGCCTGGGCCGTCGCCGTGCTCGGCTGGTTCGGCGTTTGGTTGTTGCCGGACCAGTATGAAAGCCGCGCGCATGTTTTTGTTCAAACGGAAACGATCCTTGAGCCGGTGTTAACCGGGGTTGTTGCGCGCCCTGACTATACGCGCCGGGTCGAGGTCATGCGGCAGCAATTGCTGACGCGTCCCAACGTCGAAGAAGTCATCTATCGTTCGGAGCTTGATGCAACGATTGAAGCGCGCACCGAGCTTGAGCGCCGGCGCAAGATGGACGGGTTGGTGGACTGGGTCGCCGGCGATGTCTTGATCGAAAGCCCGCAGGAAATGTACTTCATCATTTCCTACAAAAACTCCGATCCCATCATTTCGCGCAATGTGGTTGACGCTGTTCTCAACCTGCTGATTGAGCAGGATCTCGGCGCAAGCCTTGCGGAAAATGAAGCGGCGCGCCGTCGCCTTGAGATGCGCATCAAGGATTATCGAGATCGTCTGAGCAACAAGGATCAGGAAATCGCTGCGTTTAGACGCGCCCACGCGGAAGAGCTTTTGGTCATCGAAGGCAACGCCCGCATGAGTGAAGAAAAGAGAATTGAACTCACGCGGGTGAGCGAAGATATCGATCAAACCAAACGGCGCCTTATGACGCTTCAAAACCTGATGTCGGCGACGCCGCGCACCAACTCGCAGCGAGAGCTTGACGCCTTACGCTTGCAGCTGGCTGAACTGCGCAGCCGCTATGAGGAAAGCCATCCTGACATTCAAGGCGTTGTGGCAAGGATTGAACAGCTTGAAATCGGCAGCGGCGGCGCGATTTCCGCCAATCCCGAATATCTTCGTCTGCGCTCGGAGTTTCGGGCTTCGCAGGATGCGGTTGCGGGACTTGAGGACCGCGAGGCGCGGCTCAGGGAGGAACTCGAAAATCTCGCATTCACTGCGGGACAGGCGCCGGCTGTACAGGCTGAGTTGACGCGGATCACCCGCGACTATGAACAAACACAAAAAACATATGAAGAACTGATCTCGCGGCGCGATACGCTCGCGCTTACCGAAAACCTGGCCGGGCGCGGGGTCGAGTATCAGGTGTTTGAGCGCCCGCAAGTTGCGCTTGAGCCAACCGATCCGCCGCGTCTTCTTTTGATCATCGGGGTGACCTTGGGCGCCATCGGCGCCGGCGCGGGCGCTGCATTCTTTTTGACGATCATCGAGAAGACTTTTTCGCAAGCCGACGATTTGCGCGAAGCATTCGGGCTTCCAGTTCTCGGCGCCGTCAGCGAAGTCGCCTCGAAGCAAGTTTTGCTGCAACGCCGGCAAGACTATCTCAGGCTGGGGGCGGCGAGCGCCAGTCTTTTTGTCGTTGCGTTCGGGTATATTTATCTGTCGGTGTTGCGTACGCCGTCCGATCTTAAATTCACAGAAGATGATGCGACGGCGCAATCGCATTTCACGGAGAGATTGCGATGAGCGTTGTTGAACGGATCGGCGCTGTGGTGAACGAGAGCGCTGAGAAAACAAAAAAGCAAAAGAAACCGAAGAAGAAGCCAAAGCCAAAGCTTGAAGCGGCGCCGGCTGTTGAGCCTCAGCCATTTGACTTGAACGTTCAGCGCCTGAAAGCGCTTGGCGTTTATACGCCTGCTGATCATTCAGCCCAGCTGGCGCTTGAGCTGCGGGCGGTCAAACGTCGATTGCTGCGCCGTGTCGGGTTCCTTCGCGAATCTGGCGACCGCTTGACGGGACGCCGCGGCGGCCGCCAGAAAAATCTGATCATGATGACGTCGACGCGGGCCGGCGAAGGAAAAACATTTTCTGCGCTCAACCTGGCCTTGAGTTTTGCGTTTGAAGACCAGATCGAAACGCTTCTCGTTGATGCAGACGTTCACCGCCCCAAAATCCTGAACCGACTGGGGCTTGAACGCGGGCCGGGCCTTACGGAAAAGCTCGCCGATCCTTCGATCCCAACGGACTCGTTGCTTTATCGCGCAAATGAAGCGCCGCTGTCAGTATTGCCGCAAGGCTCTACGGTGGACCGTCTTTCGGACCTTTTTCATTCATCGGAAGCCAAGAGTTTTTGGGCCGATCTTTCCGCCGGCCAGCCGGATCGGCTGATTATCATTGACGCGCCGCCGGTCCTTGCGACTACGGAAGCGGTGATATTGGCGAAATATGTGGATGAAATCGTCTTTGTCGTTGAAGCGGGCGGCACGACCGAGCAGGCCATCGCCGCTGCGCTCGACGAGATTTTGGACATCAATCCGAATGTGAGTCTGATGCTGAATCGGTGTTTAATCGGGTCAGGCGGATCGCATTATGGTTCTTACGAGTATTATGACCGTCGCGATGACGGCGAAGAGGGCGCAAAAAGCGGCCAGGAAAGTTGAGGGGTGACTAAAATGACCAGCAAAATAGAGACCGGCGCTCGAATCAGCCGTTTGAAACGCACTCTGCTGGGTAGTTGTTGTGTTGCAGTTGTGGGGACTGCCGCTATTGCGCAGGTGGGTGACTTTAATGACGATCCGCCGCTGAGAATGACAACTGATTATTTCGGTTATTCAGCCGGCGTTTCCGCGCAGGTTGGCTATTCGGACAACATCAATCTTGCGCCCGACGGCTTTGAAGAGGACGAATTCATTGTGTCTTCGGCGTTCACCGCCGGCGCGATTTTTTCTAAACCGCGGATTACGGGCGTTATTCTCGGCGATCTCGATTTTTCTTATCTCACCGAGCAAGACGATTTCGTGATCAATCAGGACATTGGCCTGGCGAGCACGTTTGAGGCTGTCGAAGACTGGCTCTACCTGGATGTCGCCGGTCAGACGTCGCGCCAGCTGTTAGGTGACAATGCGCGCTTTTCAGGCAATCTCAATGCTGCGCGCGGCCAACGCGCCAATGTGCATTCCTACACGGTCAGCCCCTATGTTTATCGCGAAATGCCAAGCCAGTCCGCGGTTGAACTGCGCTATCGGTTTTCGCAAACGCTGATTGACGACGGCGACAGCGACGCCAATCCGTCCGGTCGGGACCTGCTCAACAATTCCCGAAGCCATGAAGCCGTCGCTAGCTTTGAGACTGGCAATCTGTTTCAGCGCGTACGTTTTCGCACTGGTCTATACGGCAACAGGACCATTGAAGACGGCTCGGATATTTTTGATCGATTTGAGTATCAGCAGGGTGCGGTCTTCGCAGAAGCGCAATTGGCGTTGAACCAAAGATTTTCACTTAGCGGTGCTGTCGGCTACGACGAAGTCGAGACCAGCGGCGCAGCGTCGATGTTCTTTAATGACGATGACTTGTCCGGCGTGTTTTGGCGCGCAGGCTTCACGGCGACGCCCAACAGGCGCTCCAATGTGCGCATCGAATATGGCCAGCGTTATGGCGATGACTTTGTTGACGCCAGCATCAACTATCAGATTTCCCCTCGGTTTACGTTCGCCGCCGGCGCCAATCGGAGTTTCCAGACGCGCTCCGAGGCGAATTCCGATTATTTTCAGGACGTGCAGCGCAACGTTCTCGATTTCGCTGACCGGTTAAGGGAAGGCGACGAACTTTCCGCCCGTGACGTTGTCGAGCGCGCCAACCGGTTCGCAGACGGGTTCGGGTTCGGCAACACCAGCCAAACGATCGGTCTTGGAACAACGGACTCCGCTTTTGCCGGCCTTTACGGCAATTACGACCGAACCCAGGTCAGCGCGACAGGGTTCTATTATGATACAGATTTCGGGTTCCGCGAGAATACGACCTATGGCGGATCGCTTAATCTCGATCGCCAGTTAACGCGCCGTTTGACGGGCTATGGCGGTATCGCTTTCCGCCGCGTTGACACATCCGTTGATCAGGCGAGCTGCGAAGCCGGGCCGGAATTCTTCGGCATCGATACGTCAGTGCCGATGTTTGATGCGGTTGCAGCGTGTACGGCCCTTGTCGCCGTTAACGGTGTTACCAACACGTTAATTGGCTCGATAGGTGCATCTTATAGTTTGTATGAGAATGTTTCGTTGTTTGCTGAATACGCCCACACGGAGCGTTTTTCTGAAGTTGACGCTCTTGAATATGACGAGAACTCAGTCGTAGCGGGGCTAACGCTGGAATTTTAAGTCATGTATGAAGAGTATTTCGGCCTGTCGGGCGTACCGTTCAAACTGAACCCGGACCCGAAATTTTTCTTTGGCAGCCGCAGCCACAACAAGGCGATGGCTTATCTTCACTATGGGCTGAAGCAGGCTGAGGGCTTCATTGTCATTACAGGGCCCGTCGGCGCTGGCAAGTCGATGCTGATCGGTCATCTGCTTGATCAGTTGAACAAGTCGAATGTCGTTGCGGCGCATCTTCTAACGTCGAATGTCGAGCCTAGTGAACTTCTGGCGCATGTTCTGTCCGCCTTTCGGATCGCGCCGGAGAGCGATACGCACTCGGGCCGGCTTGAAGCCTTTGAAGACTACCTCTTTGATCAGATGAACCGCGGCCGTCGGGTTTTGCTCATTCTTGATGAAGCGCAAAACCTGCCGCACAAGACCCTTGAAGAACTCCGGATGCTGTCGAATATCGATTATGACGGCACGCCGCTGTTTCAGATCTTTCTGGTTGGTCAGCCGGAATTTCGAGGCACCCTGGCGGCTTCCGACATGGAGCAGCTTAAGCAACGCGTGATTGCGTCTTATCACCTTGAAGATTTATCCAAGGACGAAACGCGGGAATATATCGAGCATCGATTGACGGTGGTGGGCTGGAAAGACGATCCAGCCTTCACCGACGAAGGCTATGATTTAATTCATAGCGAAACCAAGGGCCGTCCGCGCCGGATCAATACGGTCTGTAACCGGATCATGCTCTATTGCGCCATTGAAAAGAAACATGAAGTAGACGCCGAAGTTGTGCGCACCGTGCTTTCTGAACTAGCGGAGGAGCGCTTGCAACAGGAACCCCCAAAGGCTGCCAAACAGCCGAAAGAAAAAC
Organism: Hyphococcus sp.; assembly: GCA_028285645.1. Taxonomy (GTDB): domain Bacteria; phylum Pseudomonadota; class Alphaproteobacteria; order Caulobacterales; family Parvularculaceae; genus Hyphococcus. The sequence continues at coordinate 25,979 of JANQOV010000028.1, forward strand.
CTAAGACCGAAGCCAAAAAAGAACCGACCGCCAAGACAGGCAAAGGCGAACAAGCCGACGACAAAGAAAACGTCGTGGTGCCGTTCCAGCCGGCGCCTGAGACGACGGACAAGCCGGCGGAACCTGCGCCTGCGGATAAACTCCCTGCGGCGAAGTCTGTCGACGCCAGGCCTGTGAAGAAGCCTGCTGCAAAGCAGACTT
>JANQOV010000048.1 GCA_028285645.1 Hyphococcus sp.
CTTGTGGCGACCGGCGGCGCAGCTTAATTTTTCCAGGCTAGCTTTCGTCCAAAGGGCGGTTTTACCTTGACCAGGACCCGCGCCCGCGTCGGCCTCTTATTTACGCTTTCGCTTTTCGCGATCGCGCTTGCGCTGTTTTTTGTGTTGAGCGCGGATAAGCTCTTTTTTGATCGCAAAGCGCCCTCTTTGTCTGACTACGGCCCTTCGCAACTTGATTATCACATAACATCATTCGCCGACATCCCAGGTTGGCGGGAAGATGATCAGCATGCGGCGTTATTGGCCTTAGTCAGGTCATGCGCGGCGATGGAAGCTGCTGATGAGCTAAGGCCCGCCAATCCGCTCGAATTGACCAGCGCCCATATTGGCGGCATGGGCCTTAGCGGTCGTATGGGCGATTGGCGCGGGCCTTGCGCCAATGCGACTGTCGTTGCGAAGCGTGCTCACGCCAGCCCTCGGGTCACCCGGGCCGCGGCTCGGAGTTTTTTTGAGGACAATTTCACGCCTGTTGAGATCATCGATAGGCGCGCCGGACTTGAAGGCGGGCCCGCAGAAAACGGTCCTGACTATGTAAGCGATAAAGGCTTGTTCACCGGCTATTTTGAGCCGGTTTTTGAGGCGTCGAGCCGCCCTGACGCCCGTCATTCCGCGCCGCTCTATAGCCGCCCCAAAGACTTAATCGAAGTCGAACTCGGCGCGTTTCGGAGCGAGCTGGCTGGCGAACGCATAGCGGGGCGCATCCTTGAGGGACGGCTTGTTCCTTACCCTGACCGCAAACGGATCAACGCCGCTGGCCTTGCCGAGTTGGCGGAACCGCTCGCCTGGCTGGAGCCGAATGATCTTTTCTTTTTGCAGATACAAGGGTCCGGTCGGCTGAAAGTCGATGGCGCGCGGAGCCTGCGTGTCGGATATGCTGCGCAAAACGGTCATCCCTACACGGCGATCGGCAGGGTGATGGTCGAACGAAATATCATGAAGCTGGAAGACGTTTCTATGAAATCGATCCGCGCCTGGCTTGATCGGGCGCCGGCGCGGGAAGCGCGCGCCTTGCGCGAAGAAAATGCATCCTACGTTTTCTTTAACGAACTCGATCTTGGTGATGATGATACGCTGGGTCCGCTTGGCGCCCAGGGCGTATCCTTAACGCCGGAGCGCAGCCTTGCGGTTGACCGCCGTTTTTACGCCATGGGCGCGCCGGTGTGGGTCGATATAGACCCGAATGAAGGCGAACCCGAAGAAAATCGCTTTCGGCGCCTGATGATTGCGCAAGACACTGGCGGCGCCATTCGCGGCGCCATTCGCGGTGACGTGTTTTGGGGCGCTGGTGATCGCGCTGGCGAAATTGCGGGCGCCATGCGACGCGAAGGCCGCATGATAATGCTTGTCCCGCGCAGCGTCGCGGGCCGCTTGAAGTCAAGGCCTGCGTCATGAAAGGGCGGCGGCCGCCCAGAAAGCTGACGCCTGAAGAAAAGCGGCTATGGGATCGTGCGACAACCGACGTTGCGCCTCTACTCGGTTCGCAGAGCATTCACGCGTCAGATCCATGGGGGTCGGGCAAAGGTGAAGGCGTTTTGCCGAGCGAGGAAAAACCTGACCTTGGGCCCGGCGCCTCGGACCACACAGCTCGGCGTCGGCACACGCCTCAGCGGCGAGCGAACACCTTATCGCCACACAAGCCGCCGTCGGTCTTTTCCGCCGGAAACCCGCGCGCTGACCGACAGGTTCGAAGCGGTCGCCGGCAAATCGAAGCGACCTTCGATCTCCACGGCCATACCCAGGAAAGCGCCCGCGCGGCGCTCTTGCGTTTTATCACAAATGCCCGCGGCAGGGGCTTGCGCTGCGTGCTGGTCATTACCGGCAAAGGGTCCATCGTTCGACAGGGCGTCGTGATGAGGCGCAGCGCCGATGCGCCGACGGATCACGCACAGGGCAAAGGCGTATTAAAGCAGCGCTTTCAAGAGTGGCTCGATGAGCCGGAATTTCGCGGCCATATCTCACGCGCCGCGCCGGCTCACCAGCGCCATGGCGGCGACGGCGCGTTCTACGTTTATCTAAAACGTTAGTCTATATTGCCAACTAGGGCTTATTCGCGGTCGAGAGCCCGTTCAAATAATCGCCGGGCGCGTTCGCGTGTCAGGGCGCGATATTGCGCGGTGAGGGCCTCGAAGTCAGCTTCTGAGGCTTTGTTTTCATAAGCCATGCCGCGGGCTGCGGCGATGATGTCGAGGGACCGGTCGAGCGCCTTTTCACTGCGCTCGATATTGAAGCGGTGAAAGAGGGCGGCGCCCGCGAAGGCCAGCAGTGAGATGCCTAACCCGTATGCAAACAGCGCAGAACTTGCGTTGCCCGCATAAAGCGCCCCCGCACCAGCGCCGCCGATCATCAGTAAGCCGTAGATGAACCCAATGAGCCAGAGTTTTCCGTTGCGGCGCTTGCGCAATAGCGCTTGCGCGTCATTTGCGTGCTGGGCGGCGAGTTCTTTTAAGAGCAAGAAGTTCATCGGGCGCGAGAATCCTTCGGTGGCGTTAGTGACCAATTGACCGGGGCGCCATCTATGCGCTTGATTTCATCTGCCCATTCTTTGTTTCGTTTGAGGAAAATGAACCGTCGAATGAACCGTGTCGTCATATCTAGCCAATTACCATTCGGTTTTCGGTATATCTCTCGCTGAATAATCCGTATGCTATGCATTGATAGATCGGCAAGATGCGCGCGAGTCATGACCTCGTATTTTTTCTTTTCCTCATAGTCGATGTCATGATCCGAAGTAACACGTTGAATAGCTTCAAATATCAAAAGCTTTTCTCGGGATTTTGTAACATCCAATTCGCGCTTTTGTTCTTTTCCCTTTTCCCTCCTTTTAATAGTGGTTTTGGTATTCAGGGCGGATTCCTCGAACCACTCGTGACGCATGTCGCCCCACTGAAGGCTCGCCGGAAGGAATTGAATAGTTAAGCCGTCAGCTTTTGCTGCATCGCCGGCGCCATAGTGTTGTTTTAGCTGATCAATATCATCTTTGAATAAACATTCACTGTAGAATTTTGCCGCTTCTTCAACACCCCAGTTGGATTTAAGGTCATGTTGGTGCTGACAATTTTCTGATGGGAATTGACGGTCTTCCCAGTGTTTCGCCATCGTCACTAAGTTGAGCAACACAAGCTTTGGACCGCGCTTGCCATCCCACTCGTCAGTAATAGCATCAACAATGTGTTTGAACCCCTCTTTCTCTTTTATGAAAATGTGTTTGAAGTATCTTTGGTGTAACGAATCGCTTTCGGAGTGTTCTGTATTGGAATCGTTGAATTTGCGTACGTCAAATGTGCGATTATCGAGCTCGTCTATGTCCAAGCGAAGATTTTCTTTCTCACTGTATTTCCGAATTTCCGCGTTATATCCATAGGTCAACACGTTGATAATGCAAACGCGTTTACAGTCTTTGATGGCGGCGACTTCAGCAATCTTGTCATGCCAGTCGTAAAGTAGTTGCCCAGGCATATCAATGGCGGTTGCATGATAGCCTATCTTGATCTCCTGAGGACGCCAACTGACAGCGTAGCGCTCAATCGCGTCTCCGATTTCTTTCGGAGTGCTTGACACAACATTGCCGCCATCGCCGGCATCAATGAAGCCGGAAGCTCGAGGCCATTGGCGGCGATCATATTCATATCCTAGAACGCCAGCGAGAGTTGTCTTCCCTGATCCGCCTCGGCCCAGAATAAGGCATGGGAATTCTATAGGAGACTGTCGATCAAGGGTAGCTTTCGCCCACGGGATATATCCCTCGTACAAGCTCGTATAGTGCCGAATTGCCTGCACTATAAAATACGCTACAAGCAAGATTAAAAGCTCGCCTCGGATCTCGCACCATACTTCGATAGCACCGCATTTTAGAGCTTTTACGTCATCTCCCTGATGAAGAAACATGAATACGGCAACAAATGAAAAGCACAGCAACAAACAGCCAATAACGCTTAACATAACCGCGCGCAGCTGATGTTTTAATAGTCCAAATGCCCAAAAAAAATGAGCTCCAAGAATTTGAAAGGGTCCGCAAATCCAATCACGCCATGTGATTTTGCCGTAATATGATTTTTTTTCTAATATCGATTTGAACATTAGCGCGCTGTCCCCAACCCAAACCCGCTGGAGCAAGCTAACACCGAAAAAGAATCAGCGTCTACATCTTATGTGATGACGATTCGATGACTGCGGTTGTTCTTGTGCTGACAAGCTAGACGCTGCGACTTACCCGTTGAGTAAGCCCTTCCAGACGACATACCAGATGATCAGGGCCGGTACGCCGTAAAACAGCAATAGGCGTGAGACCCTGATAAACATCGTCTCGACGAATTCAAACGCCCATTCGCCAACCGCTTCAGACCACCAGCGACGCGCGCGGTGTTTCGGCAACTGCGCATGGGAGGGTTCGAATGGCATGGCGGCGAGAACAGTAACGCCGCGGTTCTTCCAGCGTTGGAAGGCTTTCTTGAGGGCGCCATTCACCACGGAGCCGCGAAGCCGGCGGGAAAGCGCGGCAAACGGCCCGTAGCTGAAATCTTCAGGATCGAATTCGATATCAAGCACAATCGCCGCTGGTGAATCGCCTTCCGAATCTTCGTCCATCCTAACGACGGCATGGCGAACGCCATAGTTGCGCAGATAGTTCTCCACGTCGCCGATCGACGCCGCCGTACCATCGCGCCGGAAGCGCATCATGACGCGGACGCCCTGTTCGCCGCGGCTCTGCACTGACATCATCGTAAAGGCAACGAGCGCCAACACCCCGCCGGCGATGATCGCGCCTTGCGCTGTCAATTGCGGCAGCCAGGCGGGCGCTGCTGCGCCGCCGAAAATCAATCGAGCGGCGTCGCTGACGCCGTAAATCCCGAGCGTGATCAAAACGATCGCAAGCGTTGTCGCTGTCAGGCCTAGGAATTTCATAAGCCCCGCGCCGACGGAGCCATCGCTGTCTGCGATGTTGTTCAAGCGGCGGAACCAATAGCGTGTCCGCGCATCTGTGGTGCGATATTTATCTTCGTAAAGGCTGTGGTCGGGATTGTTTTCGACCGCCATGAACCGGGTTTTCGCAGGCGGCGCATCATCATAATTGTAATCGATGATGTGGTAATCCGATGACCGCATGGCGACTTCAAGCGGAAGCACCATGCCGTAAAGGGACGAGTTCTGAGATTGCGCGGTCAGCGTTGAGAAAAAGCGCGTCTCGCCGGTGGTCGGATCGAAAAACGTATTGGTCTGCCGATCAGGATTCGCCGTTGATCGCGCAAGCTTTGCAAGCTCGCGATGCGGCTCAACCATCTGGGAGATTTCCTGCACGTCAACGCCGATAGCACGCAAACCGTCAAGCTTTGATTTACACCGACGAGCCGCTTCCGGCCCAGCGAACACCGTATCAATCCGGTCACGGATCAGTTTCTGATCCGACATATCGAGGGGAAGTCCGGCGCGCGGCATTTCAGCTTCATATTCGTCGCCAGGCGAATTGCCGCTGCCAGAATCTGTATTGCCCCAATATTTGCGCATGCGGCGCTGCAGGTTTGAAAACCCTGCGCCTGGGTGCGCCGATTGAATGATGTCGTAAAGCTGCGAATCATGGACGGCGAGGCAAAGACCATCGGTCGCTTCGACCTGTTCGACCCCCAGCGTCGTAAAGAGCGAGCCCATGGCGCGCAGAGTTTCAAAGTCGTAGCCCGAATAGGGGCTGTAGAACGGCACCAGGGCAAAGTCTGCGGTCAGACTTTTTACCGCCATTAGCGCTTGTTCTTTCGTGCGCAGAGGTTGCGGTATATCCGCCTGATAGTCGAAGCGTCCGTTCTTGCTGGCTTCCTGATATTCGCGCTCGGTGCGTGCTGAAACGCCGCTGACGCCGCCATCGGCGACGGTACCGTTTTCGCGCGCCCGCTTTAGGAAATGCTCCGTCGCCTGATAGCCGAAACCGAATTCTTCGCCGGTAAAGGCGATCCGCGGGCGCTTTTTGGGCTTGCCGCCAAATCGCGGCTTGGCGGGCTTCACATCCGCCTTGTTCGAAAAGCGGGGATCGGCCTCGTCTGCATCCGCCATCAAAGACCGCTTCTTGCCGAAAAACCTAGGCGCGCCATCTGCCATAATTACAAGCCCACTACCTTCCCCTCAGAGTCCTAGAGATTAACCTGCTATTAACCTTCAGGAAAGCCCGATTTCGGAATTGGATGAAGGGTCCTCAGGGATCGCGGACCTTGGGCAACACTGGTCGCGGAAGTGATTTTTGCTGCGCCGCAGCATTTCGCTCGATTATTCTGTTGAAATGGTCTGCGACAGCGTCGCCAATTTCGCTTCGAAATCAAAATAAGCCCAAGAAATCAAAGGATATACTTCGACAGATCGGCATTGCGGGCGATGTCCCCGAGGCGTTTTTCCACATAGTCGGCGTCGATCTCGATGGTTTCGCCGTTGCGGTCAGCGGCGGTGAAGGAAATTTCATCAAGCACCGTCTCCATAATGGTGGCGAGGCGTCGGGCGCCGATATTTTCCACCCCGGCGTTTACCGCTGCGGCGGCGTCGGCAAGGGCGTCGGCGGCTGAATCGGTGAATTTGAGCGTCACGCCCTCCGCGGCCATCAGCGCTTCATACTGTTTGATGAGACTGGCTTCCGGCTCAACGAGGATGCGCCGAAGGTCGTCTCGCGAGAGCGCATCCAGTTCGACGCGGATTGGCAAACGTCCCTGCAGTTCCGGCAGGAGGTCCGACGGCTTGGAAAGATGGAAAGCGCCAGACGCGATGAACAGAATGTGGTCGGTTTTGACCGGTCCATATTTCGTCGCCACCGTTGCGCCTTCGATCAGCGGCAGCAAGTCGCGCTGCACGCCTTCGCGGGAAACGTCAGCGCTGCCGCGGTCGGCGCCGCGGGCAATCTTGTCGACTTCATCAAGGAAGACGATGCCGTCATTTTCCGCCAGTGAAACTGCCTCGCGATTCAAAGCCTCCTCATCCAGCAGCGCGTCAGATTCTTCAGCGATCACCGGTTCATAAGCGTCTTTGATTTTCACCCTTTTTTTGGCGCGCGGCCCTTGGAACGCCTTGCCGAACATTTCGGTGATGCTGATCATCCCAACAGACGCGCCGGGCATCCCTGGTATGTCGAAAGACGGCATGCCGCCGGGCGTTTCGCGAAGCTCGATTTCGATTTCTTTGTCGTCGAGTTCGCCGGCGCGCAGTTTCTCGCGAAACTTTTCGCGCGTTGTCTCAGAGCCGTGTTCGCCTACCAGCGCGTCGAGCACTCGGTTTTCCGCCGCCATATGCGCAGTCGCGCGGACTTCTTCGCGGCGCTTTTCGCGCACCAGGCCGACGGAAATCTCCACCAGATCGCGGGCGATGGAATCGACATCGCGGCCCACATAACCAACTTCCGTGAATTTTGTCGCCTCGACCTTGAGGAACGGCGCGCCAGCAAGTTTCGCAAGGCGCCGCGAGATTTCAGTTTTGCCGACGCCGGTCGGCCCGATCATCAAGATGTTCTTGGGCGTGATCTCGTCCTGAAGCGGCCCTTCGACGCGCCGCCGTCGCCAGCGGTTCCGCAGCGCAATCGCAACGGCGCGCTTGGCGGCCTTCTGGCCGACAATGAAACGGTCAAGTTCTGAAACAATTTCGCGGGGAGAAAAATCTGACATCGGTGTTTTTAGAGCTAAATCTTGGACCCCGTTTCATGACGAAGGAATGCGCCCTTTGCAAGCGCCACAAGCGCGCGCTCCGCTAATGACTGGAAAGCAGCGGTTATTCATGCGAGGGATGAAGCGGGCTGTGAGGGGGAAGGCCGCGCGGGAGGGTTGATGCAGTGCGTAGTTTTCTTTTTTCGCTTTTTGCAGCTGTGATGGCGCCCGCCGTCTTCACACAAGTGTCAGCGCAAGCGCCTGAAGGTTTTGAGCTTATCTACGACGAGCCGACCAATGTTAATCTCGGCGGGCGCTGGGTGGTGGCGGATATCGCTTTTTATGCGGACAAAGAGGCTGCTGCGCAGGGAGATTTGCATCTCGCGCTGGTGACTGACGTCACCAAGTTCATCGAGGAAACAGAGCGCGATCTTGAAAACTGGGTCGCGACCAATCAGGAGCGATGCGGCGAACGATGGGGCGCCGGCGATCCTGAGATCACCTTCCCGACCGGCGCCATCCGGTTTGTCCTGGAGCTTGAGCTTGAAGTCTGGAATTGCGGCTGGAACGGCAAGGGCAAGCCCGGGCGCATCGCGCGCGAAGCCGGCACGATTGATGTGACGCTCGACGCTTTTGTTGAGAGCGGCAAGCTGCAGGCAGCGCTTCAGGCGTTTTCAATCGATGAGCGGGAAGGCGTTTCGAAATATCTGCCGCTTGAATTCGTCGCCCGGCGCGTCGTCAATGCAGAAATAAGGAAGCTGAACGAAAATCGAAAATTCTATCGATCGCCGAAACCGCTTTTTGGCAAAGGATTTCGCTATCAATCCATCGCGGCAAAACGCGAACCGGATGGCAGCGTCATCATCACAGCGCGTTACAAAGCAAAGGGATCCGCTGAAACGCTCGACAGTCTTGTCGAAAAAATCCGCGAGGACGGCATCACCCAATAGCCAAGATCCAAATGGCTTGCCGCGCCGTAGGCTCGACGAGAAGCGCTGTCGCGGCTAGACGCTTCAGAGCTGAGCAACAAACGGCCGGAAGGCGGCCAAGTAGAATCCGCAAATTGGGAGGAGTATCGCCATGCGTTCATTTTTGGGAGCAATTGCGCTCGTAGCAGCGACATTCGGGAATGCGCTGGCGCAGCGCAGCGTTGATTTTGCCGAAACCGCGCAAGCAGATGATGCGCTGATCGTTGCCGTAAGCGATGTCGAGAATTTATCCGGGCTTTCCGCTATTATCGGCGACGCCGCCTTAGAAGATGTTCGACGCGCAATCGAAGCGTCCGGCTTCAAGGCCAACGCTGGAAAGACAGCGAGCTTCCTTTCCGGCGCTGAAAGTTTTGGCGAAATCCACCTTGTCGGGGTGAAAGCGGACGGCACGGCGCTGCGCGATTGGGAGGACTTCGGCGGTCGCGCCGGCAAGCTGGCAAAAAAGAGTAAGGCGTCACGTGTTGCAGTAGTCGCTCCTGATGCAAACCAAGGCCAACTAGCAGCAGCGGCGTTTGGTGCGAAGATCGGTCAATACAGTTTTGACAAATACAAAAGCAAAGCCAAGCCCGCTGAAGGCGAACTTGCTTTTATCGCACAGGACGCTGAAGCAGCGCGCAGCGTGTTTGACGCTCGCCGGCGGCATCTGGCGGAGGCCGTCATCTGGGCGCGCAACATGCAATCCGAGCCGGCCAATGTTCTCTACCCAGAAGAATTCGTACGCCGTGCGCGTGCTGAGTTTCGGGGTGTCCGCAACATTTCCATTAGCGTCCTAGATGTTGCTGCGATGGACCGGATGGGCATGGGCGCAATCCTCGGCGTTGGTCGCGGCAGCGTGCGCCCTCCGCGCATGATGATTATTGAATATAAAGGCGCGGACGGCCAAGAAGCCCCAATCGTTTTTGCGGGTAAAGGCATCACCTTTGACACCGGCGGTATTTCTCTCAAGAGAAATGACGGCATGTGGGCGATGAAATCCGACATGACCGGGGCTGCGGTTGTCACGGCTGCAACCTTTGCGCTCGCCAAGTCGGGCGCCCCCGTCAACATCGTCGCCATAGCCGCGCTGGCGGAAAATATGCCAGCCGGGAACGCGCTGCGTCCGGGTGATGTGCTGCGCACCATGTCCGGCAAGACCGTTGAGATTATGTCCACAGACGCTGAAGGGCGGCTCGTCTTGTCCGATGCTGTTTGGTACGCGCAAGAACGGTTTGCCCCGCGACTTTTGGTAGACGTTGCTACGTTGACCGGTTCAGTAGGCCGGGCCCTTGGCGATGAATATGCGGGCCTTTTTGCCCGCGATGATGCGATTGCCGAGCAAATGCTCGCTGTCGGCGAAGCAGCGGGAGAGGATCTGTGGCGCCTGCCCTTGCATCCAAACCATGACAAGCAAATCAAGTCGGTGATTGCTGACATCAAGAACGCCAACACTGGCGCACCCGGCGCCAGCACCGGCGCCGCCTTCATCGGTTCCTTCATCAAAGAAGAAACCCCTTGGGCGCATTTGGATATCGCCGGTGTTGACTGGCAGACCGAGGCCACGCCGACAGTGCCGAAGGGCGCGTCCGGCTTTGGCGTCAGGCTGTTGGAGCGCATGGCGCGCGAACCGCAGAATTAGGTTGATCACAGATGAAGCCACGGGCCCTTGTTCGGTTCTGTAACTCGAGCCTGTGAAAATAGCGCCGAAAGCGGGCTGCGGCTTGACGGCGCCGATCTGCTTTGTCATCGGTTCCCCAAAATAGATTACGCATGGCGCATTTGGTCAGTGCGCGTACTTGCGAATTTTGGGGTGGGTTCTTTTGGGGGCGTGGCTCGTCATCTATTTTTATCTATCGTTGCTCAGTGTAGCAACGATACTGAGCCTTGCATCGAGGTCCAGCGTCATCAATCGGGCAATGCTCGTTGTTTGGGCGTCCTGGCTTATCCCGCTTCTTATATACTTGGCGGGAACCGACGTAAGAGCGCCCGTCGGCGGTTTCTTTGCTGTAGCGATTGCAGTTGGTTTCTGGGCTCATCGGCGCGGTCGCCCCCTCTACACCGTGCTTGCTGCGCTATTTCTTATTGACGGGCTGATGCATTTTCTGAAGGCGTTCGCATTTGTGCCGGATTACTGGATCCACTTTGCCTTGAACCGGGGCTTTGAATTGATGATTGCAGCGATCGCTATCGCCGCGCTTGACGTTATCAAGCGACGGCAGGCCGGCAAGCTGCGTCAATAACACGCCACTAAACCCGGGATGTGAAGGTTTGTGCGAGTTAGGCCGTTATGGTCTCAATGGTGAGCGCGTCATTGGTGTAAACACAAATTGAGGCGGCAATCGCCATCGCCTTGCGCACAATGGCTTCTGCATCGAGGTCCGTTTCTTCGATCAGCGCCCTTGCCGCGGCCCGCGCATAATCGCCGCCGGAGCCGATGCCAGTGACGCCTCCTTCCGGTTCGATCACGTCGCCTGCGCCTGACAGCGTCAGGGTAACGTCCTTATCTGCGACGATCATCATCGCCTCAAGGCGCCGCAAATAACGATCCGTACGCCAGTCCTTGGCAAGTTCGACCGAGGCGCGGGTCAGCTGACCCGGATATTGCTCAAGCTTGGCTTCAAGGCGCTCCAAAAGCGTAAAGGCGTCCGCAGTCGCGCCGGCAAAACCGGTGATCACCTTGTCTCCTGCAAGCCGTCGGACTTTCCTGGCGTCGCCCTTGGCGATGGTCTGCCCCATGGAAACCTGCCCATCGCCGCCAATGCAAACCGCATTGCCGCGGCGCACTGCCAAAATTGTCGTTGCATGCATTTCTGGAGAGGCCATCGCGCGGTTCCCGGCAAAAGTGGACGAAACTCGAAATCTTCAATAAGTATAAAGCCTTATACGGCTCTTTCGCTAACTCATGTAGCAAACCGCGCCGTCCGGTCAAAGGAGAGCGCCCATGCGCGCCGCAACAGTCGAACGCAAGACCCGCGAAACCGAGATTTTCGCCGCGATCGAGCTAGATGGATCGGGCGATTATGACATCGACACCGGCATCGGATTTTTCGACCATATGCTTGAAGCCTTCGCCAAGCACGCGATGCTAGATCTAAAAGTCCGCGCAGAAGGCGATCTGCATATCGACATGCACCACACGGTCGAAGACACCGGCATCGTCATGGGCCAGGCGGTGGCCAAGGCGCTTGGCGATTGCGCGGGCATTCGCCGCTTTGGCGCGGCCTATATTCCCATGGACGAAACCTTGTCGCGCGCTGCGATCGATATTTCAAAACGGCCCTATCTCGTCTGGAAAGTTGCGTTCTCGCGGCCAAAAGTCGGCGATATGGACACTGAGCTGTTCAAGGAGTGGTTTCACGCCTTCGCCATGAATGCCGGTCTTTGCCTGCATGTGGAAAATCTCTATGGCGAGAACACCCACCACATCATCGAGAGCTGCTTTAAGGCGACAGCGAGAGCCTTCCGGGAAGCGCTCGAACTTGATCCGCGCGCAGGCGGCGGCGCCCCCTCGACCAAGGGCGTATTGGGCGGCTGAGCGATTAAAAGCCCGCAACACTCGATGAGTTGATGCAGATGCCCGTTGATTTATGGCGCCGGCGCGGGTCAGATCGTCGCCATGGGGAATAACAGACGGGGCTCGCGGTTATTGATCCACAAAACGGATGAAGCGGCGGGCGTAAATCAATCAGGGCGTTTTACGATGAACAAAAGACCATTTTTTGTCGCCATTGGCCTAATGGCGGGTTTTGGCTTAGCGGCGGCGAATGCCGGCGAGTGGGCTGACGCATGCGCAGAGCGGCTGGAAGCTGACGGCCGCGATACGTCAGGATGCGCCTGCCTGGAAGCGGAGATCGAAGCAACGCCTTCGCTGGAAGACGAATTTACAAGCCTTTCAGAAATCGAAGATCCTGCAGAGCGGTATTCTTCTGCGTCCGCTGAAGCGCAGGCGGCAATGGATAAATGTACGCGTTAGTTGGTGTAAAGATAAAACAGGGAAAATGAAGAATGAAGAAGTATTTAATCGCCGCTGCGGCGGCTGGACTATTGGCGTCGCCGGCTTTGGCGGGCGACCTTGAAGAGTTCTGCGTTGGTTACACGACAGAAAATGAGATCGACCCATCGGGTTGCTCTTGCCTTGCCGAAACTGCCGATGGGTCAGTCGCGGAAGAAATCATGGCGGTCGCTTCGCAAGAAGATGTCGATAATTTAAGCGACGCCTCAAGGGAAGCCATTGGCGCTTGCTGGCCGGACGCAGCCTAATCATCCGACTTAAAAGCAGCGGCGCGGCCAGTTTCCAAAAAGCCGCGCCGTTTTCTATTGGCGGGCGCCTTTTCGAAAGCGCCTTCTACCCGCTAGAAGGGACGCTATGTCCCTTGGCGTTGCTATCATCGATTATGGATCGGGCAATTTACGCTCGGTCGAGAAAGCGTTTGAACGCGCAGCCCGAGAATGCGGAATTGACGCTGCGATCGCGCAATCCGACAACCCGCAAGAAATTGCCGCCGCTGAGCGGATTGTGCTGCCCGGGGTGGGCGCTTTCGGCGCCTGTATGGACGGTTTGTCGGCAAAACCAGGGCTTTTGGAAGCGCTTGAGCATGCGGTTCTGATTGAGGCGCGCCCGTTTCTTGGCATTTGCGTTGGCATGCAGCTTCTGGCTGACGAGGGCGAAGAGTTCGGCGGTCGTCACGGTCTAGGTTGGATCGCCGGCGTTGTCACGTCGCTCAGCGGTAAGACCGCAGGGCAACCAGTTCCCCATATGGGTTGGAACACTGTCGGAGCAGGCGTGACGCATCCAGTGCTTGAAGGCTGTGATGGCGAAGCCTTTTATTTTGCGCATTCGTTCCATTTTGACCGCGTGTCCGAGGCGCATCGTCTTGCAACAAGCGATTATGGTTTGAGCGTGACGGCTGCTGTGGCGCGGGACAACATTGTCGGCGTGCAGTTCCATCCTGAAAAAAGCCAGGCTGCCGGCTTGCGATTGATCGGAAATTTTCTCGGATGGAGCCCTTGATGAAAAAGCTGACGCTCTATCCGGCGATTGACCTTAAAGAGGGAAACTGCGTGCGCCTCACCCAGGGCCGCATGGAAAGCGCAACGATTTACAATTCAAACCCTGCGGAACAAGCGAAGGCGTTTGAGGAGGCCGGGTTTGAGTGGCTGCACATTGTCGATCTTGATGGCGCGTTTTCAGGGAAATCAGAGAACGCTGATGCGGTCGAAGCAATTCTTGGCGCGACATCTCTTAAGACCCAGCTTGGCGGTGGTATTCGCTCCATGACGGATGTTGATGCATGGTTTGAGCGCGGCGTTTCCCGGCTGATATTGGGCACCGCTGCCGTGAGAGATCCCGATTTCGTACGCGCCGCGGCGGGCGCGTTTCCCGACCGCATTGTAATCGGCGTTGATGCTCGAGACGGACTGGTCAAAACCGACGGCTGGGACGGCGACACCGGGCAAAGCGCGCTGGAGGTCGTGAAAACCTATGAAAATCAAGGGGTTGCCGCGGTAATCTACACAGACATTTCCCGCGACGGTGCGCTTACAGGCGTCAATGTCGACGCCACAGCGGCGCTCGCGAGCGTGACGGCGATACCTGTGATCGCCTCCGGCGGCGTTGCGTCGAGCAAAGATATTTCAGCATTGGCGGCGTCGCCGAGCCCGATAGAAGGCGTTGTCATCGGGCGCGCGCTCTATGACGGCCGGCTATCAGTAGACGAAGCAATCGCCGCGGCGACAGGGCGGAATAGCCCATGAAAATAGAGGATCTGCTGCAATTGGAGAGCGACCGCGGTACGTCGCTTTGGCGCGCCCCTACCAAACCACAGCATCGCCGATACGCATCAAGTCCGCCGCTAACGAGCCAAACGCCATTGCAAATTGGCCTATCCGCCGCCGCTGCGGATATTGTCGCTTTCCGCAGAAGCGCGCTTTTCAAAGCGATGCGCCTTGGCAAAGGCGCATGGACGCATCGGATTGAAACGCGTTTTGACACGGAAGACAAACGCCTTGCCGCGCGCGGATTCTCATTGGTTGTTAACGAGTCCCAAAGCGGGCGGATGCAGACGATATCACGGCTTGATCCGCTGGACCGTAGCATCGGTCCAAACACCGTTTCTGTGAAACTTGGGCTGGACGAAGCAATTCCCGCCAATAGCGGCGAATTTGAGTTTGATTGTGCGTTGCACGGACTAAATGACCTGCTTGCGCAGGCAGCGTGCGTTAAGGCTGATGAGTATTCAGCAAAGGTGAAATACCACGGCGCTGACATCGGCTGTGCGTTTCGTTTTCAAGCGCATGTCGAAGCGCCCGGCAGCGCCAGCGCGGTTGTCGTGCTGACGCACAGGTCCGGTCCTAAAGGCGCGTTCTTTGACGCTGCACGCGCTATTGCAAGGGCATCGAGCTTGCGTCCAGTTTTGCTTGCAAAGGACAGCCTGCCCAAGATTTCCAAGTTTGCAGTTGAAATCGGCCGGGCGCCGAAGGTGTTGGCGGCGGCGACTGACGTTCCAGCAGACGTTTTGCAAAAAATGACGCGCAGCGTTGCTGAACGCATCCTTTTTTTAACGCCGCTTATTGTCGAAAAACGCCAACCGCGGGCGTTGCAGCAGATGCGGGTTGCTATTCGCCGTTTGCGCGCAACAGAAAAACTATACCGGCCTTATCTGACAAACCCGACGCTTAGAAAATTAGCGAAGCGCGGCCGAAAAATAACCAGGCGACTAGGCGTCGCGCGCGATTGGGATGTTTTTCTAACGGCGACCCTGCCGGCGGCAATGCGCGCCGGATATGCGCCTCGCGGCTTCGATCGCTTGCGGTGGCGGGCGGAGGCAAGGCGTGCTGAAGCATGGGAAGACGCCGTTTCTTGTCTGTCAGGATATGGATTTGCGAAATTCGCGTTGGACCTTCTTGAGGCGTCAAGCCGCGCGCCGTGGATGAACACCGCCGATGAGGCGCTCACCGGCGACATACGCGCCTTTGCAATCGCCGTTCTGGACGAGCGTTTGGCGATCGCGACGGCCGTCGCTGACGCTATGGACAGGCGCAGTCTTGTGGCGCGGCATCCTTTGCGCATCGCCCTTAAAAAACTTCGATATGCCGTGCAGCTTTTCCGGGCGCTTTATGAAAAGCACCAAAGAAAACCCTTCATGGGCGAGATCGCGCGCCTTCAGGATGCGCTCGGCGACATCAATGATGCTGCAGTATCGCATCTTCTGGTGGATTTGGCGGCGGCCGGTGAAGGCGACGAAGCAAGCCGCGCCGCAGGGTTTTTGTTTGGCGCGAGCGCCTCGCAGGCCGAGGTCGCCGCCGTCGCCATTGATGACGCCTGGGAGCAATTTGCGGCCAAAACGCCCTTCTGGCGCGACGAGGAAAACACTCCGTGTTGACGGTCAGGATCATTCCGTGCCTTGACGTCAAAGACGGCCGTGTCGTTAAAGGCGTTAATTTTGTCGGCTTGCGTGATGCTGGCGATCCGGTCGCCGCCGCCGAAGCCTATGATGCCGCGGGCGCCGATGAGCTTTGTTTTCTTGATATTTCAGCGAGCCATGAAGGCCGGGGCATTCTCCTGGATGCGGTCAGCAAAGTGGCGGAACGGTGTTTTATGCCGCTCACCGTCGGCGGCGGCGTTCGCTCTCTTGAAGACATTCGCACGCTGTTACTAGCAGGCGCTGACAAAGTCGCGATCAACACGGCGGCGGTGAGAAATCCAGACCTCATCAACGCAGCAGCGGCTCAGTTTGGCGCGCAATGTATCGTTGTCGCCATCGACGCAAAGGCGACAGGCGACGCCTGGGAAATCTTCACCCATGGCGGACGCAACCCTACGGGTGTTGACGCTGTTGAGTTTGCGCGAGAAATGGCGGCCCGCGGCGCCGGAGAGATATTGTTGACGTCGATGGACCGCGACGGGGTAAAAACGGGGTATGATATTGAGTTGACCAAGGCGGTCGTTGCCGCAGCGTCGGTGCCTGTTATCGCGTCCGGCGGCGCCGGCTCAGCATCGCATATGGTTGCGGCGGTAAAAGAAAGCGGCGCCGCTGCGGTGCTCGCCGCGTCAATCTTTCACTTTGGCGAAGTTTCGATCGCCGCCGCCAAACAGGAGCTCGCGGCTGCCGGATTGCCTGTGCGGTTGCCGATGAATTCGACATAAAACTGAAAGCAATCGGATTTGCACCATGACTGAAGAAAATCTTGGCGCCGTTTTAACGAAACTCTTTGCAACCATTGAATCGCGGCGCAGCGCTGATGCTGATCTCTCTTACACCGCTTCGCTCTTATCCGCGGGTCCGCAACGCTGCGCGAAGAAATTCGGCGAAGAGGCCGTTGAAGCGTTAATCGCCGCGACATCCGGCGACAAGAAAGCCCTTACCGAAGAAGCCGCTGATGTGCTTTATCACCTAGCCGTCATGCTGACGGCGGTCGGCGTTCGACCCGATGCGGTGGCGGATGTGTTGGTTCGGCGCCAAGCAATGTCAGGACACGAAGAAAAAGCCTCGCGTAAAAATTAACGGCCGCGTCGAAACGCGGCCGCCATTACTTTTATCATAAATTTGGATCTACCAACCGCATTGCCGATCGGCGTTTTGCTCCTGCAGCCAGTCCATAAGCGGCGCGAAATAATCAACGACCGCAGACCCGTCCATTTCCCGTGTGCCGGTAAAGGCTTCAAGCGCTTCCGGCCAGGGTTTTGACGCGCCCATTTCAAGCATGGCGTTGAATTTCTGACCCACGCCCTCGGCGCCATAAATCGAGCAGCGATGCAGCGGCCCGTCCCAGCCAGCCATTTCGCAGGCCGCCTGATGGAACTGGAACTGAAGGATGTGCGCAATGAAGTAGCGCGTATAAGAGACATTGCCGGGGATATGATATTTCCCGCCGGGGTCAAAATACGTCGCCACACGGTCCGTAGGCGGACGAATTCCTTGGTACTGGGTGCGAAGCGCCCACCAGCCGTCATTATAGGTTTGCGGCGTCAATTCGCCGGAAAACACCTGCCAACGCCATTTATCCATCAGTAGGCCAAAAGGCATAAAGGCGATTTTTTCAAGCGCCTGCTGCATCAAGAGGCCCACGTCTTTAGAGGCGTCAGGAACTTCATCGAGCAGGCCAATCGTTTGCAGATATTCCGGCGTAATCGATAGCGCCACCATATCGCCGATGGCCTCATGAAATCCGCCATTGGCGCCGGTCCAGAAAATCGGCGACTGATCCTTATAGGCGCGTTGGTAATAATTGTGGCCCAGCTCGTGATGCACGGTCTGGAAGTCGTCGGAATTGACCTTG
>JANQOV010000055.1 GCA_028285645.1 Hyphococcus sp.
TGACCGTTGACCGCGCGCCGAACCAGCCGCCAAGGGCGTTGCCGGCGGCAAGGGCAAGGCCAGCCTTCCAGGCGATATCCACATTGGCGGCGAAAACGCCAAGCGCCACAATTGAGAACATCAATGCGATGAAAACCTTGTGCATGTTTACCCGCACAAGATCGAGCCCCATCACCCGATAAAGGATCGGCATTAGCAAAAACCCGACGCCAACCTGAATAAAGCCGCCCCAAAAGCCCGCGCCAATCATCAAAACATGGCCGAGCGCCAGATTGCGGGGCTCGCCCGGAGCGGCGTCCGGTTTTTTGTCGTCGCCCGTAACCATAATAATCAGTACCGCGATCATTACGACGGCGAGGGTTCGGTCAAACCACTCGCCCTCCAGGCGTACGCCAAATTGCGCGCCAAAAAAAGCGCCCACGGATGCAGCGGCAGCCAGGGTCGCGCTCAGACGAAAATCGGAAAACCCCTGTCGGAAGAAAGACCCAACCGCAAAAATGTTCTGCGCAATAATCGCGATGCGATTGGTGCCGTTAGCGACCGGTCCCGGAAGCCCGAGAAACACCATAACGGGCACTGACAAAAGCGACCCGCCGCCCGCCATGACATTCGTCCACCCGGCGGCGGCGCCCACCGCGAAGAGAACGACCCATTGCAAATAATCAGGCACGGGCGTCAGTGATCAGCGTTTGTTCAACGCGGTTCCAATGCAGAACCGATCCCGCCGATAGTAACGGTCTGCCAACCGTCGGCGTCGGCGTGTAGGGGCTTTTGTCATCGAGATAAGCGACCCTGCCGCCAATCTCGTGCAACACAAGCGCGCCGGCTGCGTGATCCCAAGGGTTCGCGCGCGAAAACAACGAAAAATCGCGAATGCCGCGCGCCAGGTTAATATAGGCGTAGGCGGCGCAGCGCGCAGGCTCGGTTTCGAATTTATCGCGCAACAGGGGAACAAGTCGGTCCCGCCAATCGGGATGAAGCGCGCCAACGCCGCGATAGCCTACAAGCGCATCTTGTTTCTCTGTGACTGGCGACAGCACTTCGCCGCGCCAGGCAGCGCCGGACCCCAATTCGGCTATGGCGCAAGCCCTGTCGGGAATTGCGTAAATCCAGCCGATGCGAATTTCGCCGTCCTCGACAAATGCGACAATCGAGCCGAACTCCTCTCGGCCCTGCACAAAGTTGCGGGTGCCGTCGAGGGGATCGACAATCCAAAACGCGCCCTTTCCGCTCAGTTCCGCGATGCTGTCAGGGTCATCGGATATATGTTCTTCGCCAATAAAGACCGCATCCGGACGAATATCTTTCAACGCTTTTTCAAGCGCCTGTTCTGCAGCGCGGTCAGCCTTGGTGACAAAATCACTGGGGCCGGTTTTTGTATCAATATCCGCCGCAGCGAGTTTACCAAAACGCGGCGCGATCTCTTCCTCCGCGATCTCTGCGATCAGCGCGCTAACTTTTACCGGATCGATGATCATGCGCGCTTTCGCTTTTGTTGCGTAAGGCTCACATCAGAAGCATCAGGAAATTGCTTGAAAAACTGCCCTCTTGTCTTCTTTGAAAGACGAACCTTGAGCACCACGTTCTCTTCATCGACGTGTTCTTCGATGATTTCAGTCCGTGCGTGCAGAAAGGCGCGCGCTGCGCCGTCGCCCGCCGGTAGGGCGATGAGTATGGTCTCGTGGGCGGCCGTCAGCGTCTGTTCCATAAGCGCCAACAATTCATCAACGCCCTCGCCGGTTTCTGCGGAAAGCGCGACGCGCAGGGGGTTTTCTATGGTTCCGCCAGCGTTCTGCTGACTTGCTGCAGCAGCGGTCATTGTGACGGCGCGATCGTCTTCGGTCAGTAGGTCGATCTTGTTAAGCGCTTCAATCAGCGGTCTTTCGTCATCCTCCCCTAGCCCGAGTTCTTCAAGCACCTCATAAACATCGCTGCGCTGGGCGTCGCTGTCAGCATGAGCTGCGTCGCGGACATGAACGATGATATCCGCCTCAAGAACTTCTTCGAGCGTTGCACGAAACGCCGCCACC
>JANQOV010000091.1 GCA_028285645.1 Hyphococcus sp.
ATGGCGCCGATGCGCGCCTCATCACCAGGCGGGCCTTCAAAGATTGCGGACGCAGCAGCGGCGCGCGTTAGGTTGATGCCCGCCACAAAGCACTCTGCAAGGATCGCTAGGACGGCGAATACAGTGATCGAAAGAACATATCGGTCTAGGCCGCTTCGGCCGGACAAAAATGGACAGGCAGATAGCAGCACAAAGCCTGTCAGCGCAAAAACCGGATGCAGCATCCAAAGAACAAAGAGGCAAGCGCCCGCGAGCGCGCCTTCAATGCGCGCGCGAACCGCCCCGCCATCGGCTGACGCAGAGACAAAACAAAGCGCGCAGATTAGCAGCAGTGCTAATCCGAATTCCGCAACGCCGGTAAATGGCGATGCGACAAACGCTGCAAACCCTGCTGTTAAAATAGCCGCCAGCAAGGCCGGAAACCGAGTAGAAGCGAAATAGGCAAGCGGATATGCCGCAATCAACGCAAAAATCGCCTTGGCGACAAGATGAATGCGCCCCGGCGTATCGGCAAACATATCTGAGATCAAGAGCACCAGCACGTGAAAGGGAGCAACAGCATCAACAAGCTTCGCTTCCCCGGCGGCGATCGATCTTGCTTCTGCAATAGGCGCAATCATGTTGAGTGTCGGAGACAAGCTTAACAGCGCGGGCGCGAACAATGCGGCAGCGACAAACGGCGCCGCCGCTAGGGCCGCCCACAAGAAAGTCCATCCGGGCTGTTGCCAGGCATAGACCACCATTGCCGCGCGGCGCGCGATCGGCGCAGGGCGCCGCCACTCGCATAATTCTTCAAACTCGATATCCTGGCAACCTTGAGACATCCCGCTTCGGCCCTCTCGCAATTGTTCCAAACTTGCGCGAAGTTCTGTTCTTGAGCCCTGATTCTGCAAAGCTTTTGCCGAGGCGTGTCCCAAAATGGCTCGATTGAGCGTCACTTGTATGCGCAGGGTGTCAGTTCCCGCGACGACTGTTATGATTTCCGGTTGATGCGAACGCTTTACCATATGACCCTGGACCCAATGTCGCGCATGATCCGCATTGTGCTTGCGGAAAAAGGTCTTCCTGCTCGTCTTGTTGAACTCCGTCCGTGGGAGGAAAATTCCGAATTCGCGTCCATCAATCCAGCCGGCGATATTCCGGTCCTGATCGATGAGCCCCCAACTGGCGGCGAACTATCTATTTCGCCAACGACAGCAATCATTGAATACCTCGAAGAGGTCTATCCGAGCACAAAGCTGCATCCGTCAACTGCTGCGGGTCGCGCGGAAGTACGCCGCCTTGTGATGTGGATCGCCGTTAAATTCGAACGCGAGGTCATCGACCTGACCATGCGTGAAAGGGTCGACAAGAAGTTAATGCGTCTTGGTCCGGCGGACTATGACAGACTCAATCAGGGGGCCAAAGCGCTCGATTGGCACCTCGACTATTTCGACTGGCTTTTGGAGCAACGGCAGTGGCTTGCTGGCGAGGTTTATAGCTTCGCCGACGCCGCTGCAGCGGCGTCCTTGTCTTCGCTCGACTATATTTCAGCAATCGACTGGCAAAAATGCAGCGCGTTGCATGAATGGTACGCGCGGATGAAATCGCGCCCCAGCATGCGTCCCTTGTTGAAAGATCGCGTGGACGGTGTAACGCCGCCGAACCATTTCGATGATCCGGATTTTTAGGAATGACCGAGACACTATCGCGTGAAAGCAACATTGTTGCACACGCGCTTAAATGCGGATTTGACGGAGCCGGCATTGCGTCAGCCCGCTTGCCGCCCGAGTTCGCCTCCAGTTTGAAGCAATACATTGAACTTGGATTCAATGGCGATATGGATTGGCTGGAAAGAAGACAAAATGAGCGCGCTAGCCCCGACGCCCTTTGGCCCGATGCAAAATCCGTGATTATTCTCGGCATGAATTACGGGCCAGACACCGACCCAATGGCAAAACTAGAACATCGCCAGTCCGGCGTGGTTTCTGTTTATGCGCACAACAAAGATTATCATGACCTTGTCAAGAAACGCCTGAAGCAATTGGCGCGATGGATTGTTTCCGAGCATGGCGGCGACGTCAAAGTTTTCGTCGATACAGCGCCGGTGATGGAAAAACCATTAGCGCAACTGGCTGGGCTGGGCTGGCAAGGAAAACACACAAACCTCGTATCGCGTCAGTTTGGGTCGTGGTTGTTCCTCGGCGCCATATTCTCAACGCTCAAACTTTCCGCCAACTCGCGAGAAACTGATCATTGCGGGACGTGTAGTCGTTGTTTGGAAATCTGCCCTACAGCGGCTTTCCCGTCACCGTATCAACTCGATGCGCGACGTTGCATTTCCTATTTAACAATTGAGCATAAAGGGCCGATCCCTCGAGAACTTCGAAGCGCTATGGGCAATCGGATTTACGGGTGCGATGATTGCCTTGCAGTCTGCCCTTGGAACAAGTTCGCCAGCAAGGCGAAGCATGCTGCATTGCACCCGCGCGAAGCGCTGCAGGCGCCGTTGTTGGCGAGCCTTGTGAAACTTGACGATAAGTCTTTTAGGGACCTGTTTTCTGGGTCTCCAATCAAGCGCACTGGCCGCGATCGATTCATCCGTAATGTGCTGATTGCAATCGGCAACAGCGATGATGAAAGCCTCGCCGACTGTGCAAAGGAACGGCTAGACGATCACTCGCCGCTGGTGCGCGGCGCGGCCATATGGGCTTTATCCCGACTGCTTGAGCCGCAGACATTTGAAGAGTTGCTAAAAGAAAACGCTCCCGCCGAGCGCGACGAGAGCGTGATCAGTGAGTGGACGGCGGCCCAATCTGAATCTCAGATCTCTACCGTCAGTTGAACATGCGCTTTTGAGAAGTTACCGGCGTCGTCCTCAACCCAATACCAGAATTCGTCAGCGCCGACATAGTTCGGGTCGGGCGTATAGGTCAGCGTTCCATCCTGGTTATCGATCAACAGTCCGTATTTCGGATGCCGCAACCCGTCAACCGCCAGTGGATCGCCATCCGGGTCGCTGTCATTAGCAAGGACGTCAAGGATCACAGATGAGTTTTGCTTCACCGAAGCAAAGTCATCACCTGCATTGGGCGCAACATTCGACAGGTCAAGAACGCCGTTATATGGCGGATCGGTGCGAACAAAGTTTCCACCCGGCGTTAGGTCGCGACCTGCCGGGATTTCAATGAACACGCCGGTTTTGTGAACCTCGCCGGTAACCCGATCCGTTACATATTGATCCAAGAACGTTACATTCCGGCCGTCTGGCAAGGTCCAATAACCTTCCACTTCGACGGCGCCGCGAAGCGACTTCCAATCGTAGGAATGCTGATCCCAATTTGACGATACCGTGGTTTGTCCAAGTCCGTCATGCTTTATGCCGGACAAAATGAGCGGCGACGTTCCATGGTTCGGCCCCATCGTGAAATCAGGCACGTCACTTACGAACGAAAAGCCTTGTTGCGATAGCTCGTCGGAACTTAAGATCCTGTCCGACGCGTTCGTGTTCCAATATTCGGGACCAGTATTGCCCGTGATATTCACATCAATGAACGTATATTCTCGCTCGATCTGAGACTGATCCGCGGGCAGATTGACGATGGCGCGACTCATACGCACGCCTGAAGTGAAGCCTTCAATATTGGCGTCATTGACAACGATATCGACGGTGTTGGCGCCGTAACTAATACCGGCGCCGTTTACCCATTTTGCTACGGGCGTACGCGCTGCGACCAGATCAAGGTCTTCCAACGTGTAGTGCGCGGTATAGTGCAGGAAGACGCCAACCCGCGCTTCCCAGGCCGTGAAATCACTGATGATCGTACGGATGTCGTGACCCTGCTGGGGCGACGCCTTGATGACTTCAAGACCGATTTCGTTACCGAGCGAAACATTGCCGTCAAATACGCCAATATTCGGATTATTGATGAACGACTCGTCTTGGTACCGCAGCGCTTCTGGTTGCTTGGCGATATCAAGTCCGACTTTGATAACATCGCCTTCCCAGCCGCGGGAATTATAAACAAAGCCATGCCCGCCCGGAGAGCTTGCCGCAACATTGTCGACAGCGTCCACTAAACGGCCCTGGAACCAAAACCCCGCCCCGCTGCGACCAAGATCGAAAGCGTCAAGATCTGAGCCATCTTTCGGGCTGTTGCTAACGCCGGTGTTCTTGATTGAAATATTGTGCGACCAACGACCGGTTTCGTTTCCGGTTTCCGCCACGAAACTTGCGCCGAAAATATCATAAGCGGCGTTGTCCGTGAAAATCGCGTTGGAATCATGGTGCACAAAACCCCAGCCCGGCGATCCCCAAACGGAATTGCCAACAATCATGGCGGGATCATCAAGTTCAGAAACACCAGACCGATGAAGGTGAAGCGGATAGCGCGCTTTGATGTTGGTGTCCGATTGCGTGCTCGACAGGTCATGAACCTCAAGCGAACGTTCTGATTTATCCGTCCGGCCCAGCTCAAAAAACTCCGCATAGCGGACATCAACATCGTCCGAGTGCATAAACATGGTGTGACCACGTTGGTGCACAGGAATGGAATCGGCGTTTTCCGTCTGTATCACGACATTCCGGGAATAGTTTGCAACATACGCCTTTAGGTCTGGGCGCGGTCCGTCATGATCAAATTGCAATGGCCTATCGAACACGATTGTGTTGCCATTGATCGCAACGATCGTCAGCTCTTCGTCTTCTGTCGTGACATCTTGAATGTTCTCATTCGGCATCCATGGACTGCTATCTAGGGTCGTGCCCGTCAGCACAATCGTATCGCCGACTTCCCAGCCCGCGGGCGCAGCTTCAAGCGTCAACGACGTGTCGCCCGCCATCGGATCAACTGACACCTGGAAGAACGGATCTTTTTGCTGGCCGTGAATTTCCGTCTTGCCATGGCTGATGACGCCGCGCGACAACAGCAACGGATCCCACGCGACATCGATCGGTCCATTGTCGGCAATTTGTATAACGGACTTAATCCCGGCCTGCACCGGATCGCCGACTGTGCCGATCGTTAAGTGGCCGCTTGGCGACACGACCATTGTGTCGACCTCCATGAACGTATCGGCGTCAGTCGCGAACTTCAGCGCACCATCGACGCGAACAGTATACAAAGACACTGGGCTCTCACCGTCATAGTGGACGCTAACGCCATGGGGAATCACCACGGCAGCGCCGCCGCCCGGCACGGAGCCGTTCGCCCAGGTATTAGGGTCAAACCATGACCCACTATTCACCGCCACGTGGCTCGCTGCGGAAACCGGAACCAGGTTGAGCGCCGCCATATGCTCAGCATGTTTGGACGGATCATCGGGGTGCACATGCCCGCCGTCCATGTCTCCATGCATATCGTCATGAGCGCCGCCACCCTGCATCTCGTCATGCCCACCGCCACTGTCTCCATCGTGACTGCCGTGTTCATTAGAACCGCCATCATCGCCATTGCCGTGCATGCCATGATCTTCTTCGACGGCGCCTTGATGATCACCGTCATCCGAGTGTTCCTCATGGTGATCGGTGTTATCGCTTTGATCACTGTCCTGATCGTGACCGCCGCCCTGGTGATGACCGCCAATATTGGGCTCGCCGCCGCCAAAGCCCGGATCGATTTGCATATCACCATGATGATCCATGCCAGGTTCATGATCCATCACAGTGTCTTGTTCCGGCGTGGACGAACGGGCGCCATCATCGGATGTGTGGCTGTCATGGGACTGTTCGTTGTCTGTATGACGGTGGTCCTCGCCATCGTGGAGCGGCTCTTCACCAACAACAGGCGACTGATCTCTCACCTCGTTCAGCGTCCGTTCCGGAATCGGCGCAATCACATCAATTTTGACTTTCGCCTTACTCGACCTGCCATCGTCCGTTTCTAATTTGTATCTAAAGCTTGCCCTGCCTTCAAATCCTGCACGCGGCGTGAATATGATCGTGTCGCCGTCAAGCTCAACAGTGCCGTTGCGCGCCTTAAATACCCGCACAACATGCAAAGAGTCGATGCTGCCATTTGTATCGTTCTGAAGAACGCTCTCAACAGGAATATGCAGCGCCTCGCCTGACGTTGCGACAAAGCCATCGTCTTTTTTGGCATTAACTCTCGCTGCGACGGTCTTTTGGCTGACGCCGGCGTTCTCACCTTCAATGATGACGGAGCGCTGAGGCATTGAAACGCCATCAACTTCAGGGCGAATATTATCGGACCGGGGAGACGATTGCCATTCCTTTAATTCTGGCTCTAGCATGTCCCTTCGTAGAATTCCGTCATCACGTTCTGAACGATCCGATGCAGCGCGCGCAGCGGAGGAGACAGCGTCGGCGGCCAACAGCGGCGCCAACAAACTTGCTTGCGCCAATTGCGACTTCATTGCGCGCCGCCTGCTCCGGCGTCCGGATTGCAAAGGAGCGCGAAGCCCTCCCGCTTCTACTGCTCGAAGAAAATCGCAAAGTTCGATTTTGTCGATGTCCGGGCGCGTCGCGTCAAACTCTTTACTCATTTTTACACACTCACTGCGATGGCGTTTACCGTGAGCATTGGGTGGAATAGATTGGCTTCTATTTTCTCGACCAAGCCTGCTCGATTTGCGCATTCCTGTGCGCTACGTGATTGAGGCTAAGCGAGGGAGAAAAAAATGTGCTTTCCAGGATCAATAAATTTATCTGCATCAAGCCGAATATGGGCAATGAACCCATTAAAAATTGAAAATGTTTCCATCCTGCAAGAAATGAGAATGTTCACAATCAACATTTGAATTGAATGCAATTAAAATTTTATCGAACGGCTCGACTAGCGAAACAACACCCAAAAAGGCCGCAGAAACCATACAGCTTTGCTGCTATTGGCAGATTTTGCCGAACAGTTGACCCGAATATAAGCGCCAGCAATCCCTATTTATCGGGAGAGCTTTTTCGAAACGCGCCGGAGGTTACGTGCGACAATTGGCGGTAAGATATCGTCGATTAATTCACTACGTTTCACTTGCCAATCGATCGCGTCATCGGACTGCGGGCGCTTCTTGAACTGCGTTGTGAACTTGCGTCCGGTTCCGTCCCAACTGGCGGTGTAATAATATAATGCGATCGAGCGCCGAGGCGTTTCTTGCGGATGATTGACAGGTGTCGGATGCCCATGAAAGCTCGTTGCATTTGTAGAAAAGACAACACTCCGATTAAAGTGCGGCACAATCTGATGGACACGCTCTGACATATCTTTGGTCCACAACTCCAGATCGCCTCCATATCCTTCTTGCCAATCCTTGTTGAGATAGATTAGCAGGTTGAGTCGCCGCTCAAGCTTAAGCGTTGGGTGCAAGTTAAAGTCGGCATGCACGCCAAGGTGACCGCCTTGCTTCGTCTGGTGAAATCCGCCCCCCAAATAATAGGGGTCTGGGATGAGCCCTTTTACGCCCGTCATATTTTCCAAGAATGCTATGAACGGACGAGAATTCAACGCATAAAAGAACGACCGGACCTTACCGGGCAGATAATCGGGGTTGAAACTGGTTTTGTAGCGCTCTTGATCCCTGTCGAATGTCTGGCTGTCCGGATCAGGATCTGCAGGAAAATTCTTGATGCAATCGTCAAGAATTTCTGGAGAACAAAAATCGTCAATAACAATATGCGGAAAGGGCTGCGCGCTGACATATTGTTCGTGCAGATCATGACCTTTTTCGGATAGCGCGCTCGCGTCAAAAAATCCAAAGTCGGGGTCGGCGATCGTTATGTAGCTCATTGGTCTTTCTCGCACACTAAGCGCTCTTAACGAGCGCTTCAGATTTTTTCTTTTCAACTTGCGCTGACCCGCGATGGTCTTCGCTTGCGGACGACAGATACCGCCCCTGGCCGCCATCAATCCCGAACAGGCATGCGTCAACAATGCCGCGCTGGATAAATCTTTCGCGAACAGATTCGGGTCGCCAGCCTAAAACATCCTTCGCTGTTTGATTTTCGTAAGGCGAGAGCTGTGCCCGCGACATCCAGTCGCGAAAGCTGGGCTTTGTTAGCCCTATTTGCTTCGCCAGAAGGCGCTTCGCCCAATACTTAACGACGTCAACGGTGAAATAGGTCCAGATTGGTGTCGCAACAGCGCGAACCTTTACGCCATTCGCGTCAGAGACCGCGTCAAAGTAATCTAGTGCAGAAAGCATCGGGTCTCCAATTAAATTGAACGATCGGCCTTCAATTTCGGGCGTTTCTAATGATTGAACGAGACCATCGGCAACATCATCGACCAAAACAAAAGGCAAAGTATTTTTGCCCCCGCCCCACAATTTGCAGGCTGTGGCTCCCCGCCACATGGCGATCCCCCAATGCTGCAAGGGTCCGCCTTTTCCGATCACGATACCCGGTCGCACAATAACGAGCGGCAAATTCTGCTCGCGCTCCAGCGACTTTAACGCTTCCTCGCAGGCCGCTTTTGATCTTGCATAGAGATTGCGCTGCTCAAGACCATCATCGAAAGGCGTTTCCTCCGTGATCGGCCGTTCGGGTCGCGACGCATCATAGGAATCGATGGTGCCGGTATAGACCAGACGGCGCACATTCGCGCGCAAACACGCTTCGCCGATCAGTTTCGTAACGTTGACGTCATTCTCGACATAGCCCTGCCAGCTGCTTTCCGTTGCTCTTGCCAGATGAAAAACGGCAGACACGCCCTGCATGGCCTCTGCGAGGTCATCACTCGATTTCAAGCTACCAGTGAAAACACTGACCCGCCCATCCGGACGGTCAAAGCCAGCGCCGGCGCCGCGTGAAAAGATGCGCACTGCATATCCACGATCGGCCAGCGCTGATGTCAATGCGCGGCCGATGAAGCCCGTTCCGCCGATGATAAGCACTGTTTCTCCGTTTTGAGGCGCAGCGGCTGCGGTCCGGGATATCGGACGCGATGTTGCAAATTGAGATTTTGCTATGGCGAGCGCCGCTTCAATCATCTCGGTTGATTGGATTGCCTGGTCAATGCTTAACCGTGGATCAACCGGCGCGCTCTTTTCCCAATCTGAATAGAACCGGCTCACCGCGTTTGAAATCGAAAGCCCGTAAGGGGCCAATCGATTGACCGACGCAACTTGCCGCGCTGCATTAGCAAGGCCCGTCTTCAATGCTTGCCCTGCAACAGAAAGCTGCGCTGCGAGCGGTCCAATGACAATATCCTGCATTTTTGGCGTCTGAAGCTGATATGTGTCTTGTGCAAAATCATAAACCGCAACCCCGCCGAGCCCACGTAGGCGAACAGAGCGATTGTCACATCCTTCGACCAATGACAGGTTCAGCGTAATGCCAGCGCCAGCGCCCTCGCCTACAATTTGCCAAGTCTGATAGTGCGTAACGCCGCCAGGCAATGAAATTGGATTGCGCAACCGCACCTCGATGGTGGTGAACTCACCGAGCAAGTCTGTGACGAACGCATATAAATGCGGCCCAACCTCAAACAACAGATTCCCGGGCTCGCGCAGCATCCACAAACCAAACGGGCCAGAGCGCAGCGGCGCAAGCGGAAATTGCCAGTTGACCTCCAACGTATCAATCGGCCCAAGGACGTCGCTTTCGATATCCGCCTTAAGCTTGTCATAGGACGGCAGCATCAAGAAATTGTGATTAACGCCAAGGCGCGCACCGTGGGCGTCGGCCAATCTAACAAGCATTCGACAATCCGCAGAGCTTATCGCACAGGGTTTTTCAACGAAAGCGGCAAGGCCGACTTCGAGTATTTTTGACGCCGCGCTAAAATGTGTTTGCGGCGGCGTGAGTACGTGAACGCAATCAACCGCATTTGCCGCCAACATTTCATCAAGCGACGCAAAAACCTGCGGTGCGCCGTATGCATCGGCTAAGCTTTTGGCGGCGTCAGTGGAAAGATCGCAAACAGCTGAAATTTCGACGCCGCGTTGACGACGCAGCGCCTCAGCATGCCACTTTGCAATATACCCTGCCCCTAACAAGCCAACGCGTTTGCTCAGTTCCGCCATGATCTCCAACCCAGTACCAAGAAACGCATATGCTCTATTTCGTATCGACCGGCGCGGCGCTTCCAAACGCCTTCTTACGCTGATAATTCAGTATGCCCAATAGATTTGGAAATTTTGAAATCGTCAAAAATGCAGAATGAACGGCCGCATCCCGCGCTGCTGCGCCCCCTTTTACTAAGTTCCATGCTGTTCTCACAAAGGACAAGGGAAATAAAAGTAGCAATAAGAGGCTTAGGCCGCGGGTTAGTGGTGTAAAAGCAATTGCGGACAAAGGCAAAATAGCACCCCAAAACCAAGCCCGCATCCGCTCCGCTTGAAAATAGCCGTTATGCAATTCGCCAAGCTGAGCATAGGCGTGACCAGCGCGTTTCGCCCGGCGCCACCATTGGCCGAAGTTGTTCATATCGGCGTCGTGCCAACACATATCGCTTCGAAGGCGATGGACAAAGAACCCGCTATTTCGCACCCTGATGCAATAATCATCGTCTTCCGCAGCAAGGACAAACGGACGAAATCCGCCAGCGGATTGAAAAGTCGAAACGCGCGTCATGAAAATTCCGCCACAGGCGTCTACATCACCCACGGGGCCATCCCACTCCATATCGCATACAAGATTATAGACGCTGGCGTCTCGTTTGCGCTCCCGACATCTGCCGGTGACGATGCCCACTTCTGGGCGTCTCCGCATAAGGTCCGTTGCTCGTTCAATAAAGCCATCGATGAGTTCGCAATCCCCGTCGATGAACATCACAAAATCAGTTTCTGGCCAGCATTCCATTGCGCGTTTAAAACCAGCATTGCGGGCGCGCGCGGCGGTGAACGCCTGCCCTTCGGTCAGCGCTACGGCCTTCGCGCCCAATTCCCGAGCCGCTGCTACGCTTCCATCAGAAGACCCAGAATCCACATAGACGACCTGTTCAGAAGCCTTGCAGATCGAACGCAGACAGGAGATTAACCTTTCGCCTTCATTGCGGCCGATCGCAACAAAACTAACATTTAGATCGCTATCAGACACGGTACATTTTCGCTTCTGGTTTCCGCTTGGGTTCGAGCAAATACCACGCCGCAGGGCAAGACCGCCGGCGCCCTTTTCTTGTTCCGCAGCCAAATGCGTCATTTTCGTTCCGTGCGCGTCCAACCTTTAGTCGATTGACGCCCCGCTGAACCGTAGATGCGGGTCTTCTCCAGCAAAAACCGAACAACACCAGCCATTTCGCTTGGCGGAAGAGCCTCGCGCCCAAATTTCAACCACGCCGTGAATACCGATAGTGAAATTAGCAAAAACGCCGTCAGCGAAAACCAAAGCGGCGCCGCTGATCCCAACAGCGCTGCAACCAGACTAACGGTGAGCGACAGCAAAATAAGCACTGTTAGCAGGACAAGTGGCGGCGTCAGCAAATCGAGGGCTATGGCGCACAATCGGAAACGGCCTCCGGCTAACCCCTCAAACAACAGTGGTATTGCGCGCCGGGCGCCAAGTTTTAACGATCCCTGCTCCCATCGTGCTCGTTGAGTGACTGACGCGTCTGCTGAATCTGGAAATTCGCTCGTCACAACTGCGTCTTTGACTAAACGCGGCGATGCGCCTGATGCGACTAGGTCGAGCGTGAGCGCCAAGTCTTCAACAATCTGACCTGATCCGAGTTTCACCGAGTGCGCCACATGCCACGGCAGCGCCATGCCGGAACCAGTCAAGCGTGTCACGCCAGCCAGACGATCAAGGCCCCGCATGCGAACAGCGTTCATGAACAACCAGGCAAACTCGGCGACACGCTGACGGGCCTCTGCGCCTTCGCCAGCACGCATCAAATACAACGACTGAACCGGACCCTGGGTGTCACCCACGGCGCTAATGAGATTCTCAAGCGCTCCCTCCAGCAGCCTGCAATCGGCGTCTATGAAGACCACAGCATCCGGATGGTTTTCATGCAAATGATCAAGCGCAAACTGCAAGGCAAATCCCTTTCCGCGATTTTTCAGATCATTCCGCACGAGACATTCGGCGCCACTCGCAATTGCCACCTCCGCGGTATCATCATCACAATTGTCAGCGACGACGATCAACCTATCGCCCTCTGACATTTGTGATGAAATATCCATGAGGGTTGGCGCAAGATAAGCTCCCTCGTTATGGGCGGGAACAATGATTGCAGCACGCGCGTTAACTGTTGCCTGTCGAGTGTTCTTTTTTGCCGGCAGTAATGCACCAATAGTTTCAAGCGCGACAACGCAAGCTGGCGCCAGAACAAATAACGCCAGAACAAAAGCCAGCACAATGATAATTGTAGACATGAGCGTTCGTTTGTTTTCGCGCTGCGGATACTACTAAGTGAACGCGCCTACGCTTCATCCGCCTCGCGATGGTTTTTCCTTACCAAACCAAAACTTTGCAGCGCCCAAGAAGGCGGGCGCCGTTCCAAACACAGCAAAAAAGGCCTGCCGCCAGGAAGCTAAATTGAATATTCCGCGACTAAGCGCGCCTGCAACAATCTTCAACGCATAAATGGCGATCCCAGCCGCCAATACGCCAGCGAATATTGTCATGGGTGGCGTTACCACATTGAGAAAGCTTGCACCCAACGCGCTTACCAGAGCCGCAGACAAGATCGCTGCCGGCGCCAGCAATCCCCAGAATGTCGCCCTCGCCGTTTCTTTCACGCCAAGCCGTTCCGGCGGCCCGCCATGTAGGGACGCGCAATAGGCGTTCTCGAAACCAAATTTCTTTCTCGCACGCCACCAGTGGTTGAAACTTGCGTTTTGCGGCTCAGCCAATGTCATCGGAACGCCGAGGCGCCAAATGTGACTGCCGCGCCGACGCAGACGAACACATAAGTCCCTTGTTTCCGCCGTAGCCAAATCTCCGCGAAACCCCCCAACAGCCTCAAACTTGTCCGCACGCATCATGGCTGAATCTTCTATCGATTGAATCTCGCCTTCAACTTCCTGTGTTTTCATTTCGCCGAGCGTTGGAAATGGCGGTAAATTCGCCAGGGGATGCCGCGATGGCCCTTCTATCGCCGCAACTTCCGGTCTGCGCGCCATAAAGCCTTCTGCAGCTGTCAGCCAATCCGGATCTAAAGCGCTTTTTGCGTTGACAAACTGCACATACCGCATGTGGGGCGCTATTTTTTTAAGTTGCCGGTAACCGGCGTTTCGGGCGCGACCGCTGGTGCTGAAACCGTTGCTTCCTTCTTCCGCGATCACCGCGCCAGCGCGGCGCGCGACAGCCACAGCCTCCGGCGCATAGCCCGAGGCTACGAATACGACTGCGCGACCATCTCCGCATGATCGAACTGCCGCTTCCGGCGAAACCTTTGGGTCTTCACCGACAACAACAACACCTGTTTCTGCGGACGCCTCGGCGGGAGATTGCGACGTTTTAGTTTTATCAAGTTGGACTGGCGACGCCGCTTCAATGGTGGTTGTCGCGTTGAGATCCGCAAGCCTTATTGTTTGCGTCTGCTCCCGCGGCGAAGGCCCGCTTTCGCCGACGGGATCCCCCTGGGGCAGCGTTTCTTCTTGCTCTTGCTCTTGTTCTTCTACCTCATGTTCGATCGGCGGCGCTGGTTTGAATACGCCGCTCGAAGGCTCATCTTTTTCTACGGCAATCTCTTCAACCGGTTCTTCTTCGTGATCGGTTTCCGGGGCGACAAACGCATCGGGGCCTTTTCGCGATTCCGGGAGTTTTGGCAGCGCGTCATCCTTTTCCGCCGGCAGCCCAAACACGCCATAGTCCACTTTGTCGTGAATTACGTTTCTGATCGTTTCAACGCCAACGACAAGATCTCCTGCAGAAAACGCATAAACCAGCGCCGTATCGGCGATAATGTTGATGACGCGCGGAACGCCACGCGATTGCTCAGCGATAAGATCTATTGCCCGATCTGTAAAAACGCGCCGACGGCATCCGGCAATCGTCAACCGGGTGTCTAGATAAGCTTGCACTTCTTGGTGGTTGAGCGGCGTTAGATGAAAATCCGACCCTACGCGCTGCGCCAATTGCAGCATTTCGGGTCGGTTCAGCAGATCCTTCAATTGCGGCTGACCAACCAGAATGAGCTGCAATAGCTGATCTTTTCCTGCATTAATGTTGGAGAGCATGCGCAACTCCTCCAACATATCCATCGAGAGATTTTGCGCTTCATCGATGATCAATACAATGCGTTTTCCTTTTGCGTACTCGCCGATGAAAAACGACTGCAGCTGGGAAAACATCTCAACATGGGATTTGTCAGCAAATGGCTGTCCAAATCCCATCAGCACCCAACTTAAAAGGTCTCCCCGACCAGCCTGAATATTTGAAAGGAGCGATACCGTATGCGTGTCAGAAAGTTGGTCGAGCAAGCGGTGTATGAGCGTTGTTTTACCACAGCCGACTTCGCCGGTGATAACAGAAATGCCGGCATGATTGAGCACGCCATATTCCAACATAGCGTAAGCAAGCCGATGCCCGCGCGCCCAGTACAAAAAAGACGGATCAGGCTGTATTGAGAATGGCTTTTCGTTCAGGCCGAAAAATTCTTCATACATGGTGGTCTATTACTTACGCCGCCCAAAGCCGCAATGATATTTCGCTGACATCGAATCACTACTTTATCACGCGCCTTCGAGCAGGTCCCTTACTTCACTTTCATGTCGGAAATCCTCGCCCCCGACCTCCAACGCCTTCTCAAGCGTAATGCGCGCTTGCTCTTTCTCGCCGAGAGCTGAATACACCGCGCCTAAATGATAGAGAATTTCGCCATTTGGCGGCTCCGCCGACGCAGCATCCTCAAGCAAGGGCAATGCCGTCGCCGGATCTCCTGAGCGAAAATGCGCCCAGCCGAGCGTGTCTTTGAAATAAGCGTTATCATCGCCCGCGAGAATTTCACCTTTCTTGAGAGCGCCCTTAATTTCCTCCGTGTCCGTCAGAAACTCACTCGCCAGGCTAATATAATTGTTAACGACGATCTTGTCATTTGGCCGCTCATCGACCAAATCAGAATAAAGATCAAACGCCTCCCGAAGCTGATTATTCGCAAGATAAATATCCGCTTTGAATATTCGAAGCGCCTGATTATCCGGCGTGCGATTTAACCCTTGATTGATAAGGTTCCAGGCTTTTTCGTTTTCTCCCTCACGGGAATAATACCTATAAAGAATCTCATAAGCCTCTGATCGGCCGGGCTCTGCATCAATGGCTTCCAATAGAGTTTGTTCTGCTTCTTCTATGCGATCTTGCACGCCGAGCACATTCGCCAGGTAAATGCGCTCTGCATAGGCGCCTCGTTGAGCGCCGATTATGCGTCGTAGAGTCGCCTCCGCTTCTTCAATGCGGCCCGATTTAAGATACGCCGAGATTAGCGTGGCGAGAGGACGCGCCTGCAGCGGCGCCCGCTCGCTGCGCTCCAATAACGCGTTAATCACGCTGTCATAATCTTGAAGTCCTGAAAAAGCGACAGTTCGTATATCGGCGGCGACATTTTCTCCTTCTTCGCCAATTTGCTCAATGATGTCCGCGATTTCCTGCGCGCCACGCCAGTTTTGTTGAGCAAGCCTGATGGCGCCTAGAAAACGAAGATTTTCGAGATTGCCCGGATGGGCCGATAGAGATTTCAACAAGACCTCTTCCGCTCGGTCTGGTTTGTTTTGACGCATCAAATATTTGGCGAAGATGTCGGCAATGTTGGGCGCGTCCCCGCTCGCTTCCATGGCGCGAACATATTGAGAATCGGCGAGCCCAAATTCGCCAGTCCGCTCCAATGCGGACGCCATCAGCACCATCGGTCCGGGCGCATCCGGCGTGTTGCCCAAGGCAATGCGAAGATCCCGGATTGCTGCATCGCTTTCGCCGTTGTCAATAAGCAATCCGGCGCGCTTAACAAGCGCATCGGTATTGCCGGGATCCTCCGCCAGAATTGCGTCGATGATCTCGCGCGCTTTGTCGCGATCGCCATTCATTAAGTAAAGGGCGGCTATCTGATTGCGCGCCCGAACTGCGATGTCGACGTCCGATGACTCTGATAGCGTTGTGTAGAGGTTCAGCGCGCGCTCATTGTCGCCCTCTTGCCTGTAATAGTCCCCGAGCGCAAATTTTAGATCGGCGTTTTCCGACTCTGCATCAACAAAGGATGTAAGCTTGACCAACGCTGCATCGGCGCTTTCAAGCTTCCTGACGATCCTAACAATATCGAGCTTCGCATCGAGATTGTCCGGCTCCAATCTGGCGATTGT
Organism: Hyphococcus sp.; assembly: GCA_028285645.1. GTDB lineage: Bacteria > Pseudomonadota > Alphaproteobacteria > Caulobacterales > Parvularculaceae > Hyphococcus. Next base: position 16,168 of record JANQOV010000091.1, read on the forward strand.
CTCAATTTGCTCAAGCGCCCGCGCAAGCTCGTTGCTCCGCAACAAATTTCCGGCGTAAACCCTCCTGTAAGCAATTTCATCCGGAAACAAACTAATTAGATTTTCGAAAGCCGCCATCACATCTTCCTGGCGATCCATCGAAGTTAACATTTGTATACGCAACAACTGTAAAATGGCTGTCTTCTCGTTTATAGCCAAAGCCTCATCGAGAATTGCGACCGCTGCTTCCGGCGCGCCGGCAAGCGAACGTTCCGCTGCTAGTACAGTAATCGCTTCGGAATGCGCCGGCTCGACAGCGACGACTTGTTGCGCAAGGTCTACCGCCCCGACGCTGTCGCCGACTTTCAAGAGGACGGCAGCTTTCAGCGCGCGCGCCTCGATATTGTCAGGCTCAAGCATTAACGCGCTTTCTGCGTGTTCCATCGCCGACGTTTCATCACTGCCGATCAGGTAGAGCTTGCCGAGGCTAACCATTGCATCGACATTGTTCGGATCCAACCGCACAATGCGCTGCATTAGCGCAAACATGGCTCTAAAGTCTTGCTTGTCTTCTGCGATCTTTGACAGACCAAGCAGCGCTGGAACATGAGAATCATTGATCTTCAACGCGTTCTGGAACTGCACATTGGCTTTGCCGTATTGACCCTTCTCCAAGAACTCCTGACCACTCGCGCTAAAGCGTTCCAACCGCTCTTCCGGAGACGAGCATGCAACCAGCCCCAACGCTGCGAGCGCTACAGCGGCAGCGCCAGTTCTTTGATACTTTCGACGCCGAGTGAAAGCTTTTACATACCGCTTAGCCATTTTTTACCTTTCAAACGCTTTGGCCGGAAAAACTTAGATTGATTTCCAGCCAAGTACGAACCTCAACAATAGGATAATTATGTGGCGGCCGCGCGAGCGGCAGGCGGATCAGCCTTCTCTACCTCAGGAGATCCTGCCACTGGGTAGCGCATTGTGTTCGCTGCGAAAAGCATCAATTGAGCGCGGCTCGCTCCGTGGATCGAGATCGTCGCACCGCGCCGCGCCAAGTGCTTTTCAAGCATCAAAACCAGCCCGAGAAAAGCGCGATCCAATGTCTCTACATCGCTGATATCCAACGTGACGTTCTTGCCAGCCTCCGCCGCTTGCCGGAAAGCTTCGCGCACGGTGCGCAAGGCGGGATGGACCAACGCGCCTCGAAGTCGGATCGCGTCGCCAGAAAAAATAGCTTGCGCCGACCGGTCTGATTCGGCTGTCGAATCACTGCGTCCAGCAAGGCTCTGCGGCACCCATTTTGTGATTGCGATCCCCATCAGCGCGATCACATCCTCGAAATATCGGCGCCAAAGGGTTGGCTCTTCCTTGATACGCCAAGCCCATTCAAGACCAAGTTTTTGGAGAAATATCGGCGCGCGCCTGACGCTCCCTGCAGAGAAATCTACCACGGCGCCGAGATGCGCGATCACCGGCGCTGTCAAACGATCTTGATTGCGATCGATCCACGCTTGCCCTTTAACAGCGCCGAGCGCAACGACGACGAAATCTGGATTTTTCGCATTGATCTCGTCGAGCAAGTGATCAGCACACATGCTGTCGAGGTTGCCAAATCCGGGGTTTCGCCACCCTACGACTTCAACACCGCCCTTTTCTTCGTTGATAGCCGCCGCGGCCCGCGCCGCGGTGTTTTCGCGGCCGCCAAAAAGAAAAACACTTGTTCGACGCCCGGCATATCCCGGCCTTCGGCGAAGCGCTTCAAATATGTCTGATCCCGCTGTTCGGCCTTTAAGAGGAATACCCAAATTGCGCGCAAAATAAACGAGCGGCGCACCATCAACGACGCTCAGGTCAGCCTCCAATATCTGACGGCGATGCTCACGATCCCGCAAAGCTCGAACGAGCCAATTGACGTTGGGCGTAACGAAGCTCAGCCGCTTCTTTTCCCGAACAGCCATGTCAATGGAAGAAACTGCCTGATCGACGGTGGCGACATCTATGGGCAGGCCAAGCAAGCACCAAACGTCACGGTCAAAATCGTCTCGTTGAAATCCGGCAACATACTGATCTGCAGCATCGCCGCGAGGCCAACCGCGTCGAGCATGCTCAGGAGGAAGTCCTGCATTCAGCGGTTCTGATGAACGATTTTCAGACCCCTCGGTGGAACTGGCAACCAGACGCGCCATCAAAATCCTCAAATTCCCGACGTCACACGCCCCAACCCGGCGCCAAAACAGGGCCGGCGCATCGCTCGGGTTAATAATCTATTGACCATACGCTCGCAATTGAAACAGCAAGGACCGGGCCATGAGCGCTTTGAAATTGCAGATAAACTCTCTGCGAGCAGGCCAATTTCGTGTAAATCGGGTACCCGACCCCAAGATTCCCGTTATTGGACAGAACGATCCCGGAGCGCTTATTCTTGGACGATTCGGGTTCATCGGAACTGCTGTTTCAAAGCCGTGCGCTTTCACGGCTCTTGTTCACAATTAGCCGCGCACCTGAAAATCATTTGCAAGTTCAAAAACCGACAGGTAAGCGAAGGCAGCTTCAGAGCGGCGATCGCGAAAACATCCGCGCGGCGCCGGTATTGCTTGCGTTGACGTGCGAATGGCTGAGTAGGTTTTTACGGCGCGGCGCTTCTGGGATTGCTTAATCGCGGGACTAGCGCCGTTTTTATTGTGAATATGACGGAAACGGACTCAATTCGAACTGATGCAAGAGCCGCCAGCATTACGCTTGGTCCGGTTTATCTGATTGCGGCCATCGTAATCGTGATAGGATTTGCCTTTTTCAACGGCATTGAGAACCTGTTCAAACGTTGGGGTGAGCAGCAGGAACTCAGCCATGGTTACTTCCTTCCGCTGATCGCCGCTTGGATCATTTGGGATCGCCGAAAAGCCGTGTTGGCGAGCGTCGATCAACCGGCGACTATTGGTCTCGTTGGCGTTTTGATTTCGGCAACCCTTTTGGTGCTTTCAGAAATGACCGTCACCTCGCTCATGATATTCGAGCACCTCGCCATGATTTTGCTATTCGGCTCTTTGGCCTTGGCGCTGGGCGGGCGAAACACATTCTGGCTGACATTGCTGCCAGTCGCATTTCTCCTCTTCATGGTGCCGCCGCCCTATTGGGTGATTACGCAGCTGTCGCAACAGTTCCAGCTTTGGTCGTCGCAACTTGGCGTGTTCATGATCGAACGCTTTGGCATTCCTGTATTTTTGTCCGGCAACATCATCGATCTTGGCGACTACCAGCTACAAGTCGCAGAGGCTTGCAGCGGTCTGCGCTACTTGTTCCCATTTTTAAGCCTCGGGTTTTTGGCGGCGTATTTATATCAGGCGCCTTTGTGGCAACGCGTAACAGTATTCTTATCGACCATTCCGATCACCATTGTTATGAACAGTTTTCGCATCGCGTTGACCGGCGTTCTCGTACAACAATATGGCGTCGCCCACGCCGAAGGCATCGTCCATCTCTTCGAGGGCTGGGTCGTGTTTCTCCTCTGCTTGGTTTTGTTATTCGGCGTTATTGCCGGCTTGGCTTGGGTTTCCGGCAACAGGGATGTATTTAACCTGCTGGCGTTGCCGGAAGTTGAAGAGAAACCTGCTGCAAAGCCGTGGAAACAGGCTGCTTTCACGCGCCATGCCGTTGTCTCTCTAGTGGTTTTGATTATCGCAGGTCTTTTCGTTCACTTCGGCACGTCAAATATACTGCGTGTCCCCGATCGGGTAGACCTCGCTGCACTGCCTGGTAAATTCGAGGGCTGGAAAAGCGAAATGCAAGAGGTTGACAAAGCAACACTTGAGGTCTTGGGCGCTGACGATTTTGTCATCACGAATTTGACGAGCCCCGAAGGCAACCTGTTCAACCTTTACATCGCGTATTTGAACGCGCAACGGCACGGACACAGCTGGCATTCACCACAGCAGTGCATTCCAGGCGGTGGGTGGCAAATCACCGATCATAAAATTTTACCAACCGAAACGACCGACGGAAAAAAGTTCTATTTTAACCGTCTGATTATCGAAAACCGAGGACACACCCAGCTCCTGTATTATTGGTATGATCAACGCAGTCGCAAGATCGCGAACGAATACATCATGAAAATCATGCTGATCTTTGACGCCGTCAAACTGCGGCGCACTGACGGGGCCATGATCAGGATCATGACGCCTCTTGTTCGCGGCGAGTCAATTGAAGAGGCGGACGCCCGACTGTCTGGCTTCATGCGGCAATTGGAGCCGAAGCTGCCTGACCACATTCCCGGCGCTGAGGTGACCGCAACAACAATTTTTGATCCGGACTCATAAGCTCGGTTCGTGCGGCGGCGGAAGTTCTACCGCCAGCCAATCCACATATCTTGCGCGCGGTTTTCACAGACAATTGGCGCTGGTCGCCCAACAAGCCCTCTGGCATGAGCAAGCGCGCGTCCCGCATACCACGCTAGATTTCCTAACAGCGGTCCGAGTGGACCATAATATTTGCGGAAGTAGTGAGACCGCGCACGATAGTAGTAGGCGGGAAGTCGCTTTGCTTTTCGGTTCTTCTCTCCGAAGCCTGTCGATCCGCCTTCGTCATGTCGAAATTCAGCGTGCGGTGCGAATGCAACCGTATACCCAGCATCGACGATGCGGCGACAATAATCGCAATCTTCAAAATAAAGGAAAAACTCCTCGTCCATCGGGCCGACATCCCTGATGGCGTCAGCGCGTATTAGAACCGCTGCAAAGCTAACCCAGTCTGCTGACTCTGTAGCACCCTCAGGTAGGATCGGAATTTCCGCCCTGGGAAACAGCTTGGTGAAGACACCCGTATGAACGCCGTCCACGAATTCGCTCAACAATGTGTGATTTCGAAAATGGGACACCTGCCTGCGACCTTCTAAATCCACGATCCTGGGCGCAATAATGCCGACGTCGTCCGACGCCTGAACTGCTTGTGCGAGCGCCTCCAGCGCATTAGCCGACGCGGCAGCATCGGCGTTAAGCAGGAGATACCAATCCGCTTCCACGCTCCGGATCCCAATGTTGTTCCCGGCCGAAAATCCGCCATTGGCGCCCGCGGCCAATACGGTCAACCGTCCAGAAAACTCTGGAGCTGACGTACATTTGCTTAAGGTTTCAAACGATCCGTCCTGCGAATCATTATCGACAACCACCAAACGGGCGTCGACAGCATCGAGCGACGGCGCCAGGGAATGAACACAACGCAATGCCAATTCAGCGGTCCGATAGTTGACGATGACAACCCCAATCCGACAGGAAGGGTGTTCCCGTGCGGCATCGTTGTGCGTTTCACTCTTGTTCGGAGCCATGCCTCAAGATTGTTCCGCTGCGGCTCTCGTAGCATCGTCCACGCCGGCACAACCGGCCCGGAAATCCCCTTTTGGAGTTTTGGAACTATTCGCTACAACAGCTAGTGCAGCAAAGAGCTTTTGGGCTATTTTTGAATGGGTTAATGCCATATTTTAGACATACTACTTGCGACGAGTTCACTTTGGAGATTACATGATTTGAAGGCAAGTCGATGTGGGGAAAATGTCGCCGCTCTGTCGCGTCTGAGCAGGCGATCAGCTTGAATTGGGAGGCCCAGGCGTCGATCATCGCCGAAGCCATGGACGCAACGGTTCATGAATTGCAATGTCGTTCTGGGTTAGGCAGCCGATATAGTTAACACGCCACGGCGCGATGATGCGAGGTTTAGAAAGGCTTAGTAGTTTCAATGGGTGAAGAGTTTTCACTGGAAGATGTGCTGATTATTCTACAGCGTCGTTTTCTTTACTTTTTAATACCTGTGCTGTGCATCGCGCCGCTTGCCGTCATCGCGGTGATGCTGCTCCCAGCAAAATACACCGCCACGGGAACAATTCTTGTTGAATCGCAGCAAATCCCAACGGAACTCGTTCGCTCAACCACCAACACCTACGCGCAGGAACGGATCGAGGTGATCCGACAGCAAGTGATGACAAGAGACCGTCTGTTAGAAGTCGCTGACAAATACTCACTCTTCCCAAACACCCAAGGTTTATCGGAAACCGATCGCACGAATATCATGCGGGATAAGTTTGACATCGACCTCATAACGACCAGGTCGAATCGGGGGCCGCGGCGAGACGGCACCATTGCGTTCACCATCTCCTACACTGATGAATCACCCGATCATGCTTACTTGGTCGCTAACGAGTTCGTTACGCTGTTTCAATCTGAGGATATCAAACGCCAACTGTTGGGCGCTTCCAACACAACTGAGTTTTTCGAACGGGAAGCCACACGCCTGCGCAACGCTGTCGCCGAGCTGGAAGAACGCATTGCAGAATACAAATCCCAAAACGGAAATGCGCTACCGGAGCATTTGAGCATGCACCTGGACATGCTTGAACGCGCTACGCGAGAACTAAGCGACACAGAAGCGTCCATGGGCGCGCTCGAAGAGGAATTGCGATTTCTGGAATCTCAACTTCTGGCTGGCGGCGGCGACAGTACGCTGGAAGCGGAGTTAGCGCGACTGCAATCAGAACTAGCGCGCCTACGCGGCATTTACCATGACAAACACCCTTCGATTCAGGCCTTGATCAGTGAGATTGCGGGATTGAGAAGACAAATGGCGCCCAGCCCGACAATCGTACGCCTGCGGTCGGCGCTGACACGAGCGGAACAGGGCCTCGAAGCTGCAAAGAGCGCTGAGCCTGCCGACTTAGAAGCAATCACAGCGGCCGAACAAAACGTCATCGACGTGCGTGAGGAACTGAGCGACGCGCTTACCGCTGAAGCGAGACGCGGTTCTAGCGACCCCCAAAGCGCCCAACTTGAAGGCCGCATGGCGGTCATAAACAATCGCCTGAGATCTTTAGCAGATCAACGCGAAAAACTTCGCACAGACATCGTAAGTTTGCAGGACCGCGTTGCAAAAACGCCTGAGGTGGAACGAGGTCTTTCAGCGCTGTCGCGCGATCACGAAAACCTGTTTCGTGAATACCAGGAAGTGCTTGCTAAACAACAGGACGCTCAATTAGCCGAAAACCTGGTCGAAGGCCAGCAAGCCGAGAAGTTTACAGTGCTTGAGCCGCCGGCGCGACCAGAATATCCGTCAAGCCCAGATCGCCCCAGACTTATCCTTGTCGGCCTGCTTGGGGCTTTCGGCATCGGCGGCGCTATTGGCCTTGGAATCGAACTTATATCTGCAACAATCCGCGGACGAAACCATTTAACAAATATCATTGGCGGCCACCCCATCGCAGTCATTCCCTATATCCAAACAGAAAATGAACGCCGAATATCGTTTTCGCTTCCGTTTTTTGGCAATCGCAATCGCTTCGCCAGGCCGGCGCCAGAAGCAAGCTAGTAAGACGCTGAGTTAGGGTATTAAACTATGGACCGGATACGCGAAGCCATATCACGCGCGCGCGATGAAAACACCAAGGTCGTTAGCAAGCCGCGTGCGCACGCCGCTGCACCCAAGCGAGCGCCAGCGACGCCAACGGCGGATCAATTTCGCACCGTCGCTTGCGATTTTGATACGTTCTCGAAAAACCGGATCATTTCAAATGAACAAGATCCCGTGTTGAATGCTTACCGGGTCCTGCGTACGCGCGTTCTGCAAAAGATGGACGCCGAGGGTTGGCGCTCTCTTGCCATCGTATCGCCGGGCTCAGGCGCCGGAAAGACGGTCACAGCAATAAATCTCGCTATCGCGATCAGCTCTAAGGAAAGCGCCCGCGCCACGTTGGTAGATCTTGATTTTTACCGGCCAAGCGTTGCGCGCTATCTTGGGCTTAAGGAGGTTCCGTCAACACTCGATTACTTTGAAGGTAAGGCGGGCCTTGAAGAGGTGACCGTCCGCCCCGACCTGGCCGACATTTTGTTGATGGCGAATGAGCGTGTCACCCGGCGCGGCGCAGAGCACCTGACCTCTTCGCGTACAGACACGCTGATCGATACCGCGCTCAATCAATACGGCTCTCGTGTCGTGGTTTTTGATATGTCGCCCCTTCTCGGTTGCGACGATACACTCGCCTTCCTTCCCAAAGTTGATTGTGTCCTGCTCGTCGCTGCAAGCGGACAGACCCGGATCGCCGAACTTAAAGAGGCGCGGCGGATTTTGGGCGCCACAAACATTGTTGGGACGGTTCTCAACAAATCGCCGGCTTCTCTGGTTCCAAATCCTTACTACTGATCCCGATCGCACCGCCTTTTCATCACGGATTTTCGTCCTCTCGGCGCGACAATTCTGTCGAATCCAGGCGGATTCAGTGAATTTTTCACATTGGCCGACTAAAAAGGTTGAACCACCGGGTAAACCAACCAGTATAATGAATGTTGAAGATTTTGTTCATGCCCATCACATCGTCGTATTGTTAACCTTTAGAGAAGAAATTGAGTCAGTCCGTCAAAATAGCCGGCGCCATTCTCGCCCTTGTGCTGCTCTATTTTGGCGTGCGCGCTGTTTTCGGCGGCGAGAACGAACAGCAGGCTGAGGCTGTTCCCGAAGAATTTTTTACGGTCATCGTGCAACAAGTATCGCCACAAGAATGGCGCGACGAAATCGTCGTGCGGGGACGAACGGAAGCGATCAGAAAAATTGTTGTTCGCGCCGAAACCTCGGGGGTCGTCGCCGAAACACCAGCCACGCTTGGCGCACAGGTTGAAGGCGGAGACGTGTTATGCCGGATCAAAGTTGACGCACGGCAGGCGCAGTTTGCCGAAGCCAATGCCGCCTTCTCAAAAGCCAAACTAGATTACGACGCCGCAAAACGGCTCTTCGAAGAGGGCTTCCGGTCTGAAACTGGCGTCGCCGCCGCCAAGGCTGCGCTGGATCAGGCCGCCGCCAATGTCGAACGCGCAAAAGTAGAACTGCAAAAAGCGGTGATCACTGCACCCTTTTCGGGCGTATTCGACGAGCGAAACGTTGAAGTTGGCGACTTCGTCAATGTCGGCGAACCCTGCGGCGTTGTAATCCAGCGAACACCTTTCCTCGTTACCGGTGCCGTTTCAGAAAAAGACATAGCAAAAATTTCGAAAGGCGATCGCGGAGTCGCGACGCTCGCGACGGGAGAAACGGTAGAAGGCATTTTAAGGCTTGTCAGTCGTTCCGCGGACCCACAAACTCGCACGTTTGACATCGAGCTTGAGATTCCCAACGAAGATGGCTCGATTCGCGATGGCGTGACTGCTCAATTCACAGTTTTCGCGGCGCAACAGCTAGCGTATCTTGTGCCTAGTTCCGCGCTATCGCTAAACGATAGCGGTGAAATTGGCGTTCGCAGCGTCAACGGTGACAATCGTGTTGTGTTTAGTACGGTTCAACTATTAGGAGAAACAAGCGAGGGCGTTTTGGTGCGTGGTCTTGAAGGTGACGCGCAAGTGATCGTTCGCGGGCAAGAATTTGTGAAGGCCGGTCAACGGGTGCTGACAGCGACACCGGAAAGCGCCGGCCTATGACCAGACTGATTGACGCCGCTTTTTCTAGAACGCGCGTGGTTATGACCGCGCTGGTCGTCCTGATTTTGTTTGGCGCCGGTGCTTTCAATTCGATCCCGCGCGAGGCCGAGCCGGATATTCCTGCACCATTTGTTTTGGTTACGGTTCCGCTGCCCGGCATTTCGCCCGAAGACGGCGAGCGGCTGCTTATCAGGCCGACCGAACTTGAATTGCAAACTATCGAAGGCCTCGTACAGATGGATGCGCTTGCCTATGACGGCGCGGCGCAGATAACGCTCGAATTTGAAACAACCATCGATGTCGATCAAGCAGTATTGGACGTCCGCGAAGCTGTCGACCGCGCCAAAGCAGAGTATCCAAGCGACGCTGAAGAACCGATTGTAACCGAGTTCAATATTCAAAATGAATTTCCGATACTCACCACGCTTCTCTTTGGTTCGGCGCCCGAGCGTACTCTTTATCAATCGGCGCGCGCCCTCAAAGACCGCTTGTCGAGCGTGCCGGGCGTCTTGGACGCGAAGCTAACCGGCGCTCGCGAAGAGCTGCTCGAGGTTATTGTCGACCCGGATATTCTCGAGTCTTACGGCCTGACCGAAGCCGAAGTGATCAATGCGGTTACTTCAAACAACCAACTTGTGACCGCGGGATCGATAAATCTTGAGGATGGGCAATTTACGATCAAAGCGCCGGGTCTCGTCAAGGAAACTGCTGACTTGATGGCGGTGCCTGTACGCGCCAACCAAGATAATGTTGTAACGATCGGCGATATTGCGCAGGTTCGCCGCACATTTAAGGATCGTACAGGCTACGCCCTATTTAATGGCGAGCCGGCCATCGGCGTTGAAATCTCAAAGCGCGCCGAAGCCAATATCGTTGAAACGATTGAAGCGGCGCGCGCAATCGTAAACGAAGAAGCGAAATTTTGGCCGGCGTCGATCAAACATGAATTTGTCGGCGATCAATCGATCTTTGTGCGGGATTCGTTACAAGGGCTGACAGCATCGGTCACCACAGCGGTCTTGCTGGTGATGATTGTTGTGGTCGCTGCGCTGGGATTGCGGTCCGGGCTTATGGTCGGCGTTGCAATTCCATCGACATTTCTGATCGGGTTCTTTCTCCTCTCAGTATTTGGCTACACATTGAACATGATGGTTATGTTCGGCCTCATCCTTTCTGTAGGTATGCTGGTCGATGGCGCCATTGTGATTGTGGAATACGCCGATCGACGGATGGCGGAAGGCGCGCCGAGACAGAAAGCCTACGCTGAAGCATCAAAACGAATGTTTTGGCCGGTAGTTACGTCTACCGCAACGACGCTCGCCGCTTTTGCGCCTTTTCTCTTCTGGCAGGACATCGCCGGCGAATTCATGAAATACCTGCCATTAACGCTCATATTTGTTCTACTTTCGTCGTTGCTCGTTGCGCTGGTTTTTTTGCCCGTATTGGGTTCTTTGCTTGGAATGCCAGAGTGGTGCAAAAAGCGCTTCGGCGCCAAAGGAAAAACCGATGCGGTTGCCTCCTCCCACATTGACGAAACCGATCCGACAACATTTGACGGACCAATTGGCGTTTATTCTCGATTTCTTTCAGGATTGGTGCAGCGGCCAATATTGGTCATTGCAGTGGGTGCGGCGACTGTTTGGGTCTGCCTGACCGCTTTTCGCATTGCGTCGCCTGACGTTGAGTATTTCATTCGCAGCGACAATGAACAGATCAATATATTGGTGCTGGCGCGCGGCAATTTATCGGAAAGCCAGAAGATTGAGATCACCAAAGAGGCGGCCGCAAGAGTCGAAGATCATCCAGCTATCGAGAGCGTTTATATTCAAACAGGTCGCGGGCTGAACAGAGGCCCAGACATTCCTGCCGAGACCATTGGGCAAGTGGGGATCGATCTCATCAATTACGCTGATCGAGAACATTCGCTTTTTGTTGTCGAGGAATTCCGCGATCGCGTTCAAGGCTTGCCGGGCGTTCTCACTGAAGTCCGCCAACGCGAAGGCGGCCCGCCAATTGGCAAAGACGTACAGGTCGAAATTTACGGCGCGGATTTTGACGCCATGATTCTTGCGGCCAAAAAAGTGCGTGAATTCACGGAAACAGCCGCCGTGGAGGTCAATGGCCGTGAGGTTCCTGTTTATATGGATCAAGAGGATTCACTACCGCTTCCAGGTATTGAATGGTCCATGCAGGTCGATCGCGCATTGGCCGGGCAATACGGGCTTTCTGTCGCCCAGGCAGGCGCGGCGCTGCAATTCGTAACGGATGGCCTGCTGATCGACAAATATCGGCCCGATGATTCCGAGGATGAAGTCGATATTCGAATTCGCTATCCAAAAGAAAACCGGAGCATTTTTTCTCTTGATCAGGTCCGAATTCAGACGCCGCAAGGATCAGTTCCGCTCTCCAATTTCGTTTCGCGCACAGCAGAAGCGCAAGTCGATCGCATTTCGCGGCGCGACGGCAGGCGTATAATTGAAGTGAAAGCAAACGGTAATACGCGCTTTGAAGGCCATGAGGTCAGCCAGGACCAAGCGATACGGCAAATGAAGGATTGGCTTGCGACAGGCGCACTCGGTGACGACGTGAATTGGGTCATGCGCGGCGCCGATGAAGAAACGGCAGATGCGGCGGCGTTCTTCTCCTCAGCATTGGCGGCCGCGATGTTCATGATCGCAATGATCTTACTGCTTGAGTTTAATAGCTTCTATCACGCAGCGCTGACATTATCCGCGGTCATTTTGTCCGTGTTGGGCGTTTTGCTTGGCATCGCCTTATCGGGCCAATATATCAGCATCATCATGACGGGGACAGGCGTGGTTGCACTAGCCGGCATCGTCGTGAACAACAATATTGTTCTCATCGATACCTATCAGTACTTGCGAAAAAAGGGGCTTGCTGTTGAAGACGCCGTTGTGCGCACAGCGGCGCAACGGATCCGTCCGGTATTGCTGACGACAGCGACAACCATCCTTGGCCTATTGCCGATGGTTTTTGAAATCAGCGCCAACTTCGCTGCAGGGACGATTTCATTTGGATCGGCGACGTCGGACTGGTGGGTGTTATTGTCATCAGCCGTTGTTTATGGTCTGGCCTTCTCGACAGTGCTGACGCTAGTCCTGACGCCTGTGCTGCTAGCAGCGCCAACAGTTTTGTCAAAACGAACGCCCGGGTTGGTGGAAAACGTTACAACTTTTGTTGCTGCGCGACGCAAGGGACGACTTGAACTACCGCAACAAAGCGAGCCCGAGCCCCAAGTCGATTACCCACCGCGCGCTGCAGAGTAGACTAAGAGCCGCAGCTACTGGTTTTCACCAGCCTCATCCGATTCGGGAACATCGAATATCTGACCTGGATAGATCAGGTCGGGGTCGCGTATTTGCGAGGCGTTAGCCTCATAAATAATGGTGTATTGAGCGCCGCTCCCATAGGCGCGCCGCGCTATGCGCCACAAGCTGTTGCCGGGCTGCACGATCACTTTGCCGTCTCGCAATTCAATCTGGTCAGCCGTTGCCCGTTCAAACGGCAGCTCAATGGCGTATGCGGGCCGTCCGTCAGCGTCCAATTGAATAACCAGCAACTGATAAACGCCAGGCGGTATCTGAGCTTCCGGTGCGATTGTCCAAAGTCCGTTCTCGTCCGCCGTCGCACGTCCAAGGAGTTGTTCATTGATAAACAATTGAACCACCCTACCCGGTTCAGCACGCCCTGAAAAAATAACGGCGCCCGATTCATCATAATCGATCACGTCGAGCGTCAGCGGCCCTAAGCCGTCGGCCGTATCGCGAGGGTCCTGCAGCACCGTTGTCGCCCCGCCCGGCGTTGTGCGCAACACCAGTGGCTTATCGCCTTCCCGCTCAGGAACATAGATGAGGATCGTTTCTTCCGACCGGACCGTAAGCCCATCTTCAGTCGTCATCGACAGGCTTAGTTCTACAGGCCCTGCATCAAGCGGCACCTCGCTAGCAACAGCCCATGCTCCGTCAGCTTCGGCAACTGTTGTCGCCCATTCTTCACCGTTTGCAAAGATCGTAACCGTAGCACCGGGCTTGGCGCGACCGGCAATAACGGCGTAGCCGCTTCGGTCCACTCGAACGATGTCAAAACTTGGCAATGCAGCCTCATCACGGACATCTCCCTGATCCGTTATTTGTTCGCCATCATCGGCAGCAGTTGGCGTTTCGACTTTCTGGTCAGGACTTTCTACAATTCTGAATCGCTCAGCACCTTTCCAGGCGATAAAACCTAAAACAATCAGTAAAAGGAAGATAATAACAACACGCACCAGCAACACTCCCGCGGATTTCTCCGAAACTCATGTTAACTTTACCAATAGTGTTTTCTGCCTACAATGCCCACCCAAGAGAAAGAAACGTGTAAACCTATGAAATCTATATGTGTTTATTGTGGCTCGCGGCCCGGAACCGATCCAATCTTCAAAGAATCCGCCATCTTAATTGGTAAAGAAGCAGCAAAACGCGGATGCCGAATCGTCTATGGCGGCGGCAAGCTCGGCTTGATGGGCGCCTGTGCGGGCGCAGCACGAGACGCTGGCGGCGACGTATTCGGCGTCATACCGGATTTTCTTGTTGAACTGGAAGGGATTCTCGACGGCGTCGATCACAAGATCGTCGACACAATGCATGAACGCAAGATGCTAATGTTTGAGGAATCAGACGCTATTTTAACCTTGCCCGGCGGCATTGGCACCCTCGAGGAACTCATTGAAGTCTTATCATGGGCGCGGCTCGCATTACACCGCAAGCCAATCATCATTCTAAACATCAAGGACTTCTGGAGGCCGCTTGAAGAACTGTTTCACCACATTGTTGAATTGGAGTTTGCGGACAAAGAGCTTTTGACCGACGTGTGTTTTGTTGATCGAATCGAAGACGTATTTCCTACGGCGGAAAAACAGATGCTTCGTGCAAAAGTCTAAATCACGCTCTGTGCGGCCAAAAGCTAGGCGCGTTTCCCACGTAACCGCGCACGCGCCTTCTCTGCCCCGATCAACGGAAACAGCGCCGCCATCTCCGGACCGCTTGCTTTTCCTGTCAGCGCCAATCGCAACGGCATGAACAGTTTTTTACCTTTGACGCCAGTCTTCTCCTTGAGCGCCGTCGTCAAAATCGTCCAGCTTAGGTCGTCAAGCCGCCCGTCCGGTACAAGATCAGCTGCATTAGTTGTAAGCGATGCATCCTCAATAATCGGATCAATTTCTTCTTCAACGACATCCCGCCATTCATTTGCATCCTGCAGCCGAACAAGGTTACCCTTTACTGCGTTCCAGAGCGCTTCTGAAACACCTATAGACTGAAGCCGGTCTGCGATATCTGCGAATGACATTTCGTGAAGCAACCGTCCGTTTAACGCTTCAAGTTCCGCCATATCGAAACGCGCGGGCGCACGGCCCAAACGGTCAAAAGAAAAATCGTCAGCTAACCGGTTAAGATCAGGCTCCGCGGTGACCGGATCCGCCGTCCCCAACTTCGCAAGAAGGCTGGTGATTGCCGACGGTTCGAGGCCTGCCTCGCGCATCGCTTCGATAGACAACGAACCAAAGCGCTTCGACAAGCTTTCCCCGTCGGATCCAATCAGCAGGGAGTGATGAGCAAATTGCGGCGCGGCGGCGCCTAGCGCCGTAAAGATTTCGATTTGTACGCCAGTATTTGTAACGTGATCTTCACCACGCATGACATGGCTTATGTTCACATCAAGGTCGTCAACGCAACTTGGCAGCGTGTAGAGATAGACGCCATCCTCACGAATAAGGACGGGGTCTGAAACACTCGACGTATCAACAGTGGTTTCACCGCGGATTAAGTCGTTCCAAGATGCCGGCTTCTGTGACAGCTTGAAGCGCCAGTGCGGACGGCGACCCTCTGCTTCGAATGCATCTCGTTCCTCGGGCGTGACCTTCAGGGCCGACCGATCATAAACCGGCGGCAATCCCCGCGCCCGCTGTAATTTTCGTTTACGGTCAAGCTCTTCCGGCGTCTCATAACAGGGATAGAGCAGCCCGTCTGATTTCAATTTCTCGGCCGCTGCATCGTACCGGTCAAAGCGTTCGGATTGACGCATAGTTTCATCATAGGAAAGACCAAGCCAGGCAAGGTCCGTCTTGATGGCTTCTTCATAGGCTTTCGTGGAGCGTTCGAGATCCGTATCATCAATCCGAAGGACAAATTGCCCGTTCGATTTGCGGGCGAATAGCCAATTCCACAATGCTGCGCGTACATTGCCGACATGCAGCTTTCCGGTAGGCGACGGAGCGAATCGAACGCGAACGGTCATATAAGTCTCAAGGGTTTGAACCGCGTGGCTTTAGCGGCTTGGGCAAGACCGGTCAAATAGTCTGGAAGTTGTAGATCGGATACCGCCGGACCGATCGTTGAGCGCAGGCTGGTCTTACGTCAAGGCGGATGGAAATCTCGCCTTGCGAGATCCCCGCAACAGCGAAAAATCTGGTGTTAAAGGATGAGCAGCCGCCTCAGGCGCGAAGTCTTTCGTCCGCCGGCGCGGCGTCGGACGTCCCGGCTTTTGCCTTCTCTATTTTCAATGCCCATTCGATAGCGGCGCGCCCATGCTGACCTGTCACAATGGGGGCAACGCCCTCCATTATCGACGCCAAAAAGAGATCGGCGCCATGGGCAAGCGGATCCCTGAAGGCCGCACGGTCAGCGTCGAACTCACCATTGATTGCAGCTGGCGTCGAATTACGGAGCGTTCGGTTCGCAAGGTCAATATCAACCACCCCGTCATCATAAACAACTTTTATCCGCCGATTGCATTCTGAGGCGCTTCGATCCGCCGTCAAGCTCGCAACAACGCCATTCTTCAACATAAGGTCAGCCTGCGTTTTATCTTCATCACCGCTCGCTGATATATGTGCTAAGTCGCTGCCGGTGATCTGCCGTACGAGATCAAGATCGTGAACCATCAAATCGAATACAACCGAGACATCCGTACCCCTGCCGGTTGGCGGAGCACAACGCTGGCATTCAACGCGCAAAGGCTTACGTCGACGATTTAGGAGACCTGTTGCGGCAACGACATAACGTTCTTGATGCCCGACTTGCAAAACGAGTTGGCGTGACGCCGCCATTCTAATCAGCGTATCTGCTTCTTCCAGCGTCGTGGCCACCGGTTTTTCGATGAACACATGACAGCCCATATTGAGCGCTTCCGCAGCATAATCAAAATGGCTGTGGGCCGGGGTCGCAATAATGACTGCATCAAGTTCCTTGAGAAAGCTCTCAAAGTGTTCATGAGCAACGGCGCCGAGCTGCTGAGCCAGTTGCTGCGAACGATCTACGTTGATATCATAAACCGCAGCGAGACAGGATTTTTGATGATTGGCGTATTTCGATGCGTGATGAGCGCCGAATACGCCAGCCCCTGCAACACCTATCCGAACTCGCTTGGACACCCTAAACTCCGCCACTGGCGCAACCATGCCGACGTTTATCTCCCCAGGTCAATCGCGGCCACCATACAGAGTGTCGGCAAACATTCAAAACTCGGTGAGCAATCAGGGCTTCAAACAATATTTCGAGCTATTTCAACGGGTTTGAGGCCATCAGAGACGCCATTGAGGCTGATTTCTTTGAACCGGTCTGCAAGAATGAAGGCGAGTTCGAGCGCCTGGCTGGCGTTCAGCCGCGGGTCGCAATGTGTGTGATATCGGGATGAAAGATCAGCTTCCGAAATCTCCTGTGCGCCGCCAAGACATTCTGTAACGTTCTGTCCGGTCATTTCAAAATGCACGCCCCCGGGATAGGCGCCTTCTGCGCGGCATACGTCGAAAAAGGAATTCACCTCAGCAAGGATAGAATCGAATCGCCGGGTTTTATAGCCGCCATCCGTCTTGATGGTGTTGCCATGCATGGGATCGCAGGACCAGACCACATCGCGGCCTTCTTCCCGAACCTTCCGAACCAGCGGCGGTAAACCAGTTTCGACATTGCCGGACCCAAATCGCGCAATCAGCACAATCCGCCCCGGCTCGTTTTTAGGATCCAGAATATCGAGGAGCTGCAACAGCTCCGCCGGCTCGAGACTCGGGCCGCACTTGATACCAATCGGATTTTGAACGCCGCGGCAAAATTCTACATGCGCGCCGTCAGGCTGACGCGTGCGATCTCCTATCCACAGCATATGCGCTGCGGTGTCATACCAACCGCCTGTGGTCGAATCGATACGCGTCATGGAGCTCTCAAAACCCAGCAACAGAGCTTCATGACTTGTGTAGAAGTCCACCTCGCGGATGGCGCGCACTTCACGCCCGTCTATCCCGCACGCCTCCATGAACGCAATCGCTTCGGAAATTTTATCCGCAAGCGCACGATATCGATCCTCTTGCGGATTCCCCGAAACGAACTCAAGGTTCCACCGGTGCACGTTGTTGAGGTCCGCATAGCCGCCGCTGGCGAAGGCGCGAATGAGATTGAGGGTCGCAGCCGCCTGGCCGTAAGCCCGTAATAAGCGTTGAGGATCTGGCGTGCGCGCCGCTTTGTTAAACTCCATCGCATTAATGTTATCGCCGCGGTAGCTCGGCAGCGTCACGCCCCCCTCTTCCTCAATCGGCGAACTGCGCGGTTTGGCAAATTGTCCAGCGATACGCCCCACTTTCACCACCGGCGTTGAAGCGCCAAAGGTCAAGACCACAGCCATCTGCAATAGTACCCTGAATGTGTCTCGAATGTTGTTGGGATGAAATTCCTTGAAACTCTCGGCGCAGTCGCCCCCCTGAAGCAAAAAAGCTTTTCCGTGCGCAACTTGCGCCAGCGCATCCCGGAGCGTTCGCGCCTCGCCGGCAAATACCAGCGGCGGATAACCGGCCAGCTCCTTCTCCACCGACGCCAACGCCTTTGGGTCGGGATAATCCGCCGGTATGTGTTTTGCGGGCTTTTCACGCCAGCTTTCAGGCGACCAGGTCATCAAACGCACTCCTCAAGGGGATCAGTCTTACCCCGCTCATGGAGGCGCCGCAACAAAGCGCGCATCTCAGCTAATCACACTCGACGCGACATGTTTTCGCGGTTATCAGATTGGCTGCCAAAAAGCCTAATCCGGCTATCCAATGAAGGAGTGTCTACGTGAGATACCTGATCGCCGCTGCAGCGGCACTATCCGTCATCACCGGGCCGGTTGCAGCGCAAAGAGACTTTTCAAACGTCGAGATCAAGACAACAGAGGTTGTTCCGGGGATTTACATGCTTGAGGGCGCCGGGGGCAATCTCGGTCTTTCGGTCGGAGAGGACGGCGCTTTCCTGATCGATGATCAGTTTGCACCGCTCAGCGATAAAATCATCGCGGCGATCAAAGAGGTAACCGACAAGCCGGTCGAGTTTGTGCTGAACACGCACCACCACGGCGATCATACGGGCGGCAATGAAGCTTTTGGCGCCGCCGGCGCGCATATCGTGGCGCATGATAATGTGCGAAAACGCCTTGCCGCTGGAAGCGTCACCGCCTTCGGCGAAACGCCGCCGGCGCCGGAAGGCGCCCTGCCGGTTATCACCTTCTCTAAAACAGTGACCCTCCACCGCAATGGACACGAGATTCACGTATTCCATCCAAAGAACGCCCACACGGATGGCGACGCAATTGTATTCTTCCGCAATGCCAATGTGATGCATATGGGTGACGTATTATTCTCGGGAACCTATCCTTATATCGACACTGGCGCAGCCGGGACCATACAGGGCTATATCGCCGCCTTGGATGCTGCAGCAGCGATGGCGAATGCCGAAACCAAAGTCATCCCAGGGCACGGGCCGCTGTCCGGAAAGACTGAAATTGAAGCCCTTTCCGCAACGCTGAAAGAAGTTCAAAAACGCGTGCAGGCGCTGATTGATGAAGGGCTCGATGAAGACGCCGTCGTGGCCGCCGATCCGCTCGCCGATTTGAATGAGACTTGGGGGCAAAGCTTCATCAATGGAGAGTTCATGACCCGGATCGCCTACAAATCACTAGCCGGCGAATAAAAAAACGCCCGCTGAAAAGCGGGCGTTGGAGTTCAGGGATCTGAGGGCTTGGCAGCCTATGTCTTCAATTCAACATCAACGAGTTTGCCACGTTTGATGCGGCATTGCGCAGTCATGCGTTCGCCGTCAGCGGTAGGAATTAATCGAACAACAACGCGCTTGACCGAACCGCCGCTGCCGGAAACGAAATCAACGCGGTAATTATCCATATCCGCGAGTCCTTGTTCCTCGATAGCTGCCGCGCAGATATCGACGCGTTCATTCCATTCTGATGCCTGAGCGCCGGTGGTCGCCAAAGCGAAAAAACCGGCGGCGGGGACGATATATTTCAACATTCAAGGCCTCCATTCTGTTTCCGCGCCACGAACTCGGCGCTTTTAATTAACGCTCCGTTTGACAGTGCTTTAGTTATTGCTATATGTTTTTAAAGTGTCAACTATTTTTTTAACAAAAGGCTGCTTTTTGTTATGCTACGAAAAAATGACAGGGAGGACGGCGGGCGCCCGCCCCAAAAAAGGACAACAAAAACAATGGCGCGAACCTACAATCAGGAATGCATTCTCGCCCACGCGCTAGACTTGCTGGGCGAGCGTTGGACGCTTCTAATTTTGCGGGAGCTATTTCTCGGCCCACAGCGGTTTGGCGACCTTCAGGCGGGGTTGCCCGGAATCGGCGCCAATTTGTTGAGCAAGCGTCTCAAAGAACTTGAACAGGCAGGGCTAATCATTGGTCCGACGTCCGCTGACTCCCGGGGTGGTTACAAGTTGTCCTCAAGCGGCGAAGATTTGAGGCCGACAGTGCGCGCGATGATGCACTGGTCTATCTGTTATTTCATGGAGCGGCCCGAAGCGTCGCTTGCTCATCAGTGCATCTACTCAAATGACTTGCGGCCGGATTCCGTCGCGCTTGTCATCGAACTTGTCGCCGAAGAATGCCCGGACGACACGTTGAACTACGTCGCGCATCTCATGATCGATGATCTTGCCTACACTGTTTACTATATGAACGGAGAGATGATTGCGCAACGCGGCGCTGACGCGCCTGCAGTTGCGACAGTATCCGCAAGCGTCGCAACTTTTATGCAGGCCCTGCGCAAGGAACTCTCATTGGCGGAAGCAACAAAACGCATGAAATTTGACGGCGACGAGAAAGTGTTGAGCCACCTTTTGGCGTGCATCACACATACTGACCCAGTAACAAAAAAGGCCCGCAGCAAACCAACAGAGAAAATGAAAGCTGCGTCCTAAAGCCCTCTACGTGGAGGAATTTACCTTCGCGTGTGCGAGCGCAACGCAATTACAAGCTGGCTTCGAACGTCGCTTCCGTTTGCTCATTGACATCGCCGACAGTGACGCCTGGAGCAAGTTCGACTAGCTTCATTCCGCTTTCGTCGATCGTAAAAACCCCAAGGTTCGTGATTATCATGTCAACGACGCCCTGTCCCGTCAGCGGCAGAGAGCACTCGTGCAAGAGTTTCGGGTCGCCCTTTTTTGAAGCATGATCCATCACAACGACAACGCGCTTGACGCCGGCGACAAGGTCCATGGCTCCGCCCATGCCTTTGACCATTTTCCCCGGGATCATCCAGTTGGCGAGGTCGCCTTTTTCAGAGACTTCCATGGCGCCGAGGATCGACAAATCGATATGCCCACCGCGGATCATGCCAAATGAATCAGCGCTTGAAAAATACGATGTCCGGCGCAGTTCCGTAATCGTTTGTTTACCGGCGTTGATAAGGTCGGGATCGACTTCGTCATCGTACGGAAAAGGCCCCATGCCAAGCATGCCGTTTTCCGATTGCAGCGTTACATCGACGCCTTCTGGAATATAGTTCGCGACAAGCGTCGGAATGCCGATGCCAAGATTGACGTAAAATCCATCTTGAAGTTCCTGCGCGGCGCGGCGCGCCATATCATTGCGGTCCCAGGGCATCAAGCATTCTCCCTTTCACGTATTGTGCGTTGTTCGATACGTTTTTCATGTTCGCCCTTGATGAGGCGCTGCACGAATATGCCAGGCGTATGAATGCAATCGGGATCAAGCGATCCTAATGGCGCTAGCTCTTCAACCTCCGCCACGGTGACCTTTCCAGCGGTCGCCATCATCGGGTTAAAGTTTCTCGCTGTTTTTCTGAAAATCAGGTTGCCTTGCTCATCACCTTTCCAGGCTTTGACGATTGACAAATCCGCAACAAGGCCGGTCTCCAGAATGTACGTCTCGCCGCCAAACTCTTTGTGTTCCTTGCCGTCA
Organism: Hyphococcus sp.; assembly: GCA_028285645.1. Lineage (GTDB taxonomy): Bacteria > Pseudomonadota > Alphaproteobacteria > Caulobacterales > Parvularculaceae > Hyphococcus. Next base: position 37,823 of record JANQOV010000091.1, read on the forward strand.
GCGATAATCGTCCCAACACCGGTTTTTGTGTAGAAGCCCGGAATGCCGGCACCGCCGGCCCGGCAGCGCTCAGCAAGAGTGCCTTGCGGATTGAACTCAAGCTCCAGTTCTCCTGATAAATATTGCCGCTCAAACTCTTTGTTTTCCCCCACATAGGACGAAATCATTTTTTTGATTTGCCGCGTCTGCAGGAGCAGTCCCAACCCGAAATCATCGACGCCCGCATTGTTGGAAATGACCGTGAGGTCTTTGACGCCAGAGTCACGCAACGCCAAAATGAGATTCTCCGGGATGCCGCAAAGGCCGAATCCGCCCGCCATTATCGTCATACCGTCAAACAGAACGCCATCAAGCGCAGCAACGGCGTCATCGTGTAGTTTCTTCATCTGGCGCCTCCAAATTTGCAGGTTTCGACTAGCCCAAAAGCCGCTGATCGTCCACAACTGATCCGATGAATCAGCTCGCCGTCCCGATCGAACAACTTACCGGCGATCCCGCCTGGCTGCCTGACCGCCTCGACATGACGGGCGCGCGCATTTCTTTTGCCCACATGTCGCGGCAATCGATCGCCCGTGAAGCCTTTCTGGACGAGAGAAAAAATGAAAGCGTCACTAAAAACGCTATTGCTACATTGCAGTCTTTAGAGCCATTCGTGGAAGCGACGACTTCCGCTCCGGCTTTTATTTTTCATACGGCGTTTTGTTGTTCGACCCTGTTGGCTAGGGCGCTCGACGTTCCAGGCAAAACGCTGGCCCTCAAGGAGCCGAGTATATTGCGGGACGTTTCCGACGCGCATCGCATGATACAATCAAACGCCGAGCGCGCCGGCGTGGAACAGGCATATGATATTGCGCTTTCGTTGATCTCCCGACCCCACCACGCCGAAGAAAGGACTGTCATCAAGCCCACCAACACCGCCAACAATTTGGCGCCGATCGTCGCCAGGTCAGGCGCGCGAGTCCTGATACTTTACGGGGACCTCAAGGGTTTTTTGGTGTCGGTCTTAAAAAAGGGCGAGGTTTGCAAGGAATTTGTCCGCAAGCAGTACAACATTTTCGCGTTAGAAAATGAAGGAGTCGGTGCCATACCCGAACGCCAGGCGCTGGGTTTTACAGATTTGCAGATCGCCGCGCTCGTCTGGCGGCACCAAATGGAACTATTCGCAAACCTCCTTGCGGCGCCTGCTGCTAACAATCTGCGATCGCTCGATTTTCGTCGCTTGCTTGAAAACCCAAAAGCAACACTCGCCGCTGTTAACGCGCACCTTAAACTCGGTCTCTCTGAAGAAGAGATTGCCGCAGTAGTCAATGGACCAGTGTTTTCGACAAACGCCAAATTCGGCGACCAGGCCTACGACTCAGAATCCCGCGCGCGAGACGAACAGGCATTACTCTCTCAGCACAACGAAGCGCTAACGATGATCGAACGCTGGGCGACGCGAGTGAAGCTCGCCCATGATGTTCCTGACACCTTGCCGCGCTCACTGATGAACTAGCCAACGCCATCGGCCATCAGTCTTCAGGCCCAACGGTCATGAAACACTTCTCAAGCGTCTCACTTTCCGTAATATGGCAAAATGCGCGCTTCTTCCTTTCTCCGCATCACCATTTCGATTGTTGCAATCGCAGCGGTCGTCGGAATTTTGGTTGTCGGCGTCCGCGTGGACCGCATTGCTCGGATCGGCGCGGGATATAAGGCCAAAATCCTGTGTTCGGAAACCTTCGTCGCCAAGCGCGATTCGGCTCGTATCGCCGCCATTGAATTTGAGAATATCGATCCAACTATGGCGAAGATTGGAACATCATTGGATGAAACACGAAAGACCGTACGCGCATCGGCGTTCGGCCTTGGACGTGCGCAAGCGGTTTATCGCGACGGATATGGCTGTACGCTGGCCAATGCCGGACGCATTGCCCCGCTGCCGGCGCTGCCGCCAATGGCGGCATCTGATCCATGGCCAGAAGCGCCGCCGGTTTCCGGGCGCGCTCTTGCCTGGATCGATTACGCTGCGGTCGATTATGCGCTTAGCCGTGCGATGGATGACGCAACCGCCGGCCATCGCGCTCTGATTGTTGTTGTCGATGGCAAAGTCATCGACGAGCGCTACGCCGTCGGCTTTGACCAGGATACGCCCATGCTTGGCTGGTCGATGTCAAAAAGTATTCTGGCGACGCTGATCGGAGCGGCGCAACATAATGGCTTGTTGAAAGTGACGGAGCCGGCGCCGGTCAGCGATTGGAGCGATGGCGACATCCGCACTCGGATCACCTGGAACAATCTCTTGCAGATGCAGAGTGGCTTGAGATTTGACGAAGACTATGAAAATCCGATCTCCGACGTAAACCGCATGCTTTTCGAGCGCGCAGACACAGGCAAGTTCGCCGCAGAAAAACCAAGCTACGTGCGCTTCGGCTCTCTGTGGTCCTATTCCAGCGGCACAACGAACTTGCTTTCGCGCACGCTTAGAGAAACGCTTGAAGCGAACGCCCAAACGATCCATGGCTTCGCGCGCGATGCGCTGTTCGATCCTGTTGGCGCGACTAGTTTCGTCATGGAGCCTGATGCGTCCGGCACGCCTATTGGGTCCTCATTTATGTATGCAACACCGCGCGATTGGGCCCGCATTGGCCAACTCTACTTGCAAGACGGCGTCTGGAACGGCAAGCGCATCCTGCCTGAGGGATGGGTTCGCTACGCAACCGAACCGGCGGCTGCATCAGACAATCAGTATGGCGCACACTTATGGCTAAATGGCGATGGCGCCGCTGAGCGCGAACGGTTCTTTACCGGCTTGCCAGAGGACGCCTACTTTATGGCGGGCCATGACGGGCAATACACGATCATCATTCCGTCGAAAGATCTGGTGATCGTTCGAATGGGCATCACCCGCAACGCCGATCCCATCAACGTCGTACGCCCTGTTGTTGAGGACATTTATCAGGCGGTCGGCATGGCGCCGTCGGACGCTTCGTGAATCGATCCTATCAGCGTCCGCCGACGCTCGAAGCCTTCGAGGGCATGGCGCAAGACGCATTTGATGCACTGCCTAACGCATTTAAAAAGCTGTGCGGCAATGTCGTCATTCATGTTGCGGATATTGCCGATGATGAAACATTACGCGCGCTTGAGATAAGGAATCCGCTCGAACTGAGCGGATTGTTCGAGGGCGTCGACCTGAAGCAACGCGGCGTCTCCAATCCCTATAGTTTTCCCAATCACGTGCATTTATACCGCCAGCCGATCATCGCGGAGTGGCGCGGGCGCGGCGACGTTTCACTACAAGCGCTCATTTTCCATGTGCTGGTGCACGAAATCGGTCACCACTTCGGATTATCCGACGCGGAAATGCACGCTATCGAAGAAGAAGCTGGCTAGCACTTGTCAATTCGATCTTTCGAGGGGCTTGAAACGCGACTCCAAAAGCTCCTTGCCGCCTTCGGGGCCAGCGTCTATTTGCGCCAGCAATCTTTTGCGATCGAGCTGCCTGAATTGCTGCACATAATCGTCGATCGTTGCATCATTGAGTCCCATGCGCGTAAGCGCTTCGCGCGCGATAAGCAGGCTCGACTCCAAGGTTTCGCGGACAATGACGTCAGCGCCGAGTGGCTGGAGTTCGATTTCATGCATGCGGTCGTGGGCGACGGCAATAATGACTGTATTCGGACTCTGCTCGCGTAGCGCTGCAACCGCGTGATTGACCGCTGAGGTATCGTCCATGCACAAAATCACTGCGCGCGCATCCATCGCGCCTGCGGTTTTTAAAATGTCAAGCCGCGCGCCGTCGCCATAATAAACTTTGAAACCAAACCGCTCGGCGTTGCGGATATGCGCCGGATCATTATCGATCGCTGTAACTTCGACGCCGGAGCTGCTCAAAACCTGCGAAATAATCTGACCCATGCGACCAAAACCAACAATGATCACATGGTCTTTAGACGAAAACGGACCTTCCAGTCCCTCGGCGGAAACTTCCTCATTATTTGTTGTAAAGCGTCGCGCCAGCGCCGTCAGAACAGGCGTTAGCATCATTGAAATGGTGATGATGGCGGACATAAGCGTCGCCTGGCCGCCAGTGAACAACGCCGAGGCGGCGCCGAGGCTGATCACTACGAATGCAAATTCGCCGCCCTGGGAAAGCACCGCAGCAGTCTTAATCGCATCATCTCGGTTGGAGCCAAATCGTTGCGCGATAAAATACAGAAGCAACATCTTCAAGACGACGAGGCCCAGCGCGCCGCCGAGCACGATCCACCAGTTTTCGGCGATTATGTTCAAGTCAAGGCGCATGCCGATGGAAATGAAAAACAATCCCAGCAGCAACCCGCGAAACGGTTCGATATCCGTCTCGATTTGATGCCGATAAGAGGACTCAGCCAGCAGAACGCCGGCAAGGAAGGCGCCAAGCGCCATGGAAAGACCCGCCCAGGAAACAGCCAGCGCAGTAAGCGCAACGACCAATAGCGCTGTCGCCGCGAAAACTTCGCGCGAACCCGACCCCGCAACAATCCGGAAAATAGGGTTAAGGCCGTACCGGCCGATGAGGACGAGCGCCGCGATAACGCCAGCCGCCTTGAGCGCGCTGTCCCAGCCCGCCGCTTCTCCAACACCGCCGGCGACAAATGGAATGACTGCGAGCAACGGGATGACGGCGATATCTTGAAACAATACGATCGAGAAAGCGCGCGATCCGTAGTCTGTGTTTAAGTCACCCCGGTCGCGGAGCAATTGCAGAACAAATGCGGTTGAGGAGAACGCGAAGGAAAGTCCCGCGATGATCGCCGCGGTCGCGGGCATCACCCCTGCGGCGACAAAAATGCCGGCGATGACAACCCCGGTGATGCCCATTTGCGCGGCGCCGAGGCCAAAGATGTTTTTGCGCATCGACCATAGCCGCGAAAGGGAGAGTTCGAGCCCGATAACAAACAAAAAGAGCACCACGCCGAGTTCAGCGACATGGAAGACGCCTTCTTCTTCATGGAGAAGGTCGAGCACGAACGGACCGGCGATGACCCCGGCGGCGAGATAGCCGAGGATCGCGCCCAACTTGAAGCGGTTGAAGATTGGAACGGCGATCGCAGCGGCGCCCAGATAAGTCGCCGATTGTACGAGAAACTCAGTTTCTGATGCCGCCATTTGTTAGGTCGCAATCCCCGTCAATTCATGAAGACCAAGCGCCAGATTGACATTTTGAATGGCCTGCACCGCAGCGCCCTTCAACAAATTGTCTTCCGCGGCGACGACGACCACGTGTTTACCGTCGTCGCTCACGTCAAAACCACCGATGAGAACCCCCTTGCGGCTAGTTCCGTCTTTGAGTTCCGGCGGCGCATTTCTGAGGCTGATCAATGGCTCATCTTTATAGTGTGTTTCGAACAAACCTGCAAGCTCTGTTTTCGACATTTCCTCCGTAAGCGGAATATTTGCCGTGACCAGCAGTCCCGAAAAGGCGGGATGTACATGCGGCAAAAACCGCACCGGCCTGCCGAGATGATGCGTTGCCTCACGCTCATGTTTATGACCAACGAGGGCGTAGGGCATAAGATTATCTTTTAGGCGCTCGACGTCGTTTTTTGGCGATGGCGTAGAACCGGCGCCGGAATAGCCTGAGACGCCGAACACCGTTGGCGCGCCGTCAAATTTTTCAACCAGGGGCGCCAGCGCCAATTGCGTAGCGGTTGCATAACAGCCGGGATTGGCGATGCGTTTTTCACCCTTGATGGCGGCGCGATTGAGCTCAGGCAGGCCATAGGCCCAATTGTCGTTGAAGCGATGATCCGCCGACAGATCCACCAACACTCTTTTCGGCGCGATTTCTTCAAAAGCTGCGACATGATCCGCCGCAGCGCCGTCAGGCAGCGCAAGAATGACCACATCTGCTCGGCGCGCTGCGGCTTCCTCGGCGCTCAGCGCTTCGAAGATGCACTCGTCCTGATCTTCCGGGGCAATCTCTGTTACCCTACGTCCCGCCCATTCGCGGCTCACTGCATAAGCGAGCATCAACTCAGGATGACCCGCGATCAGGCGAATGAGTTCGCGCCCGGTGTGGCCGCGGGCGCCGATCAGTCCAACGAGAAAGGGTTCGGTCATGGACCTATTCTCCTTCGAATGATGGCGGAAGCGCTGCGACCCGGTCCACCGCGGCTGCGATTTTCTCAAAACCCATGTCGCCTTTCCAAAACACCGTCCACGGACCACGCCGCGCCGAGCCGTCTGCCTGCGCGGCATAAAACGCGTTAAAGCCATTGTCCGTACGTGAGCGCCAGTAAAAATTCGGATGCTCTGCCGTGAATCGGCGCCAGACGGTGCGCGCTAATCCTTCGCCGCGGGCTTCTTCGATCACCGCGAATTTGTCGAGGTAAGTAAAATCGTCGATCGTCGATATGAAAGCGCCGGCGCGATAGGTCTCCGAAACAAAAGCGGCATCGAGATCAAAATCTTCCCACCAATCGGAAAGCAGTTTGCGATCAAACGCCTCTTCGATCAGTGCGGCAACGCGCACGCTATCGAGGGCTTTTTTGTCTGCCGCCTTCACGATTAACTCGCCCTTGCGAATCAGCGTGCCGGAACCGCCATGGGTGAAGAGCTCGCGCACCAGACCAGAGGGCGTGGTGATCGACACCGACGATGATAAGGGCGCGTCATCAAGCAGACGTTTAATCTCTTCCAGCTTCAGCCGCATGCCGTCGGTCACCCAGGCTTGCGCCATCAGCTCTTCATAATCGGCGGCAAGATTAATCGAGTGAATAATCTCGCCAGCCTCGTCGAGAAGCCCGCCCACGCTGGCCAAGAAGATGATCTTCATGGGCTGCAGGGCGTGCACGAGGGCGCGGGTGGCGGCGTCGGCGTTCACATTCACCAACTGCCCGCCTGGCGCGAGGCCAAGGCAGGTGAGAATGGGAATTGCGCCTGAATCCGCAATCGAACGAATGAGCCCAAGGCGAATATGGGTCGGCTCGCCCACAAAACCGTATTTTTCGCGGTCGAGATAATCGGCTTCGATAGCGCCCGAGGTTAAGGAGTGAGCAGCAACCCCTTGGGCGCGCACCGCCTCCACCAGCTTGATATTTGCGCCAATGAAGACGTCCCTGGCGGCGTCCAGCGTTGCGGCGTCGGTCACCCGAAGGCCATTTATCTTCCTGGTCTCGATCCCTCGTTCTTTTAGCGTCTTGTCGAGTTGCGGTCCGCCGCCATGCAGGACGATTGGCGTAAGACCTACCGTATGCAGGAAGGCAAGCGCCGCTGCGGTCTCTTCCAATTGCTCGGCAAGGATCGCGCCGCCAATCTTGATGATGGCGAAGCGCGACTGATCGACTTCCGAAAAGCGCTGCAGATAGGACCTTATCTCCTTCCCATCCGACATGTTGGAGAGGAGTTGGACAATCGTCTGTCGCGTATTGACTGTTCCTTGCGTCACGGCGTCTTAATTCCTGGAATCTGGTCCGACTTTTTACGCCGGTTCGCCCCGCTCTGTTTAGGCTTTTCGCACTGCCTCGTCTTAAACGCGCTATTTCCTGCTCAGGCAATGCAGCAACGAGCATTTCCACGGTGTTTTCGGAGCGGTTTCCATTGAATTTTTCAATTTGCGCATTCTAGGGCCTTTTTAAGACCCGTGGATAAGTTTGCCTTTGTGACAGCCGTTAACCACAAAAATGGCGGCGCTTTGGGGTTTTTTGTTAGCCGATTCCACTCTGCTAGCGGTGTTTTGAAGTGACGGCATTCGTTTGTTGGTTGCATCTCTGGCGAGCGGCGCCGATCTTCCGGTCCAGCCCCGACTAAGCAGCGCAGAAAACGCCTTGAGGGCCCCGCCTAATCAAACGCCGGAATCCACATCGACCACCTTCAGCGGAGCATCAACAGTGAGCGGACAAACCCAAAAAACTGAATTTGAAGGCGCTGGCGGCGAAAGGCTGGCGGCGGCGCTGGAATTGCCCCTCGGGCGTCCGCGAGCCTATGCCCTGTTCGCCCATTGTTTTTCCTGCTCCAAGGACATTAAGGCGGCCCGAGAGGTGGCGCGGGCGCTGCGCGCTGAAGGCTTTGCGGTATTACGCTTTGACTTCACAGGGCTCGGCGCCTCCGAAGGCGACTTCGCTAATACGAACTTTTCGTCCAACGTCGAAGACTTGGTGAAAGCCGCCGATTATCTGCGCCAGGAGTTTGAAGCGCCAAGCATCATTATCGGTCACAGTCTTGGCGGCGCGGCGGCAATCGTTGCGGCGCTGCAGATACCAGAAGCAAAAGGCGTAGCGGTTATCGGCGCGCCGGCGGAAGCAGATCACGTCGCCCTTCAGATCGGCGAAAAGCGCGAAGAGATCGAACGCGAAGGCCGCGCCACCGTCAGCCTCGCCGGGCGGCCCTTCACGATCAAGAAACAGTTCCTCGACGATCTCGCAGACCAGAATGTTCTGAAAGCGGCGGGCGCGCTCAAGCGGCCGCTTCTTGTGATGCATGCGCCGCTGGATGAAACGGTTGGGATTGAAAACGCAACCTCGATTTTTGTCGCCGCCAAGCATCCGAAAAGCTTTGTTAGTCTCGATACAGCCGATCACCTGCTTAGCAACACTGAGGACGCCCATTATGCCGCCAGCGTGCTCGCCGCCTGGGCGTCGCGTTACTTGGATGCGCAGCCCCAAGCGAAACCCGCATCTACCCTGCCCAATACTGCGTCTGCTTTCATGGACGGCGCCCTTGCCGTTGCGATGAAAGACAAACCGTTCGCAACCGCCTTGTTAGTTGATGGTCATCCGCTGGTGAGCGACGCCGGGCGCGACGAAGGCGGCGATGATCTTGGCCCCAACCCGACACGGCTTTCGGAAGCAGCCCTTGCCGCGTGCGGCGTGATGACCATTCGTATGTATGCACGAAGAAAGGGATGGGCTTTGGATTGTGTTGAAATAAGTATCCGTCGCGCTGAAGGCGAAGACGCCCATGTGAGCCGACGCCTTGAAAAAGAACTCACCGTCACCGGCGATCTTGACGAAAGTCAGCGGCAGCGGCTCCTTGAAATCGCTGACAAATGCCCGGTTCACCGCATGATGACCGAGGGTGTCAGGACAATATCGCGCCTGGCCCCGCCGATTTAACAATTTTTAATGCGCCGCCGCGGCTTTGCCACAGTGCGGTCATGCTTATTTATCGTAGATATCCGAAAATGTAATGCGGGGCGCCTTGGCAAACCAAAGCCAATCAAGGCTGAAGACAAAGAAGAGCACTAAAAAAGGCAAGTATGATGAAGTTGACGACGTCGAAAACGAAAGCGCCATTCTTGAGCATTCTGGCCGCGGGCGCCGCAGCCGTAGCATTGACGGTTGCAGGATTTTCCTACTCCACGAACGCCAGCGCCCAAGCCCCCCGATTGACCGCGCCGACAGCATCGGCTGTTGGGACAATTTCAACGGCCGACCTTGTTGAACAGGTAAGCCCGTCTGTTGTCAGCGTCCTTGTTGAGCGTGAGATTCAGGGCCCGCAAATCCCAAGCATGTTTGAGGATTTCTTTCGCTTCGGCCCGCCCCGTGACAATGGTGATGATTTTGAGAACCGCCAGCGCATGCAAGCTGAAGGCTCAGGATTTTTTATCGACGGGGACGGTCATATCGTCACCAACAATCATGTGGTTCAGGACGCAGATTCTGTGAAAATTCGCCTTGCCGGCGGCGAGGAGTTTGACGCCGAAATCGTTGGAACCGATCCCTTGACGGATCTCGCGGTTTTGAAAGTCGAGCCGATGAGTAATCAGCCTTATGTGGAATTTGCCGACGACGTAAATCTGCGCGTTGGCGACGACGTGCTGGCGGTCGGCAACCCCTACGGCCTGGGCGGCACCGTCACCAAAGGCATCGTTTCGGCAATCGGCGGGCAAAACCGCGAAAACCAGTATCTTGACTTCATTCAGATCGACGCGCCGATCAATCGCGGCAATTCCGGCGGACCGACATTTGACTTTGCCGGCCGCGTCGTTGGGGTCAATACAGCGATCTATTCGCCAACCGGCGGTTCCGTCGGTATAGGCTTTGCGATTCCGGCGCGCGTTGCGAAAGACACCGTCGAGCAACTGATCGCCAATGGTTCTGTCACGCGAGGCTGGCTTGGCATTCAGTTGCAGGAAGTCACAACTGAAATCGCAGCAGCGCTTGGATTGAAGCACAGCGGCGGTGTTTTGGTGGCTGAAGTCCTTGAAGATACGCCTGCCGCCGCAGCCGGTGTCGCCAGTGGCGATGTCATTTTAGGCGTTGACGGCGACGATGTGGAAAGCCCGAATGAGTTATCGCGCAAAGTCGCAAGCTATGCGCCGGGCGCGAAGGTCAAGCTGAAAGTCTTGCGCGACGAAAAAGAGCGTACGCTGAACGTGACCCTTGGCCAGCGCGACGACCAGCAGTCAGTCGATGAAGCTGAACCAGCCAATGATAATGACGATGCGGCGGCTGATATGGGGCTTCGGGTAACGGATTTGAGCGATGTATTACGTCAGCAGTTTCGGGTGCCGGAGGATGTAGACGGCGTGCTGGTAACCGGCGTCCGCCCTGGCAGCCCTGCGCAAGAAGCTGGCCTTCGCGCTGGCGTCGTCATTTTGCAGGTTGACGGCGAACCGGTGACATCGCGCCGCTCGCTGAACGACAAGATCGAGAACGCCAAAAAAGAGAACAAGGACGCCGTCTTGCTGCGCATGCAGTTCGGCGAAAATCGCCAGTTCGGCGCTCTTTCATTGCACGCGGATTAAGCGCGCGCCGCTTATTTGAGTCGGCGCGGACGAGACGAGGATCAGATTATGAGAGTCTTGGTGATTGAAGACGACGCCGAAGCGGCGGCCTTTGTATCGAAAGGATTGCGCGAGGCGGGCCATGTTGTCGATCACGCCCTGGACGGCGAATCGGGTCTGAACATGGCCGCAGCGGGCGACTACGACGCTTATGTTGTTGATCGCATGTTGCCGAAACTCGACGGGCTGACGCTTTTGTCGCGCCGCCGTGACGAGGGAGATGAAACCCCGGCCCTGTTTTTGTCTGCGCTCGGCGAAGTCGATGACCGCGTATCAGGGCTGCAGGCGGGCGGCGATGATTATCTCGTCAAGCCTTACGCTTTTTCAGAATTGTTGGCGCGGGTTGAAGCGCTGGGCCGCCGGCGGGCCGCGCCGACAGATGTAACGACGCGCTATCAGGTCGGCGACCTTGAACTTGACGTCATCACGCGCACCGTCCGTCGCGCATCGCAAAAAATCGACCTGCAGCCGCGCGAATTCCGGTTGCTCGAATATTTGATGCGCCATGCGGGCCAAGTCGTCACCCGCACCATGCTGCTCGAAAATGTCTGGGAATATCACTTCGATCCGCAGACCAATGTCATTGATGTTCACATATCAAGGCTCAGGTCCAAGATCGATAAGGATTTTGACAAGCCCCTGCTCAAGACTATTCGCGGCGCGGGTTACACGATCTCCGATGACGATTAAGGCCGGGCCTTAGCGAATCTCGCGGCCGCAATGCTTGTTTTCCCGATAAGCGAAGATTTGCCGACCCACGCAAACCAATGAAGCCATTGCGCAGCGCCCCGCAACCTGCGCTATAACTTAGCGCATGCTACGCGTCCTTCGCACTACGTCTTTCCGGTTTACGGTTATCTACGTTCTCCTGTTTGCGAGCGCCGTCGCCGTGCTGGGCGCTTTTGTCTATCAGGCGACGTTCGGCGAGGCGGCGAAGCAGACTGACGAAACCATCGACTCAGAAATCACGGTGCTGGCCGATCTTTTCGCGACTTCCGGGCCCGGCATGCTTACCCGCGTCATTCGACAGCGCGTCGCCTGGCGCGACGACAGCATCTATATGTTGATTGCCGCGCCGTCGGGCGCACTTCTGGCGGGCAATCTTACCGCCCTGCCGCCGGAAGCCCTCGACGCCGAAGGCGGCTTTTTCAACTTCAATTTCGAGCGCCCCCTGGTCGATGCGGCGGGGCGTGAAACCGGCGTTCAAGAGCGCGAAGCGCGCGGCAAGATCATGCGGTTTCGCGCCTCGCCGGAAGCTGAAGCGTCTTACCTGATTGTCGTTGCTCGCGATGTCGCCAGCCGCGAGAGCCTGCGCAAGCGCTCGCAAGGGGTCATCTTGCGCATTGCTTTGGTGACCATCGCCTTCGGGGTTGTCATTGGGCTGATCTTCTCGCGCTCGCTGCTGCGCCGCGTCGACGCCGTCAACAAAACCGCACGGGCTATCCGCGCCGGAGATTTATCGCAACGTATTTCGCTCACCGGCGCCGGCGACGAACTTGATCACTTGTCGTCGAACCTTAATTCCATGCTCGACCAGATTGAGCGGCTGATGAATGGCATGCGCGATGTGAGCGACAACATCGCCCACGACTTGCGCTCGCCGCTGACCCGCATCCGCAATCGATTGAGCGATGCGCTGAACGGCGGCGAAGACAAAGAGCGGGCGCTGCACGCGACCATCGAGGATAGCGATCGCATGCTTGCAACGTTTAATGCGCTCCTCTCTATCGCACGTATTGAAAGCGGCGAAGGCGCCGGCGTCATGGAGCCAATCGATCTTGTCGCAATCGCCGAAGAAATGGCCGAACTTTATGAGCCGGCGGCGCAAGATGCAGGCTTTGAACTCGTGTTGAAAACCGCGCCTGCTGCGCCGATCATCGGGTCGCGCGAATTGGTGTCTCAGGCGATCGCCAATTTTCTCGACAATGCCCTCAAATACGCCGGCGGCGGCGCCCGCATCGAAGTTAAGGCGGGGCCGATCAAAAAAGGCGGCGCCGGGCTAAGCGTTACCGATGACGGACCTGGCGTTGCGCCAGAAGACCGAAAACGCATTCTCGAACGCTTTGTGCGCCTTGAGCACAGCCGATCGACGCAAGGCAACGGGCTTGGGCTTAGTCTTGTCGCCGCCATTGCCCGCGCCCACAACGCGCGGCTTTATGTGGAAGACGGATTGCCGCATCATGACGGAGAAGGCTGCGGATTGAAATTCGTCATGATCTTTCCGCCGCCGCCGCGCTGAAACGAATCAGCAGTTTCAAAATTCACCTGCTAAAATATAGGAAATATCGAAATTCGCACTTGCCGTTTTTGGGAAATCAGTTCTTTGTCGATCAACGCCGCTCATTGTCGGGCGGAACGGCGCGCCGCGCCAAACGCAAAACTTCAAAGGACGATCACTATGAGCAAGGCAGAATTTATTGCGAATGTTGCGCAAGCGGGCGACATGTCGAACGCTGAAGCAAAGCGCGTTGTCGAACTGGTTTTCGGCGAAATCGAACGGGGCCTTAAGCAAGCCAAAAAAGAAGGCAAATACACGATTGGTACTTTTGGCACCTTTACGGTTTCCAAGCGCGCCGCACGCAAAGGCCGCAATCCGCGCACGGGCGAGGAAATCAAGATCAAGGCGTCCAAGAGCCTGCGCTTCCGCCCGTCTTCACATCTGAAACAGGCAGCCGGCTGCTAACCGAACGTTTCATTGACTTACCAAATGGCCGCCGCGTTCGGGGTTTCCGAGCGCGGCGGTTTTTTTCTGGCGCTGGCCGCGCCAGCGTGATCAACTACGCCTGATGTCGACGCCCCATCCCTTAAAAGACGCCATCAATCAAAGGCCGCTCGTTTATGACGTGGAGGCCCTCACAGATTTCCGTGATGCGGTCGGCGGCGCCCTGAGAAGGGCAGGCGTGGGCGATGACGCTGTCGACTTTTTGGAGACGGTCGCAAGCTGCTCGCCTTATCTTCGCCGTCTCATGCAGCGAACCCCTCAGCTTGCTGTCGAAATCCTTAACACGCCGCCAGAAGACATGACGACGGCTGCTGCGCGTGACGCCCTTGAGAGCGCTGCCCTTGAGACGAAAGAGGCGCAGCTCGCCGGTTTGCGTCGCGCCAAGGACAAGGCGTCGCTGACCATCGCGCTCGCAGACATCGCCGGTTACTGGGACGTCATGGAGGCGGCGAAACGCTTGTCGCAATTTGCTGACGCAGCTGTCGATGCGGCGCTCGCCATGGCGCTCAAAAAACAAAAGTCCGATGTCCTCGATTCGAGACAAAGCGGCATTGGCGTGATCGCCATGGGAAAGCACGGCGCGTTTGAGCTCAACTATTCAAGCGATATTGACTTGGTCGTTGTCTTTGATCCCGACACAATGCAGCAAACCGATGCTCACGAAGCGCAAGCGCTTGCTGTACGCGCAACACGCGACATGGTGCACGCGCTGCAAACGCAAACCGCAGAAGGGTATGTGTTCCGAACGGATTTAAGGCTAAGGCCCGACCCGGGCGCAACAGCCGCAGCGCTTTCAATTTACGCCGCGGAAACCTATTACGAAGCTTATGGTCAGAACTGGGAGCGCGCTGCTTACATCAAGGCGCGCGCCGCCGCTGGCGATATTGCTGTCGGCGAAAAGCTTCTTTCAGCGCTCAGGCCTTTCGTGTGGCGAAAATATCTCGACTATGCGGCAATCGAAGACGTCAAATCCGTCAAGCGGCAAATTCACGCCACCAAGGGCGGCGGCGATATCGAGTTCTTCGGACATGACCTGAAACTTGGCCGCGGCGGGATTCGCGAAATCGAGTTTTACGCGCAGACTCAGCAATTGATTTTGGGCGGCAAGGCTCCGGCATTGCGCGTTCGCGAAACCCTTGCTGCGCTCAAAGCGCTGCAGGCAAACGGCGCCGTTAGCAAACAAGCCGCCGATGAACTCGCGGATGACTATCGCTATTTGCGCCAGGTCGAGCACCGCCTGCAGATGGTCAATGACGAGCAGACCCATCGCATGCCCAAGTCAGAAGCCGAAGCGGCGCGAATTGCAGCGTTTCTAGGCGTTCAAAATGTCAGCGAACTTCGCGCCCGCATCGAGACAACGCTGCGCCGCGTGCATGATCATTTCGCGGATCTATTTGAATACGAAAAACAGCTCTCAAGCGAGGCTGGCTCACTCATCTTTACTGGGGTCGACAATCATCCGGCGACCCTTGAAACGCTTTCAAAAATGGGCTTTTGCCGCGCCGCCGACATCAGCGAAGTCATTCGCAAATGGCATGCGGGAAGTATTCGCGCCACCCGGACACAGCGCGCCCGAGAGCTCTTGACGAAGCTCATCCCGCCACTCCTTGAGGCGTTGTCTGAAGCGGGCGACGCAGACGATGCATTCTTCGCCTTCAACGATTTTTTGACGGAGCTGCCTGCAGGCGTTCAAGTATTCTCGCTGCTCGCCAACAATCCAGAAATTTTCGAAACGCTGATCCGGATCATGACGATTTCGCCCTATCTTGGGCGCGAGCTTTCAAAGCGAATGAACTTCGTCGAACAGCTCTTGGAACATCAATGGTCGGCGCCGCCGCCTGCGCCTGAAGACTATGCCGAAAGATTAAAGGCTGCGCTTCAGGGGTGCGCTGACTACGAATCACAATTGAATGGCGTTCGTCGCTGGGCTGGCGAAGAGCGGTTTCGCATCACCGCGCAGCTCGCCGTCGGATTGTTGCCGCCGGATGAAGCGGCGAAGCGATTTACCGCTATCGCTGACGCAGCCATCGCTGCGCTGATCCCCGCAGCCCAAAAGGAGATGGAAAGCGCTCACGGCAAGATAGACGGCGACTTGGTCGTTTTGGGGTTCGGTCGCCTCGGCGCTGGTGAGATGACGGCGGTGTCAGACGTCGATCTTACGTTCATCTACGATGCGCCGGCGGATGCGGAATCAACCGGTAAGAAGTCGCTCGGCGCCGTTCAATATTATACGCGCCTCGTAAGGCGCATCGTAACCGCCTTGTCCGCAGCGACTGAGGAAGGCGCTCTTTATGAAGTCGACATGCAATTACGCCCATCCGGCCGCGCCGGCCCGGCGGCGGTAAGCCTCTCAGCATTTTCGCGATATTATGAAGAAGAAGCCTGGACCTGGGAATTAATGGCGCTCGCCAAAGTGCGGGTGCTTTTCGGTTCGCAAAAGCTAGCCGACAAGATCAACACGGAAATCGACGTAATTTTAACCCGTTCCCGCGACGCGTCTAAACTCAGCGAGGACGTCATCGACATGCGCGCCCGTATTGCAGAGGCAAAACCTGCCGCTTCGCCCTTCCACATCAAATACGCATCGGGCGGCATAACGGAGATCAATTTCATCTGCCAGTTCCTGGCCCTCAACCACGGCGCCCATATCGGCCGCGCGCCGCGGGCGCCGAAAGAAGCGATCGCATTTTTTGAGGCAAATGAGCTCCTTTCATCCGCGGATGCGGCGCGCCTGACTGAGGCGCTCAATCTGTTCGAAGCAGCGCATCAGGTCAGCCGCGCGGCCATGGGCGGCGCCTTTAAGCCCGATGAAGCGGGCGCCGCCCTGAAATCCCGCATGACTGAGCTAGTCGGCGCCGAAAATATCGAAGATGCGGCGACGATATTAACCAATCAGCAAGGTGAAGTAGCGCGAATCTACCGGAGCGTGATAGGCTGCCCTTAGAATCAGAAGGTCCGGGGCGCCTGAATTGATTTGCGCCATTATTTGCGCAGTTGCGGCAAAGAGTACGCGATGACCGGGCAGTATGATCTGATTGTCATAGGCGATGAAGCAGCCGCCTATTGCGCCGCCGCCTGTTCAGCCAAGCGCGCCGCTCGCGTGGGCCTTCTCAAAATCCCGACGAAAACACCTGAGAAGAAAAGGCGCCGCTCTCAGATGACCGACGGGATTCCGAATTTTGTCTGGCGGCGGCTTGATCTGCAACGCTATGACATCGCCGTCGCGCCGGTCAGCGCAGTTGTCAGTTTGTTGGCGGATGGGAAAACTATATCAACCGTTGAAAGCATAGCCGGAACGCAAAGCGCCCTTCAAGCCGATGACATCGGCGATCATGCGCTTTGGTCCGATTTTGCACGTGATGTTTCCGCTATGTCAGACGATGCGGCGAGTATCTCCACACAACTTGCCGCTGGCGCTGCAATGAGCGGCGCCAATGGCGCGCGCACCGCTACGATGTCAATCGACGATCTTGCTGGCCTTGCTGCGTCCTGCGCCGATTGGCTGGATGATTATTTCGAAAATGAGGCGCTTAAAACCCATATCGCAGTGCAGGCGCTTTCGCGCCAGGGGTTGGGCGGCGCAGAAGCGGGATCGGTCGGATCCCTTGCATCCCTGTTTGACGCCGCCGCCTGGCCGCATCGCCTATCGACATCCTCGCCGCCCCTTTGCGATACGCTTGAGAAAGTCTGCATTGATGCAGGTGTAGAGATTATTGAGGGCGCAATCGCTTCGGTCGATGCGAGCGGTGATAAATTCCGTCATCTGAATCTGTCAGGTGGCGAGCGGTTGAAAACAAAACTTGTCATTTGCGCAAGTCCCGCCGCTGCGCGTCGGGCGGGAGTTAGAACGACACGCGAGTCAGCGCTTTTCGACGTTACCGGCGCAGCACAGGCGACTGTTTCAATCAAGCTTTCCGATCGCATAGAGCCGCCCGCTGGCGATGCGAAAGCCGCATTTTTTATCATTGACGAATTTGATGACCTGCAAGAGGCGCGCGATGCTGTCGTCGAGGGCCGATTGCCCGAAAAATTACCGGTCTCCTTCGAGATCAGGCCGCCGGACGAAATTATTGTAAAGACCGCTTATTGCCCGGATCGTTTTATGGAAGATGACGAGCCGCGCGAATGGACGGGCCAGGACCGTCAGGCCGTCATCGCGCGCGTCATTGAACGAATGGCGGAGCGTTTCCCTGATTTCAAAACGAAAATCCAGCACACGGACATTTTTCTAGACGGCGCGCGATTCCCTGATGATCAGGACCCGATCATCATCGATGATCCGAAAATCATCATCCAGCCCTTGTCCACCAACAAGATCAGCGCAGCAGTAACGCTGGCGGACCAATTGCTCAATGACCACTGACGCAAAGATCGACACGAGCTCCGCTGGCACCATCGAAGGCGGCATCGACGCGGTCGTCATCGGCGCCAGCGCCGACGGGCTGGCGGCGGCGGCCTATCTCGGCAAGGCTGGCCTGCGTACAGTGCTTCTTGGCGCTTCGCCTGAAATTGGGGCCGCCGATGATGACCCGATTACGCAAGGAACCGCCCATGGCGAGCATTTAGCGTTCCAGCTTGACCCCGACGTGATTTCAGACCTTGGTCTTTATAAACTCGGGCTCGCCTATGCAGCGCGGCGTCTTGAGACCACTTATTTTTTTGAAAATCACGCGGCGATCACTGTCAATGGCGATCCGGCCCGGGCTTTCCAAGCGCCGGAAATCGCAGCGAGCGATGATGCGGAAGCGTTCCAGTCACTTGTCGAAAACACTCTAGAGATGGCGGCGCAGTTGCGCGTGCCGCTTGCCGCGCCGGACTATGACGGCATGAAAAGCGAAAACGCATTCGACACGGCGCTTGCCCATGCCGGTGACAAAGCGCAGCGCCAGGTGATGCGCTGCGCCGTTGCATCCATCGATGACATTATCGGCGGTGGAACAAACGAAGGTCCATTGCGGGATTTGTTGTCGGCGGAAGCCGCATTCCGCACTTCGGCTGCGCCGCATGCGCCTTACAGTTTTTTCAATCTTGTCAAACGCTGGTCCGGCGAGGCTTCTGGCCTGCAGGGCGCTATCGCCTATCCGGAAGGCGGCGCGGCGGCGATCATGAATGCGCTGCGCCGAGCAGCCCAAGGCGCCAAGGTCGATATCCGCGCTTCAATGCAAGTCAGATCAATCATCATCGAATGGGACGGCGTCGCTGGAGTCGAATTATCTGAAGGCGGACAAATCAGAACACCGATTGTCATTCATGCACTGGATGCGCGCCGGGCCTTCCTTGAAACCATCGGCACGCAGTTCCTCAACATCGAGTTTCAGGGCCTTTTTGGGAACTGGCGACCGATATATTGTTCGGCTTTGTTTCACGCTAAGGCTAAAGCCGCCGATGACGAATATGATGATTTGCCAGCCACCGCGTTGCGCCGACTGATGTTTGCGCCGAAACATGGAAGCCTCCGCAAAGCATTCAACGCCGCTCGCGCCGGCCGCGTTCCCGAAAAACTGATCGTCGAAGCGATATTGCCAAATGCCGCTAAAACAAAAGACGCTGGCGATGGCGCCCACTATCTCTCCGCCATCGCCCACCCATTACCGTTTAACGCCGCACCTGATGAGGTATATCGAAAACAGGTAGAAGCAGCGATCATCAAGAACCTAGATTACATTGCTCCCCAGTTAAGCGATCGTATTGAGGAAACAAGACTGACATTGCCCCCGGACATCGCCGTCGAAACCGGCGCTGACGCCATCGCTCATGCAGCGCCGCCGACTATCCTGCAGCAATGGCGGCGCGCAAATGGATTCGCTGGCGCGAGCGGCGTCCGCGGCATGTTCTTTTGCGGACCGGAAGCGCAGATGGGCGCAGGCCTATCCGCCGCCGCTGGTCGCCGCGCCGCCAAGGCGGCAATCGCCTATGCGAGAATCCATGGCGGCGCTCCATGATTTTTTCCGCGGAAGATTTCGTGACGGAAAGCCCAAAAGCGACAGCGCTTTACGCCGCCTCTGCGTCCTACTGTGAGGCGAACATCTGGACTTCCGTCAACGGATGGTCGGCGGCGCGGCTCTATACGTCAATCGAACAGGAATATGCCGCAGCGCATTCGGCAGCGATCATTACGGACCTCGGCGCCATTACGCGTTACGCCATACGCGGGGACGACGCGGCGATGATGGCGACGCGTGTTGCAACGGCGCCGGCAAAAAAACTTGAGCCCGGGGAAAGCGCCCGCGGGCTTATTCTGTCGGACGAAGGCGCGGTGATCGACCTTGCGGAAGTCTCGCGGCTTTCTGGCGATCTCCTATTGCTGACAACGCCCCGGCCGCACGCCCGCCGAATGCGACTTGCCGCCCGCGGGCTCGATGTTTCTTTTGACGACATCACAGCGCAAGTGTCAGCGCTTGGCGTGTTCGGCCCCAAAGCCCGCGAAGCGGCGGCGAAAGCAGGGATTGATCTGTCCGGTGAGAGCGTTGCCGCATCCGGTCACGTGCGCGGTGTTGAAACTGCGGCGCGCACGACGGAATTCGGCGCGCTTCCGGGGGTTGAAATGGTGTTTCCGCGCGAAGAAGCGCTCACTGTCTGGGAGCGGCTCATGCGGTTTGACGGCATGACGCCAGCAGGGCTCGACACGCTGGAGGTCTTACGCATTGAAAGCGGCGCGCCGCGCCCTGGCGCAGATTTTGTCAGCGCAGAGAATGCGCGGCCGGGCCAAGCGCGGACGCCGGCGGAACTTGGTCTGCCGCATTTGGCGCCCCTTGATCGCGGCTGGTTCAACGGCCGCCGCGCCTTGCGGCAAACCGCACCAGCGCCGTCACGCACGCTCGTGACGT
The DNA here is from genome assembly GCA_028285645.1 of Hyphococcus sp. Classification (GTDB taxonomy): domain Bacteria; phylum Pseudomonadota; class Alphaproteobacteria; order Caulobacterales; family Parvularculaceae; genus Hyphococcus. Next base: position 58,125 of record JANQOV010000091.1, read on the forward strand.
TAATGCTCGATACGGAAGAAGCAACGGCGGGCGTTGCCGTCTTTGCCGCCGGAAAGGGCGCGGGAAAAGCAGTCGGTCGGATCACCTCTTGCGCTTTCTCACCAGACGCAAAACGCATGATCGCCTTTGCCGATATTGCCATCAACGCTTCCGGCAAGCCCCTCGAAATCGCCATGGCCCCGCCGGGTGAAGGCCGCATTGCCGCCAAGTCCCTTGAAACGGCGGAAGGCGCGCTGGCCGCCGATTTCCGGGCGCTTCAGAAAGAAGCGACGGAATCTGCGCGCTAGGCCGTTTCATCAATGCCGGGCGATAACCGACAATGAAAAAGGATTAAAGACATGAACAAACGAACTGCACTTGGCTTGATCGGCGCTCTTGGCGTCAGCATGCTCGCCGCCGGCGCCCTCGCCCAGGACAGCAAGGGCGATAAACGATTTGACCGTCTCGACACGAACGGCGACGGCGAAATCAGCCAATCAGAGTTGGCGGCCCGCGACGAAGAGCGCAGCGCCCGCCGAGCGGAAATGCTTGAAGCCGCGGATACGGACGGCAACGGGTCAATTTCTCGCGATGAAATGAAAGCCTTCCGAGAGGCCAAACGCGCCGAGCGCAACCCTGACAAAAACGGCGATGGAGTTGTTGATCGCACAGAGTTCATTAATGCGGCGCAGGAACGCTTCGACAAATTAGACAAGGACGGCAATGGCGTCTTAAGTGAAGATGAAAAACCACGCCGGGGCCGCGGCCATCACCGACGTGGCCGGGGCTAAAGCGACAATCCGGCGCCGCCATCTGTTGCGTTCTGGCGGCGCCGCAACTGAGCGGCGGGACGATTGTCGAACGCGGAGGAAAACGATGAGGCGTTGGTTCGCCGGGCGGGCGCGGGCGACCGCGCGGCTGCGGCGATGTTGATTGAGCGCCATACCAACCGGGTGTACGCAGTGTGTTACCGAATGCTGAAAAATAGCGCTGCAGCTGAAGACGCGTCGCAGGAGACCTTCCTTCGGCTCTGGAAACATGCGGACCGCTGGAAGCCGCAGGGCGCAAAATTCGAAACCTGGCTGACCCGTGTCGCCATGAACCTTTGCCTTGATCAGTTGCGCAAGCGCGGCCGCGAATTGCCGGAAGAGGAAGGTCCGGAAATGCCCGATCCGGCTGCAGGTCCCGATGACGCGCTATTTTCAAACGAGCGTGCTCGCGCCATTGAACAAGCGATCCACATGCTGCCCGATCGCCAGCGGATTGCAGTAACGCTTTGCCATCTGCAGGAGCTTTCAAATATCGAAGCCGCGGACATTATGAATATTAGCGTTGACGCGATGGAATCGCTATTAGCGCGGGCGCGGCGCAATTTGCGCGACCGGCTGGCGCCAATGCAACATCACTTAACCGGAACGATGAGCCATGACGCAATCTCCAACATCTCCTGAGTTAACCCCGGAAGAAGAAGCGCTCATTGACGCAGCGCTTAAAGAGGCGCGTATGCTCGAGACTAGCGAAGCGTTAAAGCGGACCCTTCTCGAAGACTTTGACGATTTTCATCGGCGCAAGCGTCAAGCCTCGGCGGCGTTTGGCGGACTGGAAAAGATGTTCGGGCGTTTTCGTTATGCAGCAGCCGGCGCGTTTGCCAGCATCGCCGCCTTCGGCGCCGTCACAGGCGTTATTACTGCAAATGTGAGTACGGCGTTATCGCCGGAGGAAGAACTTTATCTTTATGCAGAAGACATTCTTCCTGATGCGCTGCTGGACGAAGAGGGGGTCGGTTAAATGAACAAGGGATTGCTGGCGGCGCTGGCGCTTTCCGTGATCGTCAATGTATTTGCGATTGGATTTATATCCGGCCGGTTGCTGACTCACGGCGGCCCGCCGGCGCCCGGGCTCGAGAGAATTGGCGGCGGCGCTGGCGGCGGCATGCGGATGTTGCGGCATACGGATGTATTACCTGAGGAGCGGCGGGAAGCTTTCCGCGAAGCCTTGCGCGCGGGCATGCCGGCGATGCGCGAACAAAGACGAGAAATCAGGAGACTGCGCCGCGCCTACAACGAGGCGCTCGTCGCCGATCCCTGGGATCGGGCGACGGTTGAAAAAGCCCGGAGCGACTTACAAGCGGAGCAGACACGCCAGCACAAGATGATTGGCGACGCCATGATCAATGCGTTTGAGCAACTAACGCCGGAAGAGCGGGCGCTGCTCATGGAAGAAGCGCAGCGCCATCGTGGAAAGAAATGGCGCCGCCGCGGCGAATTCGGCCCTCGCGGCGATAAGCCTCCCTCACCGCCGCCGGAAGAAGGTTGAGGACAGTCTTCGTCGCCGCCTTAAGTTTCGCTGGCGCCTGCGCTCTTTAGCGTTTCATGGAACCAGGTGATTGCATCTTCAGCGCCCGGGCCTTTCGCTAATGGACCGGGCGAAAAGGCCGGCGACTCAAGGCCGCGCTGCACCTTCTCGCATATCCATACATCTTCAGTCTGGAAATCGCTGGTTTCGAGCGGGTGCTTTGTCCAGTTGTCTGACGAGATGATCCCGGTTGATTTGTCATAACCCGGAATATGTTTGCGCTCGTCCTTCGATTGCCACGGGCCGACCCATTGGCGCACATGCAAACGGCACCGACCCGCCATTGAAGGCTCAAGCAACAATATGCTGAAGCCGTAAGGGCTTGGCGTAATGATCGTTGTCGGGAAGATGTAATAGACGCCGCCATAACCGACCGGTTCGCCGCTTTTGACTTTTGGCGCGCTTTTTGTTTCGCGGCGAACTTTTCCCGGCAGGCGATGGCGCGCCTTTTCGTCTGTGGCGTACCAGATGAGATGGTCCCCCGCCCGCTCCCAGACATTTTTGTCAGGCGCCGGCCCGCCCAGCGTATGCTCGTGAAGATAGGCGAGATGATATCCATCGATCGCGTTCTCAACGAACACCTTCCAGTCGCATTTCAGATCGTAGAGCAGCGGCGGCCCCTCGCGGAGATCACGCGCCGCAAGGTCGTGAGGCCATAAGCGGCCCTCTAGCGGTTGAGTAGACGCTGCGAAATCTGCGTCCGGGTTTGGGTTAACGAAAACCAGGTCCTTGAGAATCCCAAGCGACGCGGGAAGCAAAGCATGGCGCTCGCGATCCATATCAGGAAAGCAATCGGCCATGTTCGGCGCGCCGCGAAAGGCGCCGTCTAGGCCATAGGTCCAGCGGTGATAGGGGCAGACGATACTCTTGCCGGCGTTGCCGCTAGCACTGCTGAAAAGCTCCGTACCGCGATGTCGACATATATTGTGCACAGCGTGCAGACCACCGTCTTTTTGTCTTATCACAGCAAGGGAATACGCGCCGGCGCGCACTGTTTGATAATCGCCCGTCTTTGCGAAGTCTGACCGAATACCCGCAAAC
>JANQOV010000101.1 GCA_028285645.1 Hyphococcus sp.
CGTTTGCACGAACCCAACGGCTTCGGGCAAACGCTGGCGGCGCTTGCCGGCGCTGTAAGCCTTCATGGCGCGGCGTACTCGAACATGACCTTGCGCCTCAATGAAAGCGGCGGCAGCGAAGTCCTGATCACCATCGCTGAAGGGTTCGCGCGTGGCTATGATCGCGGACGCATGGCGTTCGAACAAGTTGACGGGCTTTATTATTCAACGCGCGCGCCGCTTGGCGGAAGCGCGCTGACTGAAGTCGTAGAGCAACTGACCCAAGACCGCAGGGCAGGGCCCGAAGACAAAATCCTGCAGCCGGGCGTACGCGCCCTGATGGATAACGCGCTTAAGAACCCCATTGCGCTCATCGCCGCCAGAGCCGGCGGCATGAACACCGAACAGCACATTGAATCGATGACTATCCGCAATGTGGATATCGCTGGCGCGCTCTATTGGCTCTCGAAATGGGAGCTGCCGCCGGTGACCGAGACCGAACTGATGGATTTCGGGTCGATCTCCATGATCGGCGAGCGGCAAATCGTCAATGGAACACAAGTCGCCTCGACGGGACGCATTGATATTCCGTCCTATGATTTTTACTGGCTTGTCCCGTCCAAGATTACCGTCAACGCCACTGATTTTTCCGTGGCGCTGGTAGACTATATGGACTCGCTGGCGTCAGAGTCCGGCTTAGGCCTGACGCCGGAAACCGGCAGTCTTGAATATCAGGAAGCGCGCAAAACGCTGCTGGCCCTTGGGCTTGATCAGATCAGCGGCGATTATTCGGGCGGCTGGCAATGGGACGGCGCATCCGGCGCGCTCAACACCGGGTTCTCTACTGATGTTGTAGACCTTGCCGCCATGTCCTTCGGCTTACAGATGGACGGGCCTTCGCTTGTCGAATGGCAAACGCTGGCGCGCGAGGACGCGCCGGTCAAAGACCTGGAAACCCTTGCAACGCTTGGCGGCTTTAATGCGTCGATCACTGACTATCAGTTGCTGGATCGGCTCTTTGCCTATGCTGCGGCGGAAAATGGCGGAACGCCGGAAGACTTCCGTCTTGCCCTGCCCGCTACCCTGCGTCTCATCGGTGCTGAATCAGCTGAGGCCAATCCGCGCATCGCCAGCTATTTCAACGCCGTTGCGGATTTCATCGCCCAAGGCGGCTCGCTTGACGTTGCAGCATCGCCAGAGGCGCCAGTGCCGTTGCGCGCCATCACGACAACGGGCGAGAAAAAGCCGGACGCGTTGCCGGACTTGCTCAACCTTTCCATTACGCACCAGCCGCAATAAGAAAGGCCGCGCATATGCGCGGCCGTTGTTGTTCAAAGCTAAGAGTAGATCGCTCGTTCATCCAAACTATTGAGCTGAAATCCAGTTCAGCAGGGTGTGCACGACGATGCAACCGCCGTCATCCTGACGAAAGTCAGGATCCAGGGTAATAGAGCGCTGAGCGAGCCGCTCTGGATCCTGAATCGAGTTCAGGATGACGATGAAATGAGGAAAATTGTGTAATTGAGTCTCTTTTCCTGGCGTCTTAGTCCTTAAGGATGAACGTGATTTTCAAATTGACGCGATATTCCTTGATCACGCCATCATCAAGAATGATCGATTGATCCTGCACCCAGGCGCCCTCGACATTCTTTAGGGTCTTGTTCGCCCGTTCGATCCCCTTTTCGATTGCGTCCTGAAAACTCTTTTTTGAGCCTGCGATAATTTCTGTAACTCGTGCGACCGCCATTGTTGCTTGTCTCCTCTGGTGTGATTGAGGGGCGAGCCCTAGGGGCCAATTACAGCAATTTTAAGACGGTCGCGCAAACACGCAGAGCTACGGATCATATCCTTGGCTAACGGATTACTGGTGTCATGGGTTTTGCGAAAAGGATTGTTTTCTGTTTCCGACCAAAGAATTTCGGTCTATCGTCAATGCTGACATTTGTGGGATTGAAAAGCTGGCGGCATGCTAAGGAGAAGTAGTGGTCCGAGTTACGACCACGCGATACTCTCCGTATTTGTCTATTATACCCATGAAACACCAATTTTACAGAAGATTACTCGAAGTCGAAATCCTAACGCTGTTCATTCCTTCGCAGCTGCTGATAACCTACTTTTTACGAACTTATGCCGATCAAACGACAATCTCTGCACTATTTAAGATTCTTGTGATCGGAGTTTGTATTGCTTTCCTGGTGAACGCGCGGATGTTTAATTTGTTGCAATCAAGATTTTCGGCGCTGCAACCATATGTAATCCGGCTACTTTTGATTGCTTGTTTGTTGTTTACGTTCCCCGCATGGGATTTATCCCCTGCAAGTGGTCCGATGTATATTGCTGCAGTCAGCGGCGTTGTTATTGCTGTCCTGCTGATCAGCGTTGCCCAATTTTGCGCAATATTGGGGGTTTGAGGACCTAAGTGTGCTTCATGAGACTCGTGATTACCGCGTCGGCGAAGGCGTATCGCCGGAATAGTCGTAAAACCCGCGCCCTGTTTTGCGGCCAAGCCAGCCAGCCTCGACATATTTAACGAGGAGCGGACACGGACGATATTTGGAATCCGCCAAGCCTTCGTAAAGCACCTGCATAATCGCAAGACAGGTATCGAGCCCGATAAAATCCGCCAGTTGTAACGGGCCCATGGGATGATTGGCGCCAAGCTTTAACGCCGTGTCGATCGACTCGACCGTGCCGACGCCCTCATAAAGCGTATAGATCGCTTCGTTGATCATCGGCATCAATACGCGGTTGACGATAAAGGCGGGAAAATCTTCCGACACCGCCATGGTTTTACCGAGCCGTTCAACAATTCCCTTGGTTGTCTCAAACGTCTCGCGCGAGGTCGCAATCCCGCGGATAACTTCAACGAGCTGCATCAACGGCACGGGATTCATGAAATGAATGCCGACAAACTTTTCTGGCCGGTCCGTTGAGGCGGCAAGCCCGGTGATCGAAATCGACGAGGTGTTTGACGCCATCAGCGCGTCTTTTTTCAAAATGCCAGAGAGCTCAGTGAAGATCGCTTTCTTGATGTCTAGATTTTCCAACGCTGATTCAATCACCAGATCGCAATCGGAAAGCGCGTTGATTGTTTCAGCGGCTTTGATGCGCGCCAGCGCTTTGTCGGCGTGTTCTGCGCTCAAGGCCTCCTTCGCCACTTGCCGGCCAAGGTTTTTCTCAATCGTTTTAAGCGCTGCTTGAACGCGATCCTGATCGATATCGTTGAGCAAAACGTCATAGCCAGCGGCAGCGAACACATGAGCGATGCCGTTACCCATCTGGCCTGCGCCGATTACGCCGATCGATTGGATGTCTGTCATGGCGGCCTCCTGTTTTGGGAGGCGATATTGCACCGCAACATGGAGCAGACGCAAGGCTCAAAGGCGCCATTTTACCCGCGACGGATTTCCGCTGCGAAACATCCATGCATGGCGTTATGGGCGTGGATATAGGCGACTTGGCGGTCATCGAAGGCGCGCTCGATTTTGACTTCAAGGTCGCCAGCCAGATCGAGATCGGCGCCAATCAACATGCCGTTCTTGTCGAATATACGCAGCGCGATCGGGCGCCCCTTGAAGACGGGCGGCAATTCATCGGTAAAGCTTTGTGCTTTGCCCACACCCTCGCGCACATAGATGGCGTAGGCCAATCGATAAGGACTGTCCGCCTTGTGACTTTCATAGTTAAACAGAAGAACGCTTTCGCCGGGCTCTGCGTCTTCAAGGGTAACGCGGCAGGGATAGCCAGGTTTTGCGTTTGCGATTTTGCGGATGACGCCGCGCGCGCGAAGCTCCTCCTCGCTGAGACCAAATAGCGGCGCAAATTCTTCTTGAGGCAAACCGGAAATAACAAATGACATGGGGATCGCTCCTTTTCTGTTGGAGCGATCATGCGCGCCAAGACAGCGCCAATCGACCCGTTTCTCGCGGCGGGATACACTCGATTTTCGTAAAACGATATTTGATGCTAGAATGACTGAGGTCGGTCAGAACACTTGAAGACACGATAGAGGCGATCATGGTTCAACGATCAATGATACTCGCTCTGTTTGCCTGCGCCATCATCGCTAACCCAAGCGTAGCGTCAGCGTGTGATCGGCCGGGTCATTTCCGCGCGCACTTGTCGTTCGGCCAACACTATCAGCTCGCCTCTCCAACGCCTGGCAACATTTTGCTCATCACCAGAAGAATGCAGGATCGGCAAATCGCCCATTGGCTGGCGAGCGCTGGTCACAATGTAAAGGTGGTTGATGATGCTTCGCGGCTGGAAGCCATATTTGAGTCGCAAACGGTTGATATCATCATCGGCCAGCAAGTTGACGGCGCCGCGACCAATGCAGAAATAGCGAACGCTGGATCGGCGGCGATATTCATGCCCATTGTCGAAGACACATCCGCAAAAAAAGATTACAACGTCACCCTTTCGCACAGAGATTTCGAGCCGCGAAGGCTTCTCACAAGAGTCCACCAAGCAATGAAAAGGGCCGACCAGGCTACCAAGGACCTCGAGGACGAGTTGCGAAAATTGGCGGCGGAGCAAAAGCTCCAATCGAAAAAAGTCGTATTTGGGACCGACCGTTCAGGCCGGATTATCGGCCGGATCAGCGAGAATAAAAATGCGAGCGTTCCCACTGCAGGCTCGCAAGAAGAAGAACTAGAAACTGAATAGCGTCAGAAACAATAAGGGAATTTGGGATGCTCTTTGACTGTTGGAGCGATCTTGAGCGCTAAAGCGTCTCCAAACATACCGGTTCTTGCGGCGGGATATATCCGTTTGTTGGCAAAGCGGACATTCGGCTAAATTTTGAAGAATCGACAAGTTGGCAGAATTCCAGCGCTCTCAGCGAAATCGCATAAGACTTGATAGAGCTTCTTTTCGATAAACGTCCGCATTGGGCCAACAGTAGATAACAAAAACCCCGCCGAAGCGGGGCTTTTTTATTGGCTCAAACTATGCGCTCGCAATCAATCACCTACCCCAACGCCTCCAGCAATTCCGGCAACGCCTTAAAGAGATCGGCGACAAGGCCGTAATCCGCGACCTGGAAGATGGGCGCTTCTTCGTCCTTGTTGATGGCGACGATGACTTTTGAATCCTTCATGCCTGCCAGGTGCTGAATGGCGCCGGAAATACCGACAGCGATATAGAGCTCTGGCGCAACGACCTTGCCGGTCTGGCCGACCTGATAATCATTCGGCACGTAGCCGGCGTCGACTGCGGCGCGGCTTGCGCCAACGGCAGCGCCGAGTTTGTCCGCCACCGGAAAGATATATTGCTCGAAGTTTTCGTAAGAGCCGAGGGCGCGGCCGCCGGAGATGACGATTTTCGCGCCGGTAAGTTCCGGCCGTTCTGATTTCGTCAGTTCCTCGCTGACAAAAGCCGAAAGGCCCGGATCATCGGCAGCATCAACTTTTTCAATGGAGGCCGAACCGCCGTCCCCAGCCGCCTGGAACGCGGTTGCGCGGACGGTGATGACTTTCTTTGGATCGTTTGACTTCACCGTCTGCATGGCGTTGCCAGCATAGATGGGGCGCACAAATGTATCAGGCGCTTCGACCGCAATAATTTCCGAAATCTGCATGACATCGAGCAGGGCTGCGACCCGCGGCATGACATTCTTGCCCGTGGTCGCCGCTGTTTTGAGGATCGCGTCATAGTCGCCGGCGAGCTTTACGATCAGCGCCGCCAAAGGTTCTGCAAGGCGGTGCTCATAAATCGGCGCATCGGCTTGCAATACTTTGCGCACGCCTGCGATTTTCGCCGCCGCTGCGGCAGCGTCGTCAACGCCGGCGCCGGCAACAAGCACATCAACATCGCTGCCTACCGCAAGCGCCGCCGTCACCGTCTTGTGGGTGGATTCGTCAATGGAATTTCCGTGAACGTCTGCAACAACGAGGACCGCCATTTTAAATCACTCCCGCTTCGTTTTTCAGTTTCTCGACCAGTTCGGCAACGCTTTCGACCTTAACGCCTGCTTCGCGCTGCGGTGGCTCGGTAACCTTCAGGGTCTCAAGCCGTGGCGAAATGTCGACGCCGTAATCGCCTACTTCTTTTACGTCGAGCGGTTTCTTCTTCGCCTTCATAATGTTCGGCAGTGACGCATAACGCGGTTCGTTAAGACGAAGGTCAGTGGTGACGACCGCCGGCATGTCCAGAGAAAGCGTCTGCAAACCGCCGTCGATTTCGCGGGTGACGTTCAACTTGCCATCGGTCTTTTCGACTTTTGACGCGAAGGTGCCTTGCGCCCAGCCGAGCAGCGCCGCAAGCATCTGACCCGTCTGATTTGAATCATCATCGATCGCCTGCTTGCCGAGAATGATAAGGTCAGGCTTTTCTTCTTCTGCGACGGCTTTCAGGAGCTTCGCAACGCCAAGCGGCTCGACCTCCTGGTCCGTCTTAATGAGGATCGCCCGGTCAGCGCCCATGGCGAGCGCCTGGCGAAGCTGGTCCTGCGCCTTTTCCGGGCCAATCGAAATCGCAATCACTTCTTCCGCGGTCCCCGCTTCCTTAAGGCGGATCGCCTCTTCAACGGCGATCTCGTCAAACGGGTTCATCGACATTTTCACATTGGCGAGATCGACGCCGCTTTCGTCCGATTTCACCCGGACTTTCACGTTGTAGTCGATCACCCGTTTCACAGGCACAAGGATTTTCATGGGTCGCTCCTGACGGACTGGCGGAAAACTGACGGGCGGCTGCGGGAATGAACAATGTAACACCGCCGCTTGAATGCGCGGGGGACCATACCGGGAGGGATTTCGTCTTTCAATGCACTGCGGCGCCTTGGCCCTGTGATCTATTGGCGCTACCCTCATCGGTCTTGGGACGTCTTCGGACGAGGTATGGTGAGATGAAGGCCCGCGCAGCGCTAGCCGCGCTTTTATTCATGGCGTTCGCCGGACCGGCGGCTGCACAGCAGCGCGCCGATCATGTCGGCATGACTGTGCTTGAAGTCTTCGACATGCTGACGCGCGAAGGGATTAGCGCCAATCGGGCTCAAGGCGGCGAGGCGGGGAAGATCATCGCCAATATCGCCGGCGCCGAATTCGAGATCGTTACCTATAATTGCGATGCGCTTGGTCGATGCCGGGATTTTCTCTTCACAACAGGGTTTGACCTTCCGGCGGGATTTCCCCTTGACCTGATCAAGGACTGGAACGCCTTGAAGCTAGCCGGCCGCGCCTATCTCGACGCGGACAATGACCCTTTCCTCGATCATCTGGTGTCGATGAAACGGAGCGACGACATCGCCGCCTTCCGCGACGGTCTTTATCTATGGGTGTCAATGCTTGACGTTTATGTGGATTTCATCGCGGCGCCTGACGCGTCGGTTTAGCCGGCATTGTTAAAGCGCTCAGAGTTTTAAGCGCCCTGGCTGACCAGCCATAAGAAGAGCATCATCAATGCGATGGTTATCGCCTGCGCCGCAACGCGCAATCGCATCAGCTTATTGGAGTTCGCCTTGGCGAAGGCGCCGCCCTTGGCCAGGGAATAAATGCCAAGGCCAAGAATAATCAGCGTCGCTGCGAGACCAATAGGGATCAGGAAGAATACAAAACCGCTCATGGCAATGTCCTTTCGCGCCTTTCTATATAGGCGAATGGGGGCAAACACCAAGCCTTGCGACCATCAAGCCCCAGAGAGCGCCTTATCGCTGGCGATGATGCCATGCGGGGAAGTAATCGAACCGGGTCGGAACCGGCGCGCTGACAGGAACAAACTCGCCGGCGCCCTCATAACGGGCAAGCGCCACGCCGTTCAACCCGACCAGATAAGCGCGGATATCAGCATCCGCCGGCGCCTCAACGCCGAGGCCCCCTTCCGCCGCCGTCGCCAGCATCGGCGGTTTTAATTCGTTGAGCGTGAAATCCATGCGTACATCATAAGTGCGATCCGCCTGATAGCGCAGGAAACGCTGCGCATTATACCATTGCTCTTTAACCTCATCATCCGTGCAGGTTTCAAGCTCCGCGCCTTTGGCGCCCCAACGCCGCTCGGGGCAGTGATAGGGATCAAAAGAAAGATCAAACAACCGCTCCATCACATGAGCAAGGTTGAGCCGCATGCGGGTATTGTCAGACCGCCAATAGGTAAAGGTGCAAGCGTCTTTTTCTTCTTCGAACGCCGCAAGAAGATCGCCGGCAAGATCATCGCCATCATATTTAACGCCCGGCGCACCGGCTTTTGCCTGTTCGTAAAGCATTTGCGTGTCGCGGCGCAGTTCGATGAAGCTAACCTTCAGCCGCGCATCCCGCGATGGCGTCGAATAGTTTTCCCAATCGCCATAGGTGCCATAAATATTTGGCGGCAATTTCCCGGGGTGCGGCCTTAAGTGAATACGCATCGTCAGCGCGCGATCAACGGCAACCTTCCGGGATTTGATGGCCCCGCAAATCGTCTGTAACCCATGGCGTAGCTCATCCACCGGATCATAGGCAAAACCCGGCGCCGCAAGACGGCGCCGAACATAATCATAATAGCGCATAGTGCGGCCATCATGGCGGAACTCGCCATAATGCCATTCGCCGGACGGATGCGGCTCATTGCCGTAATATTGTTCGAGTGAAAAATGTTCGAGGTCTTCGTTGGCAGCGGCAACGATCTTACCGCCCACATAACTGCCGTCGGCCCGTTGTTTGGCGCCCCTGAGATGGATCGGCCGCCACGCCTTAAGGCCAGCGCCAAGGGCTGGTTTCGCGCGGGCAAAATTGGAGCCATATGTCGAGCGCGTTACGGAATCATCAGGGTGCGCCGCAATGATCAGAACGCGACCGTCGTCAAGAATATCGTAGACAATGCCTACATGGCCGTAGATGTCATAGGCGATGACGCCTGGACGAACAGCGTCGCGGCTGATTTCAACAGGGTAGAAATCATCATAAGACCGGCCGCCGCCATTTACGGGATGGGTGCGGAACATTGCCGTTGAGACTTCGCCGCGAATGCGCGAAATGAAGGGAACGGCGTTGATGGGCGATGATCCTGTCGCGTGACGACGGCTCACCACGACATTGCCGCCCGATGAATAGCGTAAATCTTCTGCCGCGCCATCAGCCGTGCGCATGGCGCTTTGATAGGAATAGGGCAGACCGTTTTTCCACGCATAATAGGCCCGCAATATGTAAGCCATATCGGCGCAGTCGCCGTTGAAGAAGTGATCGTCCGTATCCCGATAAGGGTTGGCGGGACTGTTGAGGCAACTTTCAAGGGAGGCGCATTTGGATCGGCCGATCGCTTGCACAAAGGCCGCATAGCCGGCTTCGTCGGCGGCTTCCCAGGCGGGTTTTACAATGCGCCAGGGCTCGCCTTCATTGACCGCTAAGGGAATTTGCGCCAGCGCCGAGGCGCACGCAAACGCCGCCATTCCGGCGGCGCTTCCCAAGACCCGACGCACGCAGTTCCACATACCCATTCGCGCATTTTAACCGGCAAATCGCCGAGTCGGTAGGGGGTCAGCGCAATCACGTAAGATTTTCAAACTACGCCGTTGCAAGGCCGCCGCGATCACAGCAGACACCATGTAAGTGTCTGTAATTAAAGAGAGGAAGCGCTCGATAGATGGTCTTCGGCTGCGTCAGACCCGCAAATCGCTGCGCACGATGGTTCGGCCGATCGGCCATAGGGCGTAGCCCGCGAGCTTCAAATGCGCCCAGGCGAAGGGCAAGCCGATGATGGTGATCGCAAGACCGAGCGCTGCGATGAGATGGCCGATCGCCAGCCACCAGCCGGCGAGCAGCAGCCAGATGAGATTGCCAAGAAACCCGAGCGGCCCGGTGCCGATCTCTTCGCCGAACAAGCGGTCGCGGGCGATAATCCGCGCCCCGAAAGGCCAGAGCGTATAAATGCCGTTGTCGAAAGCAGCGCGCGCCCAAGGGATGCCGATAATGGTGATGACCATAATCAGCGCGGCAACGAACCAACCAAGCGCCGCCACCGCACCGCCAAGCACCAGCCACAAAACATTGAGGACAAGCGCCAATGGCGACATCTGGGTTTCGTAACGCAATGGGTGTTCAGGATACATGTCTCGCCCTCCGGTCTGGCTTCTATATAGACCTCGCAAGGCGATTTTTGAGGGCGGTTCGTCGAGGATTTTCCTCAGTTCGACGCGATATTTACCGTATCGCCATGCTGGCGCCCAATTTTTGGATTGAGATGGCGACCATGCGATTGAGCTGTTTGGCACTTATTTTTTGGGGCGCGCTGGCGAGCGGCGCCGCAGCGCAGACAGACAGTCTCGGCATGAGCCTTTCGGCAGCGGCTATCGAACGCACGCGCCATCCTGTTGTCTATGATCCTGCCTATCGCGCCATTCCCTATCCCGGCGGTGATGTTGCGCCAGACCGCGGCGTTTGCGCTGACGTTATCATTCGCGCTTTGCGCGCGCTTAACATCGACTTGCAGAAACTTGTGCATGAAGACATGCGCAAAGCTTTTGCGGCGTATCCGAACCATTGGGGTCTTACGCGACCCGACACGAATATCGATCACCGGCGCGTTCCCAATCTTGAAACCTACTTGACGCGCGCCGGCGCAAGATTGCCGCGAAGCGATGATCCATCGGATTACCAGCCCGGCGATATTGTTGCGTGGAATTTACATGGCGCAAGCGGCGGCTGGCTGCCGCATATCGGCATCGTTACAGATCGTCTTTCGCCTGAAGGTCGGCCCATGCTGGTGCACAATATCGGCGCGGGCCCCAAGCTTAAAGACGTGCTCTTCGAATGGCCGATGACCGGGCGCTATCGGTTGCCCGCTGACTTTGCGGGTTAATAATTCATCCGATCAAATTCAACCGTTGAATGGCGCATATCTTTGGCGCAAAAGAAGGTCGTCACAAATTGGGAGAGCGATATGCGCAAAGTTCCATTAGGCGGTTCCGGCCTTGACGTTTCACGGATTGGATTTGGCTGTATGGGACTTGCCGAGTTTTACGGGCAAGCGCTTTCCGACAATGACGCAGAAAAAGTGCTAGAAGGCGCGCTTTCCCGCGGCGTTAATTTCTTTGACACGGCGGACATGTATGGCAGCGGTCGCAACGAAGAACAGCTCGCGGGCTTTCTTGCCAAACATCGCGGCGACGTTGTGCTCGCAACGAAATTTGCCATCCAGCGCGGGGAAGACGGCGCGTGGCTCGGCCTTTCGAACGATCCGAAATATATCAAAGAAGCATGCGACGCGTCGCTCAAACGCCTCGGCGTCGATGTCATCGATCTTTATTACATGCACCGGCGCGACCGCGAAGTTCCCGTTGAAGAGTCCGTCGGCGCCATGGCCGATCTTGTGAAAGACGGAAAGGTGCGCGCCATTGGCTTATCGGAAGTAAGCGTTGATACGCTGAAAGCCGCGCACGCTGTTCATCCAATTGCGGCGGTGCAGTCAGAATTCTCGATCGTCACCCGCGACATGGAGGCTGAGTTTATTCCCGCCTGCAGAGAATTGGGCGTTGCCTTTGTTGCTTATTCGCCGCTTGGCCGCGGGCTCCTCACCGGCGCCTATCGCAGCGAAAAGGATTTCGGCGAAGGCGATTATCGTCTCGGCATGAACCCGCGTTTTGCCGATGGCGCACTAGAGAAAAACTTGACGCTGGTCGATCAGCTCGCAGCAATCGCCGAACAAAAAGGCGCGAGCTTAGCACAAATCGCGCTGGCTTATGTCCTAGCCAAAGGCGACGACATCATTCCTATCCCCGGCACCAAGAAACTTTCCCGGCTCGATGAGAATATCGGCGCGCTCAACGTTGATTTGTCTACCGATGAAATTACGGTGATCGAACGCGCCGTGCCGCCGGAAGCGGTTGCAGGCCCGCGCTATCCGGAGACAACGTCCTCGACGCTCAATGCTTGAGACTGCTTAAGGCAATCCCAAACGAGCGCGAAGGTCCGCAGGCGTCGCCCCGGCCTCGCGCATTGTCTTGAGCGTTGCCGCCTTGTCCCGCTTGGCGAAGCGCTTCCCATGTTCATCGGTGATCAGCCTGTGATGGCGATAGATGGGCGCCGCCAGATCAAGCAGCGCCTGCAAGAGCCGGTGCAGATGCGCGGCGGGCGCCAGGTCTTCACCGCGGATAACGTGCGTTACGCCTTGCAGCGCGTCGTCATAGACGGACGCAAGGTGATAGCTTGTGCCATTGTCTTTACGCGCAATGACCGGATCGCCGAAAATCTCAGGCGTTGCTTTGATAGCGCGAGTTTCGTCAGCCGTTTCCTCGGTAAATGAAAGATCGTCGAACTTTGCGCCGAGATAATCCCTCGCCCGTTCCATCGATAACCGCCAGGCAAAGCTCGCGCCTTCCGCCAGCAATGTCCGCTCTTCCATGTCGGAGAGCATCTCGCCAACATAGGCCGGTCCTTCAGAAACTTGGGGCGGTTCATGCGGCGCACGGGCAATTTCGTCGGCGATCTCTCTGCGGGTTTTAAAACATCGATAGACGAGATGCTGCGCGCGTAAAGTTTCAAGCGCCTTCTCATAATCGTCGAAATGTTCCGACTGCCGGCGCACTGGCTCTTCCCACTTCAGTCCAAGCCAGGCGAGATCTTCGACAATCGCCGCTTCGTATTCCGGCTTGCAGCGTACCAGGTCTATATCTTCAATCCTTAAGAGAAACCGGCCGCCTGTAGCGCGCGCTGCGTCAAAACAAACAAGCGCAGAAAACCCGTGCCCCAAATGCAAGGAACCGGTGGGCGAAGGGGCAAACCGGGTAACGAACGCGCTCACTCAAGCGCCTCTGTGCTGCATCTCGCTGAGTTCTTCCTCGACGACGCGGCCCTCGGCAGCGCGCGGCTTTGCAAGACCGGCGAAAACGCGATAGGCGACCGGCGTCAGGAAGAGCGTGAACAAGGTCGCAAGGCCAAGACCGCCGACAACAACCCAGCCAAGCGCCGCGCGCGATTCAGCGCCGGCGCCTGACCCCAATATGAGCGGCAGACCGCCAAGCAGGGTTGAGATCGCCGTCATCAACACTGGGCGCAGCCGCGTCATCGAGGCGTGTTCGATCGCTTCGGCGACGCTTTCACCCTGATCGCGCAGCTTGTTGGCGAACTCAACGATCAAAATGCCGTTCTTGGCCATGATGCCAATGAGGAGGACAAGCCCGATCTGGCTGTAATAGTTGATAGAGCCGCCGGTGATCTGGATCGCATAGATCGCCGCAGCAAGCCCGAACGGCACTGTAGTCATGATAATCAAGGCGCTGACGAAACTTTCAAATTGCGCGGCAAGAACCAGGAACACCACGAGCGCGGCGAATGCGAACACCAGCAAGGTGGCGTTGGTCGAATCATCGAGAAGGCGCGCCTCGCCCAATAATGCGACTGATAATGAGCCGGTTAAGTTTTCCGCCGCCGCGACGCGAAGCTCCTGAACTGCGTCGCCCAGACGCGCGCCTTCTGTCAGGCTTGCCGTAACCGGGACGGCGCGGCGGCGTTGTTCGCGGGTCAAATTTGCTGCGACCGCAACTTCCTTGATGGTTGCAACCGATGACATAGGGACGGTGGCGCCGTCATTGGTGCGCACAAAGATGTTTTCAAGGTCGGTGGGATCGTTCACCGGCTTGCCGGCGCCGGAGACAAAAACTTCGATAATGTCGTCGCCGACAAATATCTCGGCGGCGCGCACTTCATCGGCCATGGCCTGAATGGCGCTGGTGATATCGGCGATGGGAACGCCAAGCTGCGCCGCCGCCTCGCGGTCGACGTCAATCGTCACCTGCGGCTGCGATGTATTGAAGTTAAGGCGCACGTCAGAGAACGTTTCACTCTCGGCAAGAATGCCCGCCAGCGCTTCGGCGGCGTCAGCTGCAACGCCGTAATCGTCGCCGACGACGGCAAATTGCAGCCCTTGCCCTGCGCCCCTGATGCCAAGCGAATTGCCTCGGCGGATGATCGGCGTCGCGCCTGGGATGTCTCCGATCAGTCTACGCACCTCGCGTTCGAAATCGGCCTGAGACTTATCGCGCTCAGACCAATCAGGCAGGCGCAGAATAACAAACGACCGCGCGCTGCCGCCAATACCGTTGATGGACACGATGCTCGTCGCCTCGCCGGAATCGACAAAACGCTGCATGCGCGATTCCATTTCGAGGACACGGCGGTCTAGATAGTTGAAACTGGCGCCGTCCTGACCAATCACCATCGCAAAGACGCGGCCGCGGTCTTCGACCGGGGTAAGCTCCTTCGGCGCAGTCTGAAAAACGAAGAACGCGCCGGCGGCGAACAATATCGATGCGCCAAAGGGCACGACCGGCGCCCGCAAACAAAACCGCAAAACCGAACCATAAGCAGCAGTCAGGGGGCCTGCGGGTTTGCGCTTGTGGGCCGGCAGGGACGGATCTTCGATTTCGCCCTTCTTAGCGTTGCTGCCGAACCGCACGGTCAAAACGGGACACAACGTGAGCGCAACGAAAGACGACACCATCACCGCAAACGCAAGCACAAAGCCGAACTCGGAGAAGAGCCGGCCCGCCTGGCCCGGCAGGAAGGAAATGGGGATGAACACAGCGGCCAATGTCACCGTTGTTGACAGAACCGCGAAGACAATCTCCCGGGCACCGATTACAGCGGCGGCGCGTTTACCAGCGCCTTTGAAGCGCCAGCGCTGAATATTTTCCGTAACGACAATTGCGTCATCAACCACCAGTCCGGTCGCCATGACCAGCGCCAGAAGCGTGATCAGGTTAATCGAAAACCCGGCGAGCCAGAGCGCTGCAACAGTGCCCAATAGCGAAACGGGGATCGTGACAGCGGGAATAATCGTCGCGCGCAGGCTGCGCAAAAAGATGAAGATCACCGCCACAACAATCGCCGTCGCCAAGAGGAGACTCTTGAAGACTTCCTGGATCGCGGCGTTGATGAAGATGGAATCGTCCACCGGAATGTTGATCCCGACATTGGCGGGTAGAACGTTTTTAAGTGCGTCTACAGCTTCGCGCACGCCTGCAGAGACAGCGACCGTGTTCGACTGCGCCTGTCTTATGATGCCGATCCCAATGCCGGGATCGCCATTGATACGCGCTGTTGTGGTTTCATCTTCAAACCCCCATTCAACGACCGCGACGTCAGACAGCCTTGTTTCCGCATCAAGGCGCAAAGCAGCGATCGCTTCCGGCGTCGTTGCTTGGGATTCCGTTTGAATGAGAATCTGTTGAGTTGAATTGCGCAGGCGCCCGCTCGGCGCCGTATCTCCAGCTGTTGCGAGCAGCCGGTTGACATCATTGACTGTAAAGCCGCGCGCCGCGAGCGACACCGGCACAATACGCACTCTGATGACGCGGTTCCTGACGCCGTAATCATCGGCCTGGGCGACACCCTCCACCGCCTGCAGACGCGGCAGGATGACGTCGTCCACAAGGTTGGCGAGATCGCCGGGGTCCATATCGTCGGCGAACACGGAAATGCGCATGATGGGCGAAGCATCCGTGTCGGCCTTTCGAACCTGCGGTTCCTCGACCTGATCCGGCAAGTCGCGGGTGATCGCAGAGATCGCGTTTTTCACGTCGGTCGCTGCGATGTCGATGTCAGTGGAATTGGAAAACTCTACCGTCACCCGGCTTTGGGCGAAACTCGAGGAAGAAGAAATTGAAACGACGCCGTCAACTTGCGCAACGGCGCTTTCAATGATGGACGTAACTTCCGCGTCCATCGATTCCGGCGACGCGCCGAGATGCGTCGTGCGGATGGAGATTACCGGCTGATCGACCTCCGGCAATTCGCGCACTTCAATGCCGTTCATCGCCGCCACGCCGGACAAGACAATGAGCATGCTGATCACAGCCGCCATGATCGGGCGCCGGATGAAAATGCCGATAAAGCCGCCGTCAGAGGGAGGAGTGGCAGTGGGCTCTGTCATGTCTTACCGGGCGCCGCTGCCGGCGCCGGTCGGCATCGAAGCCTCCGGCGCGCGGGCGCCGGACGCCGG
>JANQOV010000120.1 GCA_028285645.1 Hyphococcus sp.
CCATCAAAGCCTCGCCATTATGCGATTTCAAAGACGCCGTCGACTTCAACAGCGGCATTCAAGGGCAGGGCCGGCGCGCCCACTGCGGCCCGCGCATGACGGCCCGCGTCGCCAAAGACGGCAACCATGAGATCGGAGGCGCCGTTAATGACTTTCGGCTGATCGGTAAAGTCGGGCGTGCAGTTAACAAAGCCGCCGAGTTTGACGACGCGCCTTACTCGGTCGAGTTCGCCGTCGCAGGCGGCTCTGAGCTGGGCGATTAAATTTATTCCGCAGGCATGCGCAGCCTCAAATCCGCGTTCGATGTCGATGTCTTCGCCGACCTTGCCGGTAATCAATCCTTCGGACGCAATCGAAACCTGCCCGGAAATGAAAACCAGATTTCTAGTTACAGTGTAAGGAACGTAGTTGGCGACGGGCGCCATCGGTTCCGGCAGAACGATATTCAGTTCAGCAAGGCGGGCGTCGATACGGCTCATGAGTCTTTCCTTGAAGGTTTGACGATAGTCTCGGCAATCGCGGCGGTTTCGTCAATTGCGCCGCTTGCGCAGCGCCCGGCCGGCGCCGATCGCGTTATCGCCAAATTTCGCCCGGATCTTATCGATTGCTTTTTCCTGGGCGGCGATCTTTTCTTCATCATCGCCAAATAAATCGGCCATTGGGGTTTCGCTGCTTTGCGAGAGTGATGAAAAGCCGACGCCAATCAGACGCCAAGCTTTACCGGGCGCCGTTTCCGACAGCATTTCCCGGGCGGCGGAAAACGCCGTCCGAGCAAGGTTGCTCGGCTTGTCGAGGGTCCGGCGGCGCGTGATTGTTTTGAAATCATGGGATTTTAGTTTGAGGGTGATAACCCGGCCTTCTAGGTCCTTGTGTTTCATGCGCGCGGAGACCTTTTCGCTCAGTCGCCACAGATGATCTTCGAGGGCGCTGAGGTCGGTGAGATCCGTGTTAAACGTGGTCTCGGATGATACGCTCTTGGTTTCGCGTTGTGGTTTGACCGAGCGTCGGTCGTCGCCTTGTGAAAGACGCCCCAGGCGAAGCCCGAGCTCGCCATATTTTTTTACAAGCACGCCCTGATTCATGGTTTGCAGTTGTCCAATGGTGGCAATGCCGTCCGCCTGCAGCTTTGTCGCCATGGTCTTGCCGACGCCCCAGATTTTGGTCACCGGTTGGCGCGCCAGAAACTCTTTCGTTTCCGCTTTGCCGATCACAGCCAACCCGCGCGGTTTGTCGAGGTCTGACGCGATCTTGGCCAAGAATTTGTTGTGGGAAAGGCCGATTGACGCCGTAACGCCGATTTCCTCTTCAACACGCCTTTGAAGCCGCGCCAGTGTGATCGCCGGCGGCGCGCCGTGCAGCCGCGTTGCGCCGGTTAAGTCCATGAATGCTTCATCAATCGACAAGGGCTCGACCAGCGGCGTCAATTCGAACATCAGCTGACGCACAGCACGACCGGCTTCCACATATTTCGCCATGTTCGGCTTGATAACGACCGCGTTGGGACACGCTTTCAGCGCCTTGAACATCGGCATCGCGGATCTCACGCCATAGGTCCGGGCGATATAACACGCAGCGGACACAACGCCTCGAACCTCACCGCCGACGATAACCGGCTTATCGGCGATATCCGGGTTGTCCCGTTTTTCGATGGCGGCGTAAAACGCGTCGCAATCGAGGTGGGCGACGGAAAGCGTAAACAACTCCGGGTGAGAGATGATTCGCGCTTCGCCACATGCGCCGCACCGTGACGCTTGCGTCATTTGTCTGGCGAAACAGGATCGGCAAAAGCCGGAATAGGCGGGCGGGTCGGCCATAACGACAAGGAACTGTGCGGTTTTCAGCGCTGACGCCGAATGAGGCGCGCAAGATAAACAATCAATTAAGACCTTTGGCGCAAAAACAAACAATAGCGCCTTCGAATCGGTGCTTGACGGCTTAAGGGCGTATTATGGCTGCGGTGGAAAAGCTGGAAATGTCGGCGCTTCCCAAAACCGTCCTCATCGTGGAGGACAATGAGCTGAACATGAAGCTTTTTCATGATCTGCTGGAAGCCCATGGCTACAACACGATTGAGGCCCGCACCGGACCGGAAGCCTTAAAGCTTGCGGCCGAGCATGAGCCCGACCTGATTTTAATGGATATACAACTGCCAGAAGTTTCGGGGCTGGAAGTTACCAAACAGATTAAGAATAACGCGCAACTCGCTGATATTCCTGTGATTGCTGTCACCGCCTTCGCCATGAAAGGCGATGAAGAGCGGATTCGGGCCGGCGGCTGCGAAGATTATATCGCAAAACCCATCTCCGTCGTTTCATTTCTTGAGAAAGTGAAAAGGTATTTGGACTAGCTTCAATGTGAGCGAGTTCAATTAACCACGAGGCGGGGGGTACATGACGGCGCGCGTATTGGTCGTCGATGACCTAGAACCAAACGTCAAACTGCTCGAGGCCAAGTTAAGGGCCGAGTATTTTGACGTCATCGGCGCTTATTCCGGAGAGGAAGCGGTGCGCCTCGCCAACGAGGAACCGCCCGATATCGTGCTGCTCGACGTGATGATGCCGGGCATGGACGGATTTGAAGTCTGCCGCCAGCTTAAAGCGACCCCAGAAACCATGCACGTTCCCATCGTGATGGTGACCGCGCTCGATCAACAAGCGGACCGGGTCGCCGGGCTGGAAGCCGGGGCGGACGATTTTCTTTCCAAGCCGGTCGAGGACGTTGCGCTTTTTGCGCGGGTGCGCAGCCTGACGCGTCTGAAAATGATGACCGACGAATTGCGCATGCGCTACGCCACCGGCAAAGGCCTTGGCGTTGTCAAGGAAATCGATGTTGACGTGAATAACGGCGACCGCCGGATATTCATCATCGATGATAATGAGGATCAGGCGAACAAGCTAAAGGCCTCGCTTGGAGACAATTTTGCTCTTTCCCATGAAACGGATCCTGAAGTCGCGCTGGGCCGGGCCCGTTCGGGCGATTTTGACCTCATCATCGTCAACATGTCGATTGAAGGCATGGACCCGTTAAGGCTGTGCTCTTCCATTCGGTCATTCGAGGAAACCCGGCTGACGCCGATTTTGGCGGTCGTCCGCCAGGGGGATACGCGCAAACTGGTCCGCGCCCTCGATATCGGGGTCAACGACTATCTCACCCGGCCGGTGGACAAGAACGAATTGACGGCGCGGGTTTCAACGCAACTGCAGCGCAAAACTTATGTCGATCAGCTTCGGTCTTCCTTCCAGGCGAGCCTTGAAATGGCGGTTACTGACCAGCTGACCGGGCTTTACAACCGCCGATATCTGGCGAGCCACTTAAGCGCTATGTTTGACCGCGCTTTCTGGACGGGCAGGGCGCTGTCGGTGATGATCCTCGACATTGATCACTTCAAGAATATCAATGACACCTATGGTCATGACGCCGGCGACAAGGTGATCAAGGAATTTGCAGACGCCATTGCGGGAACAGTTCGGGGCATTGATCTCGCCTGCCGGTATGGCGGGGAGGAATTCCTGATCGCCATGCCGGATACGGATTTAGCGTTCGCCGGGGTCGTGGCGGAACGGTTGCGCCAGGAAATCGCCGAAACTAAATTCGTGCTCAATGGCGGTCGGGACGAAATCAACGTCACCGTCAGTATTGGCATTTCATCAACGGAAAATGGTCCCAGCGAGGATACAGCGCAAAAGCTCATCAAGCGCGCTGACGAAGCGCTCTACGAAGCAAAAAACGGCGGCCGCAACCGGGTGATCAACAGCGCCGCTTAAGCGGCTAACCAGGCAACAAAAAAGGCCGCGCGGCGGCGGCCTTGTTCGGTCCCAAAAGAGGCGATTTCTACTTAATCTTGCCCTCTTTAAATTCAACATGCTTTCGCGCAACGGGGTCGTACTTCTTCAGAACGAGCTTTTCCGTCATGGTGCGCGTGTTCTTTTTGGTCACGTAAAAATATCCCGTGCCTGCGGTCGAATTCAGCCTGATTTTTACAGTCGTTGGCTTGGCCATGAAACTCTCCTGAACGCAGCCTAAATGACGGGCGCATGCGTTGCGAGCCGCGGAAAATACCCATTACGCCTCTTAAGTCAAGGCGTCTGCGCCCGGATTGCCCGCGTCCGCCTCATCCAGGTCGTCGCCGTCGCCGAAACCATGCATGCGGTTGGCCCATTGCAATCCCACCATGGCGCCCTTGGCGATGGGCAAAAGCCAAAGGGTCGCCACTATGATTAACGGCCCCCAAATGGCGAACTGAAGCCAAAGCGGCGGGTGGTGCAATTGCTTAACGGCAAGCGCGGCCGGGACCACGATGTGCCCCACAATGACGATCGTGAGGTAAGGCGGTGCGTCATCAGCGCGGTGGCCCGACAGGTTGAGCCCGCAATTGGCGCATGTCTCACGGGTGCGCGTATAGCCTGAAAACAAGCGGCCGCGCCCACATTGCGGGCATGTCTTGCGCGCGCCGCGCCACAAGCCCCTTGTCCAGGACCGTTTTTGCTCGACAGGGCCGCCGAATGTTTGAGGTTCCGCTCGCATTGCCGCCAAATAGCGACGTTGAACCTGCTCCGCAACGCGCCTGATCAGCGCAGTCATTACCCTAACACGGTGTCGTGAAATTTCGTTGGCGCATGTGAAGGGAAAACGGCGGCGCGATTTGCTAGAAGCCGCAAGCGATTTGAAGACTTGGTTAAGGCAGGCTGGCGAGTCGTCAGCGCAAGGGAGGTAAGTCATGGCTATTCTCAAATGGGTGCTGGCGCTCGTCGTCGGCGGATTTTTGATCATGTTCGGCGTTATGAAGTTTACCGGCGGCGCGCATATTTTTCCGTATATTGAATACAAAATGGCGGCGCTTGGCGCGCCCGGCGCAGCGCTTGCCTATCCGCTTCTCAACAACGCGGTTGGCGGGTTGGAGCTGTTGGCGGGCGCGCTCGTTATATTGCCAATGACCCGAAAGATCGGTTCCCTGATCGCCCTTGCGCCGTTCTTTGGCGCAGTTGTTTTTCACCTGTCGCCCTTTCTTGGGGTGACAACGCCTTCCGGTTACGCCGATCCCAAACCGGCAGAGGCGCTTGCGGCGGGCGGTCCCTTTACGGCGGCGGATTTTTCGGCTGATGCGTCAAACGCTTTGTTCATGATTGCGGTGGGCATGACCGTCGTCGCCATCATCAATTTTATCGTTCAGCGCAGGAGCTAACGCCCAAACACCCTTTCAAAAATCAAATCCACATGCTTGGTGTGATAGGAGAGGTCAAACAACACATCGAGTTCATCTGAGTTAAGCAAAGCGGCAACGTCGGCGTCGGCTTTGAGGTTGTCCAGAAACTGGCCTTCGCCGCGCCAGGCGGGCATCGCATTCCGCTGCACCATGGAATAGGCGTCTTCGCGGGATGCCCCAGCTTGGGTCAGCGCCAACAACACACGCTGCGAATGGATAAGTCCGCCGAGCCGATCAAGATTGGCTTGCATTTGCTCTGGATAAACCACGAGCTTTTCAATAACGCCTGCAAGGCGATGCAGTGCAAAGTCAAGATGAACCGTTGCGTCAGGACCAATGCCGCGCTCGACGGACGAATGGGAAATGTCACGTTCATGCCAGAGCGCGACATTTTCCATGGCGGGTATTACGCTCATGCGAACAAGGCGCGCCAGCCCGGTGAGGTTTTCCGTCAATATGGGGTTGCGCTTGTGCGGCATCGCAGACGAGCCTTTCTGGCCCTTGGAGAAAAACTCCTCCGCTTCCAGAACTTCGGTGCGTTGCAAATGCCGAATCTCTGTTGCCAAGCGTTCAATGGATGATGCGATGAGACCGAGCGCTGCGAAAAAAGCGGCGTGACGATCGCGCGGAATGACTTGTGTGGAGACGGGCTCTACAGCAAGGCCCATCTTCTCTGCAACGTAAGCTTCAACGGATGGGTCGATGTTTGCGAAGGTACCGACGGCGCCGGAGATCGCGCATACCGCAATCTCTGTGCGGGCCGTTTCAAGGCGGCGTTTGGCGCGGTCAAACTCCGCATAAAACCCCGCAAGCTTGACGCCAAAGGTTGTCGGTTCCGCATGAATGCCGTGGCTGCGTCCGACGCAGACCGTGTCTTTGTGTTCGCGGGCACGCGTCTCAAGCGCCGCAAGGACCTTGTCCATTCCATCAAGCAAAATGTCAGAGGCCTTAGTGAGCTGCACCGAAAGGCAAGTGTCGAGGACGTCGGAAGACGTCATGCCCTGATGTACAAATCGCGCTTCCGGCCCGACGATTTCCGCAAGATGTGTCAGGAAGGCGATGACATCGTGCTTGACCTCGCGTTCGATCTCGTCAATGCGCGCCACATCAAAGGTTGCTGCATTGCCTTTGTCCCAGACCTTTTTTGCCGCGTCGGAAGGGATGACGCCCAGTTGCGCCATGCGGTCGGCGGCGTGCGCTTCAATCTCGAACCAGATGCGAAATTTGGTTTCGGGCGACCAGACGGCTTCCATTTCCGGTCGGCTGTAGCGTGGGATCATCCAATGCCTCCATCTTCGAGAGGCGGAGTAGGCCGATGTGGCTGCCTTGTCAAAAAAGCGGTGCCGGGTTCACTGTCATCGACCATTGCGCTGCTTCGCCTTCGTATGGGAGCGCATTCTGTTGCAAACTTCGCCCCCAGCAAATGTGGTCCGGTGGTTTCTTCGCTAGCCCCTTGTGTTCGTTGCATTTGACGATGGTCTTTTCGCAACGTTAGCATTTTGTTGCGCTGGCTTCCGCGCGTATTTGTGACGCTTGCTCTGCAACCGAATTGCTTAGTGTCGCTGGAACTCTCCGCCGTCATCCTGACGCGTTGATGGATGGGAACCATCAACAGGATCCAGGGGTTGCAAGCGCCGAAGTCGACGGCGCTGGATCCCAGCTTTCGCTGGGATGACGGCGAAAGGTGAGTTGTACCGGTCGCTCGTTTTGCACTTTGTATTTCTTTATTCACGCCCGAAGCATAACCCCGGTCCGGGGGGTATAGGATATCTATCCCCCGAAAGCCGATT
This sequence comes from Hyphococcus sp., assembly GCA_028285645.1. GTDB lineage: Bacteria > Pseudomonadota > Alphaproteobacteria > Caulobacterales > Parvularculaceae > Hyphococcus. The sequence continues at coordinate 6,994 of JANQOV010000120.1, forward strand.
TCCGGTCGATTTTCGTGTTTAACGGGAGAAATTCCCGTGATGCGTGCACGGAATTAACCATGATCTAAACGGTCATTCGAGAAGCGGACGGAAAGAGCCGACGCCCTATTGTCCCGGCGCGCTGTCGCCGGGTTTTGCGTCTAAGCCATCCGATTGCGGACTATCCAGATTTAGCGAGCCCATTGGTATTTCTTCTTTGGATGGAGCGTCAGCGCCGCTCGCGCCCCAAATCCACCAGCCGGCGCCAAGACCAGTGAAAAACGCGATGGCGATAAGAAGCCACATATGAAAAGTTAGCCAGATCACAGCCTAGTCCCCGTTATTTTGTATTTGCGCCTGCAGCGTTGCGTCATAGCGAACGACAAATTCGATCCGCCGGTTTTGTGCGCGGCCGAATATGGTTCGATTGCTGACAGCCGGCAGCGATGATCCAAGTCCAATGGTTGAAAGCTGCGCTTCGGATGCGCCGCGTCGGATGAGATACGTTGCAACAGCGTCGGCCCGCGCTTGACTGAGCGTGAGGTTACGTTCTTCGCTGCCCCTTGAATCCGTGTGTCCTGAAATCTCGATGGCGAATCTGGGGCAATCCTGAAGCGCATCAGCAAGATCGTTTAGGAAAGGCCGGCTGGTCGCGCCTATGGCGGTGCTGGCGGTTGAAAAATTCACTGTTTCGTTTTTGACCACTGACAACAACCGAGCATTGCAAGTGTCTTGCGCTTCTTG
>JANQOV010000124.1 GCA_028285645.1 Hyphococcus sp.
GCCCAGCCTTTCGTCCCCCGATGGGGTCTTGAAATCATCCCGCTCAATAATGTTGGCATGCACGAGAACATCAAACTGTTCCGCTAACCTAACAGCAAGGCTGATATCCCCGCCAATGAACCTGTTGTCGCTGCCCCGAAACGCCGCTCGGCCGCCTATATTCTGTTCGTCAGTCAACAAATCAGCGCCGTCGATTGTCTTGAGGACGATTGATCCGCCAAGGCCGCCAAAAAGAACGTCGGTGTTTCCAAGCCGCACGTCGACGGTGGATAGAACGGTTGAATCAACCAGGACGCTGCCCACATGATGATAAAGATAATTGGTCTGCGGCGAACCATCGAGAAGAAGCGCAAGGTCGCGATTGTCGAGGCCGCGTAAATTAATCCGTGTGACGGTGGAGTCCTGGCCAGCCACTTCCACGCCGGGCAGATCGCCTATGAGGTCGCTCAGGTGATCCGGTTGGCGCAGAAGCGTGTCTTCTCTGTCGGTAGAGAGAGCATCCGTGCGAACGATGGCGCCGCGCACGACAATCGTATCTTTTACATCTGTATTGCTTTCTTCAGCGCCGGCGACGTCTAACGAGACAGCGAACACACATGCGCATGCAACGGCAGTCAAGCGATGAACACGCAAACTGAACATGATCTCGACTCTCTGATATCGCTAGGTTGGTGATGAGAAAGGATGCGGCATCCTGCAGCGGTCAAATTGGAAGTTCATCGCCTATCCAAGCTTTAAACGTGGGATGCTTTACCGAACGTAAGGCATAATAGCCTTGTTAATCGGCAGGATAATTGCCATTATCGGCGTATTATTATTGTCAAATGAGCAATTATCATGAGCTTGCATTTTTGATCTCACAAGTATCATGAGCTTGCCTCTTGATCTCACAAGAGGCGGGGATGGGAGGTCAAAACCGTGCTCGATCTTTCTCAACTTCGCGCCTTTGTTACTGTTGCTGAGGAACTGAGCTTCGCGAGAGCCGCTGAGCGGTTGAATATCAGTCAAGCGCCGCTTTCCCGTTCGATCGCTAAACTAGAACATGAAATTGGCCGCAGTTTGTTTGAAAGAACGACCCGAAGAGTCGCCTTAACAGCAGCAGGTGCGCGATTGCTCAGAGAAGCGGCCCCATTAATTAAGAATGCAGAGCTAGTTGGGCGAACCGTGCGCCACGAAGTTGCCGACCGTCATTCGACTTTCGAGATTGGAACCACCTCGCTTGCCTTGTTCACCGTATTGCCCCCACTCCTAGAAACTATGCAGGAGCGTTGGCCGGCTCTGACGCCAGAAGTAAGTGCAATGCCGACAGACAAGCTCGTTTCAACGCTTGCTGAGGGCAGCATCGATGCGGCGTTTATACTTCTTCCTTCATACCATGAGGTGCTTGAGATTCATCCTATTCGTGTAGAGCAAACACGGCTCGCCGTCGGCCCCGCCCACCCTTTCGCTAAGGAGAAAAATGTACCGCTCGCCGCTTTTGCGAATGACACTTTTCTTCTCCATGAGCGAGAGCAAGCGCCGGCGATGCACGATGAAGTCATTCGTTTATGCGAAGCCGCCGGTTTCAGGCCGAAGGTGCGGCAGCTTAAGCCCGGCGAAAACTGCATTGGGCTCATTCATGCTGGCCTTGCCGTTCACTTTGTTTGGGAATGTCCGACCTGTTTGTTTGCCGACAAACTCGCATTCGTTGATCTGGAGGAAGACTCGCCGGAGCTGACCCTTGCCGCAGCTTGGCGAAAGGATGACGCCAGCGAACTTCTCGAGCCCTTCAAAAACATTCCGCGGCTCGCTGAAGAAGCAATGCTGTAAACTCAGCTTTGCAAAGATGACGTTGAGGGAAAACGCTCGAAGCTAGGCGCCATTCCCGGGTTTGTTGATCCAACATCTGGGCGCGCCTTTAGCGACTTCGCCCGTCAATGAAGTCATGACAGCGCCAATCCACAACCCCGTTTCAGGAAGATGACATTATCGACGACGACCGCTTCTTCACCCTCAGGGCCTGTCGCAGTTCTCGGAACAGCAGCGATAAACTCAGACGACCATGACATTTCATCGAGCTCCAAAGAGTCGAAGGTCTCCTTCGCACTTGGATATGTCACATCAGGATCGGCCCAAGACCATGGCGCACGCGATCCATGTTCGACAATCAGAAGATGTCCGCCCCACGCCACCGCGTCCGCAGCTTTCCGCAAGACCTCAGCTCGCGGCCAATCCACTGGAGAATGCAGAAAACTTGCTGTGACGAGATCAAATGATCCGTTCGGAAAGGATTGCGCAAGATCGTATTGCTCAAACGCAACCTGGCTTTCAACACCCTGTCTTCGAGCATTGTCTTTTGCATATGCAAGCGCCGTGGACGATATGTCGACTGCAACCACACGCCAGCCCCTAGAGGCAAGCCATACCGCATCATCCCCTTTGGCGCACCCAAGCTCTAAAGCCGCGCCAGGCGCTAAAGACTCAGCAAACCGCTCAAGTGCGAAGCCCGGCTTGCCGCTCGAACTTGGCGAAGTCCTTCGATAAATACCTTCCCAGACCTCTTCTGCGCTCTGGTCCGGATTGATGATGGGTTTGTTGGTCACGCTTGTTTACCCAAAGATCAGAGATTGATGCGCTGCGACGCCGGCGGTCAGCCCTGCGGCCGACGCCAGAGTTGCATTCGGCATTGGCGCGGCGACATCGCCGGCCGCGAAGACATTTGGAACCGACGTCATTTTCCGATCATCGACCGCGAGATAAGGCCCGAGCGGACCTTCCTCCTGCGCGCATCCCATTCGGGTTGCGAGATCGCTGACAAAACTGGCGCGAGACGCCAAAAACATGGCGCCAAGCGGCTCCGTGCGGCCATCAGACAAGCGGACAGCTTCGAGTTCCGGCGCAGGGCCCAGCAATTCGACCACAGGGCTTGGTTCGATTTTGACCCCGCGCGCGGTCAGAAGCGCAGACTGCTCCGCATCAAGTTCGGTCTGTCCCTGAAGGAACAATGTGACCGGGCCCCAGTCCGCCACCAGCGCGGCTTGGTGCACAGATAATGGTCCCGCGCCGAGGACGCCGAGCCGTCGGCCTGCAACTTCATATCCATGGCAGTACGGACAATGCAGCGCGGTCACGCCCCAACGCTCAACAAGACCTGCAACATCGGGAAGCTCGTCTTTCATCCCCGTCGCAATCACGATCCGCACAGCAGAATGAACCGCTCCATCTGCAAGTTCCAATTGGAATCCGTTCTCTGACGGTTCGGCGGAAATCACCTCGCCATTCAGTATCTGGGCTGTCGGATAAGCTAAGAGCTGGCGATGCGCAGTCTCGACAATCTCTCGCGGCGATTTTCCATCAAAACCAAAAAAACCGTGAGAGGTTTTTGCGAACCGGTTACGCGGTTTGCCTGCATCAATCACAAGGACGCGCCGCCGAGCCCGCGCTAATTGCATGGCGGCCGATTGGCCCGCAAAACTGCCGCCAATCACAACAACGTCAAAGTCTCGGCGCTTTGTCCCTTGTTCATCGGCTTTCGCCATGGCTCTCTCCATTAATGAACCCATCGCGATTCCCGCCCCGACGCTCAGGACCGATCGTCTGGTAAACATCATCTCTCCGATCTATATGTAACTCTTGTAGTTACATTATGGGGCAAGGCGCTTACAATTGCAACTTATGAAGTTACATTTTTAACGAGGCACATGTTTCAATGGGCTTTCGACTCGCAAGAACCAGTGGCGATCAAGTCGGCCAATATTAATAGAGAGGAGCCTTCATGAGTCGCGACAACCGCATGTCGCGCATGCTTCACGTACTGATCCATATGGATCGACACATGACACGCGCGACATCAGAACAAATCTCAAAAATACTTGATACCAACCCGGTGTTCGTTCGACGAATGATGGCCGGGCTTCGAGACCAAAACATCGTGACGTCGACCAAAGGCGCAAAAGGAGGATGGGCGTTGGCGTGCAAGCTTGATGAGATCAGCCTATTCAACGTGTACAAAGCCATTGGTGAACCAACGCTATTTAGCATTGGACCGAAAGTGGACCACCCAGACTGTCTAGTCGAACAAGCCGTCGATGAGCGGATTGATCAAACGCTCAGTGAGGCTGAAGCGCTTTTGATGAAGCGTTTCAAGTCTATCACGGTTGAGGATATAGCGCAGGATTTTGAGAAACGGCTATCAAAGCACCCCGACAAAATTTGGCGGCCTTCATAGTAAAAGATACGTCGCTATCGCGACAGGTTACGCGTTGGAAATGGGATTCGCCAAAGTGCGGGACATGCGTTCGAATGATAGTTATGCGCCACCCGCCCTGTTCGAGCAGCCAATGGATGCGTCGATAGCCATAGCGACGGAACTTGGAGACCAGGTGAAAGATCTGTTCTCGACAGCACGTCATCATCAACTCGGTCTTCTTGTTTCTTGCATTGCGTTGAGCGATGTTGTCCCGGAACTTTGCAGGCGCGGCTTTCCGAGACCTTCATATCTTTGACAATATGCTCGACGCCGCGGCGGCGACGTGATTCTCTCCCTCAAGCCGGACCAATTTTCTTATCCGGGTCACTGAAAGTGACGCTTAACCCCAAAGCTCGGATGACGGCGGCATCATTAGAGAGTTGTCAAACTCGAATCCATTCTTCACGTCATGTTTCAAAAGAAGCGGCCCGTCGAGGTCAATGATATCGGCGCCCTGCCCGAGAACGAACGCCGGCGCCATCGCTAGAGAACTGCCAACCATACAGCCGACCATTATCTTCAATCCCGCCGCACGCGCCTCTTCCTTCAAAGACAACGCTTCTGTTAAGCCGCCTGTTTTATCGAGCTTGATGTTGATCATGTCGTAATGACCAATCACCGATTCCAATGACTTGCGATCATGGCAGGATTCATCCGCACAAAGCATAAAAGGATATCCGTCTGCTTTGAGTCCAGTGTCATCTCCGACCGGCAGCGGTTGCTCGACCATCATGACATTCGCCTCAACAAGTTTGCCGACGAGTTTCTCAAAATCCTGAAGCGACCATCCTTCGTTGGCGTCGACGATGAGACGCGCATTGGGCGCAGCGGCCGCAACCGCCTCTAGTCGACGGATGTCATCTGGCGAGCCAAGCTTTATTTTCAGCAAAGGACGGCGAGCGTTTTCAAATGCGACCTTGCGCATTTCCTCAACGTCGCTGTAAGGCACAGTGTAGGCGGTCGTTAATGGGTTCCTCGTAAGCATAAGGCGATCAAAAACTGTCACGCCATCGCGTTTGACTTCCAAGTCCCAAAGAGCGCAGTCAATCGCGTTTCTTGCAGCGCCGGCCGATACCTCTTGAGTTAAGTCGCTGCGTGAGGTGTTGCTCTCAATAAGCGGCGTCGCAGCATCGATTTGTTCGATCACGCTAGCAATGGTCTCGCCATAACGCTCATACGGAACGCATTCTCCGCGACCGCAATATGCACCCTGCTCGATCGTTACAATTACGACGTCTGCCGATGTTTTCGTTCCTCGCGAAATACCGAAGGCCTTCTTTAGCGGATATCGATAGGACGCCGCATGAAGTCTGCGCTTAGAGTATGCCATCAACAATCTTGCCGATTCCAAAGCGATAAGGATCACATGCCGGCAACGAGAAGGCCTGCTCTAACTCATCCAGATACTCTTTTGCCGCCCCTTCATTAAGATTGGAGGTGTTGATCGACAACCCGACAAATTTCGAATTTCTGTTTGTAAGTTTGGCTTGTCGCAGATTGAGGTCCATGCATTCTTTTAAATCCGGTATCGGATAATCCGCCAATCCCCGGATATGAGATCGAGTCGGTTCATGACAAAGCACAAGCGCGTCGGCCTGGGCGCCGTGCAGGAGTCCGAGGGACACGCCCGCGAATGACGGATGATAAAGCGAACCCTGACCTTCAATAACATCCCAATGATCTTCATCGTTTGCAGGCGCGAGCTCTTCTACGACGCCGGAAATAAAATCAGCGGGCACGGCGTCGACGCTCATGCCGCCGCCGGCGATTAACACGCCAGTTTGCCCGGTTGCGCGAAAATCGGCTGCAACGCCTCGTGCATGGAGCTCTTTTTCGATTGCTAACGCGGTGTACATCTTGCCGCATGAGCAATCAGTTCCGACTGGCAGCAACCGCTTCCCAGGGCGCGTGGCGCCGTCGCCAATTGATAGTTTTCCATAAGGGTGACGGACATCAAAAATTTTGCGTCCTTCTTCCTGAGCCGTCTGCGCCAATGACTCAATATCGCCGAGTTTGTTATGGAGGCCGGCGGCGAGGTTTAAACCAGCGCGCAAGGCTGAATCCAACACGTCGATCCACGCCTCGCTTACAACGCCCCCGCGATTGGCCACCCCAACAACGAGCGTTCGCACGCCAGCACCAAATGCTTTTTCAGCACCCATGTCATTCAACCCGAGATCCGTACGGCATCCTGCAAGCTTCAGTTGACCGGCACAATCATCCGTACGCCAGTCGAGAATACCCCGCGCCGTTTTTGCCGCAAGGTCATCCTCGGCGTCGCCAAGGAAAAGCAGGTACGGTTTTGGAATGTTCAGCATTCGATCTCTGTTCAACTCTATTTAGAACTGTCGAAGTGTATTGCGCGCATGCTGAGGATCAACGGCACTGGTAAATGCATCATCAGTGAGACGGATTGCGCGCGTTGAAAAAGAAAATGGCTTCTTCGTCTATTGCGACAGCGTTTGATTATCCCGATACTGCGACTTCACGATATTGCAATCTTGCTTCCGCTTAATCGGGCGAGGCGCTGTCAAACTCTGGGCAGTACGCGTCAATATCGCTAAACATCGTACTACCCAGATTATTCAGCATGCTTTAGAAAGCGGCTGAAAATTGTCGTCAGGCGATTAGTTCGCCCTCCGCTATCCCGCGCTAGGAAAGCACGCGTCTAACGCTTCTAACGCCTCCGCTGAAATATCCTGTTCGGTATCGGATTGCGATGCAATTTCTATCAATTCATCAACGATCTGGCCGCTGTCCCCAGCTACATCCACCAAACAGTCGCACCCGTCAGCGCCTTCTGCATGGCCATCGCGTTCGACGGCGCCAAGACATGCGTCCATCAATTCACTTGCAAATGCGCCGGATGTGCTTGTGAGAAAAGCGCCGCAAGCGACAATGACAACCATTTTACTCTGTAAACGTAACATCGCAATTACCTCCTAAGTTTTGCTGCGATCTCAAGAATGTTGTGTTCGTCTTTCACCGGATCGGCGTTCATTCAAAGGATTTCATGGTGCGTTTTGTGAGCGTCCAGCCGCAAACCTTGCCGGGATTAATGATGTTGTTTGGATCCAAGGCATTCTTGATCTGGCGCATCATGTTCACTGCTTCACCAGGCTCGCTTTGCAAGCAATGAATCTTGCCGCGCTCGATTGCATGCTCGGCGCAAACGCCGCCGCGCGACATTGTAAAGCGCTCGCCCAAAACGTTCTGCAAGCCATCAATTGCATGGGAGGGAAGAGTCACGGCTTGGTTTTCTTGCTGCTTCGTTTCTGCAACGTTGTTGCGGCCTTGCCGCCGGATGCGAAGTCGTCTCCAAAAGAACCGCAAACAGCACCCATAAAAAGGCGCCGCCCGTGGATTGACGTATGTGATCACATATACCATAAAAGTGAGGCACGCAAGTGCTTTAAAGGATCGCATTGGCAGGAATTGATGAAGGATTGGAAATGATGAAAGCCATTGTCGCTGACCCGGCGGCCGCGAAGAAATTGGAGTTGCGAGACGTCGAAAAACCGCAGCCGGCCCCTAATCAAGCATTGATCCGGGTCCGGGCTGTGTCGCTGAACGCCGGCGACACCCGCAGCGCCCTCAACGCCGAGCAGCCATATATTCCCGGATGGGATTATGCGGGGAAAATTGAAATCCCCGCCGCGGACGGATCCAGCCTTCCTGCGGGAACGCGCGTTGTCGGCGCCACAGCGCAAGGAGCATGGGCACAGTATGTCGCATCACCTAGCGGTCTTCACACGGAAATCCCCGACGCCGTTTCCTTTGAAGAAGCCGCCGCTCTGCCGGTAGCAGCGTCGACGGCAATGCTGTCTTTACGCCAAGGCGGCGATCTTGCGGGCAAGAAGGTGCTGATCACGGGCGCAGCAGGCGGCGTTGGACGATATGCTTGCCAAATCGCATCACATCTCGGCGCGGAGCTTTATGCAATCAGCCGCCGAAAGGAATTGCCCAAGACACTCAAGGATGACGACGTCAACGTGGTCGAGGTCTATTCGGATATGGACGCCGCCACAACTAGCGCAAAATTTGATTTCATTTTGGAGTCGGTGGGAGGCCACTCACTTGGGCGCGCGATTGTTTCATTGGCGACCGACGGCGTTTGCGTCACCTGCGGGAATTCAACCCAGGAAGAAACAACTTTCAGCGTCAGCGACTTTTACTTTGCGGACGGCGTTCGCCTGCACGGGCTTTATCTCGGTCGGCAATTGATGGATGGTTCGCTCGGCTCGGTGTTGGATGACGTATTAGATTTGTTGACGAATGGCGTTATCCGCCCGCCTATTGGCGCGAGAGCCGACCTTGCCGACATTGCAGAAGCGGCCGAGCAATGGAAAAATCAATCAATCGACGGGAAAATCATCCTGAATGTAAGCTGAGCACGGACTTTTTCGGCTAATCGACTGCTGAGTTCTGCGACCGGTTTTGCACCGTCTCGACGCTATTCTTCCCATTCAAGATTGCCGCTGACGCTTATGCGTTCGCCGGTTACGCGTGCGGCGGCGTCGGTGGCGAGAAACCACGCTGTTTCGGCTACGTCTTCGGGTTCTGTGCGACAGCGTAAAGAAACGCAGCGAAGAAAATCTTCCTCAATATCCCGGGCGCTGCGGCCGCTCTCTTCGGCGCGCTGAGCAATGATCGCATCCATCCTGGCGTTGTTCATGATGCCCGGCAGTATGGCGTTACAACGGATATTCCACGGACCGAGCTCGCGCGCGGCGTTCAGCGTAAGTCCTTCGAGCGCGTATTTTGACGCAACATACGGCGTGCGGTTGGGCAAGCAAGTTCGCGTCGAAGCCGTCGATACATTGACGATGACCCCGGACCGCCGCGCTTTCATGGCGGGAATTACAGCCTGCATGCAGTAAAGCGCGCCGGTCACGTTGATACGGCAAACATTTTCCCAATCAGTCGCCGAGATATCTTCGATCCCGGCGCGGGGACCGCCAACGCCAACATTGTTAACGAGCACGCCGACCGGGCCCATCCAAGCGACCGCCTCTTCCACCAACGCATCGACGGCTTCTTTATCTGCGACGTCCGCAACCCCGCCGCGAAGCCCGACATTGTCAGCCAGCATCCGCTCAATGGCGTCTGCACGGACATCGCAAATGTGCACCTTATGGCCGCCCCTCAAAAAACGTAGCGCGATGGCGGCGCCGATGCCGTCGGCGCCGCCAGTCACGATCACCGACGTGGGAACAGCATCACCCATAATTTGCTACCAGGCGCACCAGCCGTCATCAACAACAACGATAGAGCCATGCATTGCGACCGCGTCGCCGGACGCCAGAAAGGCGGCGACGCCGGCAATGTCCGGCGGAACCAAAAATGCGCGTCCCGTCGGCGTCCGATCACTCATCAATTTTATGTAGTCTTCATTCCCCGGACCGCGCAAATGCGCATTGATCGGCGTTTCGACATTGCCTGGCGCAATCGTGTTGATGTTGATCTTCTTCTTCGCAAGCTCCGTGGCGAGCGCTTTGGTGAGATTCACAACGCCGCCTTTAGACGCGCAATAGGCCGGGCAATTGGGAAATCCCCTCACGCCGGCAATTGAAGAAATTAAAATGACTTTGCCGCCACCTTGTTTTTCGAGATGCGGTGCGACGGATTTTACCAGGAAAAATGCGCCCTTCAGATTCAAGTCGACCTGCGCATCCCAAGTTTCTTCGGTCGTCTCTTCAAGCGGCAGCGTTTTAAACGTACCGGCGTTGCTCACGGCAATGTCAATTCGACCGAAGGATTTCGCGATCGCGGCGACGACGTCGTCGATCTCATCAACTTTCGAACAATCCGCAGAGAAACTTTCTGCCCTGCCGCCCGATGCATTGATATCGTCCGCGACGGCTCGCGCGCGGTCAGCGCCGCGCGCGATGATTGCGACGACCGCGCCGTCCTTCGCATACCGACGCGCAATCGCCTCGCCAATACCCTGCGAACCGCCGGTAATCAGCGCCACTTTCCCGTCTAAGGCCATATGCTTTTCCTTTTAATGTGATCACATATTACACAATAGGCGGCACAATCGCAATAGGTCGCAACGTGCAAATCGCCGTCAATGCGTCGCGGTCATGCCCCCGTCAATCATAAGCAAATGGCCGTTGACGTAAGCGCACGCCTCGGAGCTCAAAAACAGAGCGGGCCCGGCGATATCACGCGGAACTCCCCAGCGCCCGGCAGGTGTCGCCGCTTCAATCTTGGCGCTGTAGATTGGGTCGTCCTGAAGCGTCGTGTTGATTTCTGTACGTATATACCCGGGACATAATGCGTTGACGCAAACGCCGTCTCCTCCCAGTTCGGCCGCCATTGCGCGGGTTAATCCGGCCAAGCCGTGCTTGCTTGTCACGTAAGCAGCCGCCCCCGATTTGCCCTGGATCGACAAGACAGAGCCGATATTAACAATGCGGCCCCACTGCTTTTGCGCCATGTGAAGCGCAGCAGCGCGCGACAGTATGAAAGGCGCATTCAAATTAGTTTGAAGAACGCTTGACCACTCAGCATCGCTCATTTCGCGAATGGCGGACCGGTCGATCTTTCCGGCACAATTGATGAGAATGTCGAGGGCGCCAGCGGAGTCTATGACGTCTTCAATGCAATTGCGGCATGAGATCGGATCGGCGATATCGAATATGCGTGTCTCCGCCGCGCCGCCGGCAGTGGTTATCTTTGCTTGTAGCGTCGTCAACCGCGACGCATTGCGGCCGCTTAAAAATACGCTGGCGCCCGCGGAGGCCAGCGTTTCGGCGATGACGCCGCCAATACCGCCCGACGCGCCTGTAACGAGCGCGGTTCGTCCGGCAAGGTTAAACAAGCTCGCGACGGACACATTTCACCTAACTACGGCGCCATCGCAGGTGATCGATAGGATTCGAAATTCCCGCAAACGCCGATCGATTGTCCCGACACATTCTTTGCGAAATCGGAAGCCAGGAAAGCCGCCATTGCGGCAACATCTTCTGCAGACACCGCAACGTGCAAGGAGATATTATGCAAAAAAAGCGGCAAATATTCGTCATAGCTCATGCCCTGCGCCTCCGCCTGTTCAGCGATGACGCGCTTGCCGCGGGGTCCGTCGACAAACCCGGGCAGTATCGCGTTTACCCGGACGCCATATTCGCCGAGCTCAATCGCCAGGGTGTCGCTGAACCCCCTTAACCCGAATTTCGAAGCGGAATAAGGGGTCCGCAACGGCATGCCAACGCGCCCTGCGGTCGATACAATGTTGATAATCGTCCCTTGTTTTTGCGCCTTGAAAATCAGCGCGGCCCTGCGTGCGAACAAAAATGCGCCCTTTAGGTTGACATCCAGGGTGCGCGCCCATTCATCAGGTTCAATTTCGTCAACTGATTTCGTCGGCCCCGAGACGCCTGCGTTGTTGACCAGAATATCCAGTCCGCCGAATTCCTTCTCAACAGCATCAACAAAATGGTCGACGTCCTCAGGCGACGAAACATCTGCTTCAGATGCGTGGGCGTCTGGATGATGCGACAGAAATTCATCGAGATCCGGCCGAGAAATGTCGCAAACTGCGACACGTGCGCCGCATTCGATAAACTGGTCGGCTATGGTGCGCCCAATACCTGCCGCGCCGGCTGTCACAATCGCCGCCTTGCCGGACAAATCAATCTGCATACTGTTTTATCTGGTTACGCTTTACATATGCTTCTGGATCGTAGTGTTTGTCAAACCAATCTGCAGTATCGCCGAGGTCGCCGCGTATTGCCTTTCGCGCCTTCCGCGCGTCTCCGCGGCGCAGCGCTTCGACTAGGTCCTCATGATGTTCTTGCGCCCCGTCCATCACCCGATTTTCCATTCGCGATCCCGGCGCGAGCGGCACGCGCAACAAAGGGCCGAATTTCAGCCACAGCATTTCAATAATCGGCAGCAAATGGTGTGATCGCGCAGCCCGATACACGGTAAAGTGAAATGCGTAATTCGCCTGCATAAAATCAAGTTCACGCCCGTCTTCGACCGCCTTTCGCATATCGTCGACCAGCTGTTCGAGCTGCGCTATTTCTTCAGACGAAACTGCTTTGGCCGCCATCGCCGCAGCCATGCCTTCCAGTTCAATCCGTAATTTATAGAGTTCCATCACGCCGTCACGCGATATAATTGGAATGCGGATCTGGCGATTCGTCGGATTGATTTCGACGGCGCCTTCGGCGTGCAGCCGCGTCAGCGCCTCTCTGACCGGCATCACGCTCGTACCCATGGCGTTGGCGAGCGCGCGAATCGTGAAAGCCTCGCCGGGCTGAATAAAACCATTGACGATGCGCTCGCGCAGCGCCGCATAAACCCGCGTCTGCAAAGTCGAATTATCCACGCGATCCGCCGCAGCGATAACCATTCAAATCTACGCCCTTAATCGATTGGAACGCATTATATCATCATATGTGATCACACACCAGCGCAGCAAACCTCAATGCAGCCGCGTTCTTACGCTGCTCTATCTGGCGCACCGTCCGCAAGCATCGCCGTCGCGTTACGCCTGCACATTGGATTTCGCACGCGCCGCCGGGCGGCGCTTGGACGAAGACTTTTTCGCCGGGCCGCGAGCCGCGCCCACCCGCTTTTCATCGATGCGTTGTTGATCGCTTTTATCGCTTGCAAGAATCATATTTCTCAAAATATGCGCCGCGCTTCGAATGTCGGCCGCGATGGAAGCAGCGGCGTCGTCAGGGTCTTTGCGCCGCAACGCCGCAATCGTCCAATCATGAGTGACGGTCGGAAGCTCCGTTGCATGCGACTCAAAACTATTGAGCAAAGGGCCGACGCGCAGCCATGCGCCCTTAATCAAATCCAATAGAACCGGGCGTTGGGCGCATCGGTATACGCCAAAATGGAATTGTCGATTGAGGCGAAAATATTCAGCAGGCGCAGCTTTACGCATCGTCTCATTCAGCGCTTCCAGTTCGTCAAGCTGTGATTGCGAGATATTGACCGTCGCAAGACGCGTGGCGAGCGATTCAAGGGAAATGCGGATCTCCGACATTTCATTGAATTCTTCGACGGATAATTTCGGCACAGTAATGGACCGGTTCGGCAGAGCATCCAATGCATGTTCAACCGTTAAGCGATTGACCGCGTTGCGCACCGGCATCAAGCTCGTGCCGAAACTGGCGGCGAGACCGCGAAGCGTCACCGTTTCCCCCGGCTTGAGATTGCCGGAAATGATATTCTCACAAAGTTGATCGTAAACGCGCTCGTCAAGCGTTCTCTTATCGACGCTTCCCATGCTGCCTGAACTTGGGCCAAATGGCGCGTCGTTTCTTCCTTTGTTCATCGCTCTCTTTATCGCCAAAGCTCATCACTACAATGTCTAGCCGATGGAATGCGGCATTGCGGCCCGTCATCGCGATGCCTTCACAGATCGGCGAAACCGGTGATCGAGAGCCGAAAACGTAGCGAAATCATACTATGCTGTAACGCTCGCCTCCCGCAATGCCTGGGTTTGTGCTTCATCCGCAACCCCGTCCTCGTCGATCACCACGCCATAGACATTGCGCGCGCGTTCTCGCGATATCCACCCCTCCCGGAAATCATGCACGACCCGCGGTACCGGTCGCTCAAAGGGCGACCCATAACCGCCGCCCCCCGTCGTATATGAAGCGAGCACTTCGCCGTCGGCGATCCGCGCGACTTCGGCCTGCCCCAAAGGGCGCGTTGGTCCGTCGGGCCTTCTGACAAAATGCGGGGCGCCGCCGCCGGCCAATCCGCCGCGCACGCCTGCCGGCTTGTTCAGGACGCCGTCGCACACATATGCGACCTCCACTTCGCAACTTTCAGGCTCAAATTCGACATAAAGGCTTGGAGCGCCGCATGTCCGCCCGGCGCCTTCACTATCAATGACAATACTGCGTTCACGGATAATCAAGGGCTGATAGACCTCGTCAAGCTCGACACTGTCGATAAAGCACAATCCTCCATTGCCGCTATGGAGGTAGGTAAGCCACGCGTCGTTATTCGGACTGGCTGCGCCGCCCGTTGCGCCCAAAAACAACTGATTGATAAACGGCTTGTCGGTTCGCGGATCGACGCCCGAGACCACGCCGCTCGACGGAGACAAACCGGCGCCGATTTCCGCCATGCCGATTCCGTCGCCGATATTCGCCAACGCGCGCTGCGTCGCCGCGGAGACGCGATCGGCGACATTGGTGGTTGCGACTGAACAACTTGTGGGATGGTTGGGCACGCCGACAACGCAGTTTTCACGCAGCAAGATGCGCACACGCCGAAATGCGCCCGCGTTTTTGGGTATCGTTGGATCAATTGAGTTGAAAACTCCGATCAAGGCGCTCGTTCGCGCACATGCTTCGCTCAAATTCAGACCACAGGGCAAGCAATCCGGGTTATCCCTTAGATCGACCTCTATGGTGCACTCATCGGGATCCACGGTAACGATAGACTTCACGGAGATGCCGTCTGCCGGCGTTCCATCAATGGCGTCATGCGTGCTGGTCGCCTCGCCGCGGCCCTTCGGCAATTTCGCCAACGCCGACGCCATGCGTCCTTCGCTATATTCGAGCCATTGGCGTTCGAACTGCTCGACGACATCCCAGCCGATTTCCTCGCCGATCGACAATAACTCTCGCTCACCGATACGCGCGGCGCCGAGCATTGCGAGGAAATCACCGCGCCATTGTTCAGGCACGCGAATGCGCATCTCGCACATCCTGACGATGTCTTCATTGGTTTCGTAATTTTCCTGAATTTGCACCGCCGGAAAGATCAGCGCGCCTTCTTCATAAACGTCCCTCGCGGTGCCATGGTACGTTGTCGGAATTGAATTTCCGATATCCGCCTGGTGCGCCTTAGCGACGACGGTGAATCGATGAACGCCGCCATCATCAATCACTGGAATCAGAATCGTGTGGTCGGCCGGATGCGAGCAGCCATGATAAGGCGAATTATGCAAAAAGGCGTCGCCGCGCTTGAGCGCTGGGTGCAGCTCCATCATCGACCGCGCCATCAGGTCCGGCCCCGAAAGAACATGAATCGGCAAGCTCTCCGCGGCGGCGATGAGATCGCAATTTGCGTTGACGACGCATGCGGAGAAATCTCGACCGCGATTCAAAACGCCCGACCGGCCCGCACGAAGCAACGTATTCGCCATTTTCCTTGCGATGCCCTGAAAGCGATTGTTCAGGATAGCCAAGGTCGCGCCGCTCATTTTTTCCTTGCTCATGCTCGAACCTTTTTTCAATCGAGTTCTAAAACGAGACTGCCCTGTTCCGTACGCGTGAACGTACTTCCGGAATCGGCCAATATCGTGGTGAATGGCGTTTCAATGATCGCCGGCCCGCGATTTTCTTCTCCAATCGTAAGATCGCCAAACCGCACCAATGCGGCGTCCACCGCGCCTTCGTTTGGAAGATAGATCTTGCGTATCGGCTTGTCGGAATGCTCCGCGTCCATCTGCGCCAAACGACCGACCGGGCCGTCATGCAGCTGCGCGCTCGCACGCGCCGCCCAGCCGACAATCTCAACGGGCGATTCTCGATCGCGGAACGAAAATATTCGTTCGTGCGCTGCATGAAACACCTCGACAAACGCCTCGATCTCCGAAACGCTGTTAAAGCGATTGACGGGCAGCGGAACTTCAATCTCCCAGACCTGATGCTCGTAACGCGCTTCGACGGAGAAACTGATCTTCTGGCGTTCGTACGGGGCGTCTGTTCTTGAAAGAAAAGCTCTGCCTTCTTCTTCAAGGCTGCTTAATACCGCATTCGCCGCGTCTTGGTCGAAGGACCTGGTCGTCATTAACTGCGTCGCGCGATGGTCGGATGCTATTTCAGACATTAAGGCGCCCGCAGCGCTTAATGCAGCGCCTAACTCCGGGAAGATGACTGTTGAAATGCCGAGCCGACGCGCAATCAACACGCTATTGAACCCGGCCGCGCCGCCGCCGCCGATCAAAACCGCGTTTGCCGGATTAATGCCCTGGTTCACTGTGATGTCGGCGATCGCTTGCACCATGTTTTCGGTAGCAAGCGTGAGAATGGACGCCGCCGCCTCTTCGACAGTAAATCCAAGCGGCGCCGCGATCCCTCGTTTTATCGCCGCACGCGCATTTTCATACTCAAGATGAATTGAACCGCCGAGAAAATAATCCGGATCAAGGTAGCCGAGAACGACGCACGCATCTGTCAACGTCGGTTCGGTCCCGCCCCTGCCGTAGCAAACCGGTCCCGGAACAGCGCCCGCGCTCTCAGGGCCAACATGCAACATGCCGCCCTCATCGATCCGCGCGATGCTGCCGCCGCCGGCGCCGACGCTTTTTACGTCAACCGATGGAAAACCTGTGATCAGCCCGCGAAAAGGCTGACCGATCCAGGTCTCTCGCGTCAGCGGAATAACGCCGCCGCGCACCAGGCTGACATCATACGTCGTTCCGCCCGTATCAGCGACAATGATGTCCCCGCCGGGTTCAATCGCGCCATAATGAGCACCCGCGACGGGCGCCAGCGACGGGCCGGAATTGATGACATGGATCGGCGCTTTCGACAGCTCCTCGGCTTCGATCATGCCGCCTTGCGATGTCAGCACCAAAATTCGGCCTTTGAAACCGACCTCTTCAAGTCGGCGGTCGAGCTGGCCCATATAGCGCGTCATGAGCGGCTTCAAAGACGCGTCAAGGCTTGTCGAGGACGCGCGTCTGTACTCGCGCAGCGTCGGATTAATTTGATGGGACAACGTATAAGGCACGTCCGGCAAATGCTGATCCAGCAATTCTCCGATTCTCAATTCGTGCGCAGAATTGGCGATCGACCAAAGCAGGCAAACCGCAACAGCGTCGACGTCTTGCGCTTTTAACGCCGAAAGGACCGACAAAGCGCTTTCTTCATTAAGCGCATTCAAGACACGCCCGCCGGCGCCGATCCGTTCATCAACTTCAAATGTCAGCGACCGCGGAATAAAGGGCGCCGGATAGGGCGACGTCATATCGAAGGGATCAGCCCTTCCGCCTTCGCGCAGCACTAATATGTCCTTATGGCCTTTCGTCGTCAGCAGCGCCGTCTTTGCGGTCCGTCCCGTGATGATTGCATTGATGGCGTGGGTCGTTCCATGAATGAAGGTATCGGCGTCAGCGAGGAATTGGTCGGTTGACAGGCCAGCGGCGTCCGCAGCCTTCGCGATCGCATCAACGACCCCGCGGATCGGATCGTCCGGTGTTGTCGGCGCCTTGAACATCTGCAGCCCGCCATCGTTCGTTTCCACAACAAGATCCGTAAAGGTGCCGCCAGTGTCACAGGCTAATCTCATATTGATCTCGTCCTATTCCATTGCGCTGCGCTGGCGATCGCGAAGCGCGTTGTACTAGAAGGCGACATTGTCGCCGCCCTTTAACTCAAGCATATCGCGCGCCTCATCAGGATTTGCGATCTCATGCCCAAGCGCCTCAAGAATCGTACGAATTCTGACGACTTGTTCCGCATTGCTTTGCGCAAGCCGACCTTTTTCAAGGTACAGACTATCTTCCAGACCAACACGCACATTGCCGCCGAGAAGCGCGCTTTGCGTGCAAAAAGGAATTTGGTGGCGTCCCGCGGCAAACGCCGAAAGATAATAGTCGTCGCCAAAGAGACCATCTGCGACAGTCACCATATGCGCCAGATTGCGAACATCCGGGCCGACGCCGCCTAAGACGCCGAAAATGCCTTGGATAAAGAAAGGCGGCTTCGCAAGTCCTCGGTCGGCGAAATGCGCCAAGGTGTAAAGATGGCCGATGTCATAGCATTCAAATTCGAAGCGCGTTCCGAAAGCTTCGCCGATTTCGCGCAGAATGCGTTCGATGTAATAATTCGTATTATACATGACGCGGTCGTAGGACCCGTCGACATAAGGCTTTTCCCATTCATACTTCCAATGATCCACCCGCTTGCCGGCGGCCGTGTAGTCAAAAATCAACGGCCCCATATTGAGCGAACAGACCTCAGGTTGCGCGCGTTTTGCGGCCTCCATCCGTTCTTCAAGCGTCATCGTGTGGCTGCCGCCAGTCGTAATGTTGACGACCGCTTTGGTGCTTTGTTTGATGCGCGGCAGAAACGCCATGAAATCTTCTGCGCGCGGCGACGGGCTGCCGTCGTCAGGATTTCGCGCATGCAAATGGATAATGGCGGCGCCGGCTTCGGCGGCGTCGATCGCTGCGCGCGCGATCTCGTTTGCGGTGACCGGCAGGTGGGGCGACATTGACGGCGTATGGATCGATCCCGTCGGGGCGCATGTGATGATCGTTTTCCGCGTCTTTCTCATTTCGCCAGCCAATCTATTGCAATTCGAGCCAAGCGTGCTATGTGATCACATATTTGTCAAGTTTGCCGTTCAGAAATGTGGGATATGATCGTGTGCTGAAATTCTCCGCCAATCTGACGTTTCTTTTTACCGAGCTCGAATTCCTTGATCGATTTGAAGCCGCAAAATCGGCTGGCTTCGACGCCGTCGAATTTGCGTTTCCCTATAGCGAGGACCCCTTGCAGGTCCGCCAACGCCTCGACGCCCTCAATCTGAAACCGGTTCTGATGAATTTTCCCCCTGGCGACTGGGCGGCCGGAGATCGCGGGCTCGCTTGCATTCCCGAACGGATAGATGAGTTCAGACAAAGCATTGAGACCGGATTGCGTTACGCCAAAACGATTGGCTGCAAACAAATGCACTGCATGGCCGGCGTAAGACCAACGACACACAGTGTCGAGACAATAAATCAGACTTACCTGCGCAATCTTCATCATGCAGCGAACCGCTCTTCCGAAACCAGCGTCCGGTTGATGATTGAACCGCTCAATACGGACGATACGCCTGGATATCACTTACATCACACGCGTGACGCCGTCGCGATCATCAACGACATCGGCAGTGAAAAAATTGCGCTGCAATATGATGTTTATCATATGCAGATTATGGAAAAAGACCTTGCCGCCACAATCGAAAAGCATCTGCATCTCATCGATCACATTCAAATCGCCGACGCGCCCGGTCGCCATGAACCCGGAACCGGCGCGATTGATTTTCATTCCCTGCTGCGACATCTTGAAGAAATTGGATATAGCGGCTGGATTGGATGCGAATACTTTCCATCGCACGACACCCTATCGTCATTGTCATGGCGAGAGGATTTCAGCAGCAATGCAAGCTGAACACTCACCTTCACATAGCTTCCGCGCGCTGCTTTAAGGCGGCGTTCCAGTAAGACAACGCTTCGTATAGTCTTTCCTGATGCAGCCGCGGGTTCTCAACACCCGTTATCGACTCTGAATTGTCGAGCGTTATTCCAGACTCCTCAGGCAGCAACGTCCAAATATGCCGCCCTTCTTGAGCGCCGCTCCTCCCCTGCCAAGACAGCAGCCGGTGCGGCTCCACATCGACTAATGTCGAACGAATTTCCATTTCCGCGATCTTCCATATGAGCACGGAGCCGGGCTGTAACGGCCCGTCGAGCGCGGCCTCCTCAATCAAGGACATCCATTCCGGCCAATTTTGAAAATCCGTCAATACAGACCACACGGTCGCTGCGCTGGCGTAAATACGCGTACGGATTTGGCATTGGACGGGCGCCGTTTGATCAAGCTGCAACGGCATATTTTTATCTCGGCGTAACCGCCGAGCATTCCGGATACACCGGGTGTGGAACTAAGGGCGTAACGTCAATATTGCGCAGATAGGGAAATAGCGGAAGGCTTGACAACTCCTCGACAAGCGCTTCGTGTGAAGATGCATCCAACACAAATATTGCACCGCCGCAATCGGCGCGACGCCATAACCCCATCAAGCGGCCTTCCTTCTTGACCGCTATCGCGCGTTCGCCTTCCGCAGCGGAGATTTGATCGCGCGCTTCATCGAACCCGAGAGATTGATGGTCAATATCGAATTTCACGAGATACAACATAGTCTAATCCAATTGTTGCCTTAAAGATTGGATACGAGACCGCCCACACTCTGAGCCAAGCTTTGTTGGATCAAGTGTTGGCGGACGCATCCTTTTATTCAGCATCCGTCCGCACCGATCAGTTAACGACAAGCAGAAGGCGCAGTCACGCGCAATGTCGGCAATGGACGCATCTCAGAAATCGATTATTCGCGAAAGCGAACAGTAGATCTAAAGCATGATTTTGAGATTCTTCAGCGCCTCGATTTCTTGCAGCAAAAGCGATTGCACGGCGATGACCGCCCGGCTTTGCACTTGCGTCGATCTCTTGGCGAGATAACGCGTCAATTTATAGTCTGAAATTCTCACGAGCGACCAGGCGTCGTCGTTTTTTTCTTCTTGCAGCGCCGTTTCCGGCAAGATGATCGCGCCGCGCCCTTGCAACGCCAGCGTCTTCATCAAGGTCAATCCGTCAGCCTCAACTGCAACTTGCAATTCGACGTCATATCGCTTTGCGTATTCCTCAAGAGCCGTTCGCTCGCGGTTGGGACGGTGCGCCGCCACCTGCGGCACCGACAAAGCTTGCCGAAACGTGCATTCCTCGCCTTTGATCGGGAGACCGCCGGCTGGACCGACCAAATAGATATTCTCCCGCGCGACAGGGTCAAAATCCAGACCTGGAAGCGGATCAGGCAATGTCAACAATGCAAGATCCAGGCGCCCCTTCAACAGCATCTCCTGGAGTTCGGACGTTAACGCTTGAACCGGATCAATTTGCACTTCCGGATAGGATTTTTGCAGCTTTTCAAATATGCGCGGCAACAAGACATTCCCGTCTGAATGGTGAGAGCCGACGCTGACAGAGCCCGCGATCTCGGTGTCGAACTCTTTCGCCATGGGTTTTAACTGATCGACCTCGACGAGAATCTTTGCGACAATTTCTTTTAACCCCTCCCCGGCGGGCGCGAGACGCACGCTGCGTCCCTCACGGTAGAAAAGGGCAACGCCTAACTCCGCCTCCAAATTCGAGATTTGTCGGCTAAGGGCGGATTGAACGATATTCAAACGAGTAGCGGCTGCTGTGAAGCTGCCTAATTCCGCGACCGCCGCGAAATATCGTAACTGCCTCAGCTCCATGCGCGAGTCTGCATTCGCTCCTCATAAAACCGTATCAACGGTTATCCGCTTTGATATGGCAACGAATGAAGCGCTGCGCAATGGATGCGTATTTGATGATAGAACATTACGCCGCCGCCTTTTTTGCACCGCCGCAATAAAACGCCTCCATCAACGCTGCTTCTTCCTTCCACATATTGTCAATCGTTCGGTCTTTGACATGACCGAACCCTTTAACAGACATTGGCAGCGCTGCAATTTCCCGGGCCAGCGCATAATTTGAAGCGTTCATGTCGCGCAATAACTGCGCTACGCGTCCTTCATATTCTGCAATAAGGCCACGTTCCGTCTTTCGATCCTTCAAATAGCCGAATGGATCCAACTTCGTGCCGCGCAGGACCTTGCCGAAAGACAGCACCTTCAGCGCCCAGAACATCCAGCCGCCATAAAGATGCTTTTTCAGCCGACCGGTCGCCGGATCACGTTGCGCAAATAAGGGTGGCGCGAAACTAAACTTTAAAGAATACGATCCCTCATATTGGGATGCTATTTTTTGACGAAAACTTGTATCAACATAAAGCCGTGCGACTTCATATTCGTCTTTGTACGCCATTAGCTTGTACAAAGACTTGATGACCGCCGCCGTAAAGTCCGCCGTCATCCAAGCTTCGCTCTCCTCTTTCACGCGCACGGCGTTGACGGTTTTCAAAAAACGATCCGCATAAGCTTTGTTCTGATAGGAAACAAGCATGTCATATCGGCGCTTGATCAATGAATCGAGACCTGACAGCGGTTCATGCCGGTCGTTTGCGCCGACAATCGCGTCAATTTTTTCGGGCGCGTTCGCTTGAACGCGCCCCCAGGAGAAGGCGCGAAGATTCATTTTGACCGCCGCGCCATTCAATTGAATCGCACGCTCGATTGACTCCGCACTTAACGGAACAAGTCCCTTCTGGAACGCAAACCCCAACATAAACAGGTTCGACGCAATAGAATCTCCCAACAGCGCCGTCGCGCGCCGCGCCGCATCTAAGAAATCAACGCCGTCATCGCCAATCTGATCGCACAGACTTTTCCTCATCGACTCGTGCTCGAAATCGATGTCGGGATTTTGCACGAACAACGCCGTCGGCGCGACATATTTGTTGACGACCGCCTTCGTCACCCCGTGCTCCAGTCTTGATAAAATATCGGCGGACGTTGAAACGACTTGGTCGTATCCAAGCAGCAGATTCGCCGCACCCGGAGCGATTTTGACCGAATGAAGGTCGTCGGGAGACGCCGCAATGCGGACATGGCTCGTCACGGCCCCGCCTTTTTGCGACAGCCCCGTCACATCGGAAATCGTGCAGCCTTTTCCTTCAATATGCGCAGCCATGCCTAAGAGCGCCCCTACGGTAACGATCCCCGTGCCGCCAATTCCCGCAACTAGGATATTGTAAGGACGATCGAGCGAAGGTTTGGACAGCGGCGACGGACATTCGAGAGGATCGTTCGGCGCGATCGTTTTGCCCGCTTTCGCCCCTTTCCATTCCCCTCCGTCGACGATCACAAAGCTAGGGCAGAAACCCTTGACGCAAGAATAATCCTTATTACAGGTCGACTGATCGATTGCGCGTTTGCGGCCAAGCTCCGTCTCTATGGGCGTGACGGAAACGCAATTGGACGCATCCGAACAATCGCCGCATCCTTCGCAGACCTCTTCATTGATAAATACGCGTCGAGGCGGGTCCGGCATAAGGCCGCGTTTGCGGCGGCGGCGTTTTTCCGCCGCGCAAGTCTGTTCATAGATCAGGATTGTCGCGCCCGGAATGTCACGGAGCGTGCGTTGCACTTCGTCAAGGTCATCGCGGTGCTTGACCTCAACCTGTCTTGAATATCCCGCGCTAGCCTGCCGTTCCGGATCATCGGATACGACAACAACCTTGGCGACGTGCTCGGCGAGCACCTGGTCGACAATGTCCGAGACCGTAAACTGACCCTCGGCAGGTTGCCCGCCGGTCATCGCGACCGCATCGTTATAAAGGATTTTATAAGTGATATTGACGCCGGCTGCGACGGCTGCGCGAATGGCGATCAAGCCGCTATGCGCGTAAGTGCCATCGCCCAAATTTTGAAAGACATGTTTGTCTTTGGAGAACGGCGCTTGACCAATCCAATTGGCGCCCTCACCGCCCATTTGCGTATAAGCGCCGGCGCGCGGCTTCGGACCCAATGACGCGATCGAATGACAGCCAATCCCGGCGAGGGCCCGACTGCCTGCAGGGACGCGCGTCGACGTATTGTGAGGGCAGCCCGAGCAAAAAATTGGCATGCGAAACTGACTGCTGCCAGGCGCTACGATGCGTTCTTCCGACAGCGCAAGCCGCGCTGCATTCTGTTCCAGAGAAGGATCGGAAAACCCAAGAAATTTCATACGAGCGAGCAGCGCGCACGCGACATCGTTGGCGCCGAGCTGACCTTCGCTGCGCAGCAGCGGGGCGCCGGCCTCATCTTTCTTGCCAACGACCCTTGGGCGTTTATCCGCCGGCATATTGTACAGAATATCTTTGAGCTGATTTTCAATTAGGCCTTGTTTTTCTTCAACGACGAGAATTTCGTCGAGTCCATCAGCGAAACGGCGCACGCCTTCCGCTTCGAGCGGCCATGACATGCCGACCTTATAAACGCGCACGCCCAGATCTTCGACGCGGCGATCAATTCCAAGTTCGATCAGCGCTTGCTTGACATCGAGATAGCTTTTGCCGGTCGAAACAACCCCGAGACGGGCGGTCCGCGGATTTGAGACAAGACGGTCAATTTTGTTGGCGCGCGCGAACGCTGCAACCGCTTGCATTCTCGGTCCGTGAAGCCTGGCTTCGGCGGCGAGCGGCATGTCCGGCCAGCGAATATGAAGCCCGTCGGGCGGCGCGACGAAATCGCTCGGCGCTTGCAGCTTTAAACGCGAGGGATCAACAACAATCGACGCAGTGCTTTCGACCGTTTCCGCCACCGCCTTGAACCCGACCCAACAGCCGCTGAATCGAGAAAGCGCATAGCCGAGGGCGCCGAAATCAAGGTAATCCTGCACCGACGACGGATTGAGGACCGGAATCATCGCTGCAATGAATGTTTGCTCGCTTTGATGGGCGAGTGTTGACGATTGCGAAATATGGTCATCGCCGGCGACAGCAATGACGCCCCCATAGGGCGAGGCGCCCGCGAGATTAGCGTGCTTTAACGGATCAAGGCTTCGGTCAACGCCGGGGCCTTTTCCATACCACATACCAAAGACGCCATCGACCTTAGAAGCGCCGCCAAAATCGACTTGTTGCGTGCCCCATAAAGAAGTCGCTGCAAGATCCTCGTTCAGACCTGGCTGAAAAACGATTTGCTGCTCTGTAAGACGTCGCTGTTCGCGCCACAACACCGTGTCGAGCGTTCCAAGCGGCGAGCCGCGGTAGCCGGATACAAATCCGGCCGTATTCAGCCCCGCAGCGATATCACGCTGGCGTTGTTCAATTAACAATCGAACGAGCGCCTGCACGCCCGAAAGGAAAATCCGACCCTCTTTGCGCTCCCATTTGTCGTCAAGAGCGACATCGTCAAGAATCAGCTCCGTTGCACCCATCGTATTCATTCATCCTCTGCCGATGAACGGCATTTTTGTCGCCATAACGGTCATAAATTGAACGTTGGACGAAAGCGGCAAATCAGCCATGAAAAGAAGCGCCTGAACAACCTCGTCGAGATCCATCATCGGTTCGGGACGAACGGTCCCGTCAGCCTGCGGCACGCCGCTTTCAATAATGTGCGCAAGATCCGTACGCGCATTGCCGATGTCAATTTGCCCGCAAGCAATGTCGTACGGGCGGCCGTCGAGAGAAAGAGACCGCGTCAACCCGGTCATGGCGTGTTTCGCCATCGTATAGGGCGCAGACCTTGGACGCGGCGCATGGGCGGAGACT
Source organism: Hyphococcus sp. (assembly GCA_028285645.1). GTDB lineage: Bacteria > Pseudomonadota > Alphaproteobacteria > Caulobacterales > Parvularculaceae > Hyphococcus. The sequence goes on from JANQOV010000124.1 coordinate 25,169, forward strand.
GAGCCATTATTGATAATCCGTCCGCCTTGCGGGTCTTGACGGCGCATTAAACGGAACGCCTCACGGGCGCAGAAAAACGCGCCAGTGACGTTCGTATCGACGAAACGCATCCATACCTCATCATCAAGTTCATCGATGTCAACGGCAGGCGTGCTCGAGCCGGCGTTGTTGAATAAAAGATCAAGCCGGCCGAACGTTTCATTTGCTTTCGTGAAAGCAGCGCGCACGGCGCTCGGATCGCCGACATCGCCGGAGATCGTCAACGTCCGACCTTTGCCAACGAGGGCGGCGGTCTCCTCCAATTTTTCAGCGCGACGTCCGAACATCGCGACCGACCAGCCTTTGTCGCATAGTCCCAGCGTCGCCGCTCGACCGATGCCTGATCCGGCCCCCGTTATGAAGGCGACCCGACTTGCCTGCGTCATTCCGCTGCTCCTTGCGTTGCTTTCATCTCCTCCTTCGCCGGGGCGGTGTTTGACGAGCCCCAACGGTCAGGCAGCAGCGATGCGTCTCGCACGCCGCCTTCGGACGCCGACGTTGCGAACGCGGCATAGGCGCGCAATGCCAATGAAACCTTCCGGTCACGCATCGCCGGCCTCCAGCCATCACGTCCAAGCGCATCCATGCGCGCTGCGCGACGGGTCAAATCCGCCTCGGCCACCTTCAACGTGATCGATCGCGCGGGCACGTCAATATCGATGGCGTCGCCGTCTTCAACAAGTCCTATTACCCCACATGCCGATGCTTCCGGCGAAACATGTCCAATGGATAGGCCCGACGTCGCGCCGGAAAACCGCCCATCGGTAACAAGCGCACATGACTCGTCAAGACCGCGCGCCTTTAACATGCTCGTGGGTTTCAGCATCTCCTGCATGCCGGGCCCGCCGCGCGGTCCCTCATAACGGATAATCACGACATGCCCCGGTTTTACATCGCCTCGGCGGATGCCGTCGGCGGCGTCCGTTTCACTCTCAAAAAAGATCGCTCGTCCTGAAAATTTCAGCGCCGAGGACGCAACGCCCGCCGTTTTGACGATGCAACCGTCCGGCGCCAGATTGCCGTATAATATTGCAAGCCCGCCATCCGTCGAGTAAGCGTGATCACCGTCACGGATGCATCCGTCAGCGCGGTCATCGTCGAGCTGATCAAAGCGCCGAGATTGAGAAAACGCCGATTGCGTTTGGACGCCTCCTGGCGCCGCTCGATAGAATGTTCTCACCTCGTCGCTATTTGTACGGATGATATCCCAGTGATTGAGCGCCTCATGCAACGTCGGCGCGTGCACCGTGTTAACGTCCGTTTGCAACAGCTCAAGCCGATCGAGCTCCCCAAGGAGACCAAATACGCCGCCCGCCCTGTGGACGTCCTCCATATAATAAGCTGCGCTCGACGGAGACACTTTGCACAAATTCGGAGTCGAACGAGAGATTCGATCAATGTCCGCCATTGCAAAATCGACTTCGCCTTCGCGCGCCGCAGCCAAAAGATGCAAGACCGTGTTCGTTGATCCGCCCATTGCGACGTCGAGCCGCATGGCGTTCTCGAAGGCCGCTCGCGTTGCAATTGATCGCGGCAAAGCAGTTTGATCGTGGTCGCGATAGAAGCGAGAACACAGATCGACAATTAGGCGCCCAGCTTGTTCAAAGAGAGACTGCCGATCCGCATGCGTTGCAAGCAGAGACCCGTTGCCTGGAAGCGCGAGGCCAAGCGCCTCCGTCAGACAATTCATCGAATTCGCGGTGAACATCCCGGCGCAGGAGCCGCATGTGGGACAAGCGCTCCGCTCAACAGAGTCGATTTCTGCTTCGCTCGCGCTGGGATCCATCGACACAACGATCGCATTCACCGCATCGATGCGCCCGCGCTCTTCATCCCAATTGACCTTGCCGGCCTCCATTGGACCGCCGGATACAAAAACCGTCGGAATGTTCAAGCGCATCGCGGCCATCAACATGCCCGGCGTGATCTTGTCGCAATTGGAAATGCAGACAAGCGCATCCGCGCAATGCGCATTGACCATGAATTCGACGCAATCTGCAATCAGGTCGCGCGACGGCAGTGAGTACAGCATGCCCGCATGGCCCATCGCGATGCCGTCGTCTACGGCGATCGTGTTGAACTCCCGCGCGACGCCGCCGGCTTTGTGAATTTCGTCGGCGACAATCGTTCCGAGGTCGCGCAGATGCACATGGCCGGGAACAAACTGTGTAAAAGAATTGGCGATCGCGATAATCGGCTTGCCAAAGTCTTTGTCTTTCATGCCGGTCGCGCGCCACAGTGCGCGAGCTCCGGCCGCTTCCTGGCCTTCTGTAACCGTTCGTGATCTGAGTAATGTCGTGGCCATGAGGTTGATCGCCTATTTTATTTCGCGTCAAGACAACCGAGCTCGTCGGCGATCCAGTCGCAAATATATTCCATGCCAAGCGTTGGGTTGTCGCATTGGCAATGCGCGGCGCCGGTCTCCTCCGACGAGAACCATTTGATCTCGACGTCAACGCCGTTTTCCTTTGTGTAACTATACAATTTCTCGGCCGGCGCTCGACCCCACTCGTCTTCTTCGCCGTGAACGATCAGCAACGGACACGCAATCTTGTCAGCGACGCCGTTCAAGTCGAATCGCTTCGTCGTTTCAACCAGATCAGCGTGCGATCCTGCACCGAAAACCCATTTTCCGAGCATAAGCGCAACGCCTGGAGAATCCGCCGGGACGCTTTCGGCCGCATCGGCAATACACCATTGCGCGCCGTCTACGACAGCGCATTTAAATCTCTCTTCAAAACTTGCGGCGCGCGCTGAATAATACCCTCCCAAGCTTGCGCCATAAAGCGCGATGCGGTCGCCGTCGACGTCTGATCGGCTCAAAAGATAGTCAACGCAGGCGCTGACGGGAACCTCAGTATCCGGACGCGCTATCTTGCCCCGTCGACGAAGCGTGGCTCCCTGCCCTGGCAAATCGACATATAGCATCGAAAAACCTCGCGGGTGCGCATATTTCGTCATTTCCTGTATGAGTTCGTCTTTGAACTCGTCCAGCCCGCCAAATGCGACAACCGCCGGTCGCGGCCCACCGCCTGTCGGCGTTGGAAGAAAATATGCGTCCATATAGGCGTCCGGATCATTATCATCCGTATAGGGAATTTTAATGACCTCGCCTTTCGGCTCCATTAGCGCCATCGCCCGACGAGAACACAATTCAATCAAGTCAAAATTCGGCAAGCGTCGATCGTCTTTTGGATCCAAAAAAAACTCCGCCGAACGATAATAATTCGTCGCGCGAATCCAGTTCGCCTTTGCGGTTTCGACATACCCTTTTTCTTCTGCTTCTTCAGCGCGCGCTCGGCTCGTGTCGCCAGTTTTCATCCACTCGGCATGCCAACTTTCGCGATCACCCGCCTTAATCCGCCCCGCAGTTTGGAAGCATTCGCCGACTGTGCTCGCGCCTTCCTGCGCCGCCGCAAGAATTCGAACGAACTGAAATGAAAAATCCGGATCTTCGGGCCATTGCAGCCATCCCTCCGGCGCATAGCCGCCGCCTGTCGCGGTAAGATTTTTTTCAGCCATAATGCCTCCAAACTTGTTAGGTCACGTGGTTCGTTTTTCGCCAATCGCCATGCTGGCGAGCAATATGGAGCTCGGCAGCATCGCCGCGTTGAATAGGGCGACGAAAATTGTCTGCTGAGCTGCAAAAGCAGATAGTGATTTGTGTGATGACACTGCTTTGTTCCTTACGAAAAGGCTTGCATTCTTGATTCAATGATCGGGTCTGACGCCTCGATCAGCACATCAATCTCTTGCTCCGACAGCGATAACCCCGCAGCACGGATCAACTCGTCTGCTTGGGACACGGAAGTCACGCTCGCAATTGTCGCCGTGACGCCGGGACGCGCCGCAACCCAAGAAAGGGCGACTTGCGCTGGCGATACTGCACGATGATCGGCAACACGCTTCAGCGCGTCCAATATCCGGAAGCCGCGTTCGTTGAAGTACGCCGCAAGGACAGACGCCCGTGGTTTTCCCTGAATATCTTCGATATTCGCATATTTGCCGGTGAGAAAACCGGTGGCCAGTCCGTAGTAACACATCGCGCCCACTTCGTGGCTTACGCAATAAGGCGCAATTTGCGATTCAAATTCCGTTCGATCGTAGAGATTGTATTGCGGCTGAACCACTTCATATCTTGGCCACCCATTCTCGACGGCGACCGTCTCGGCCTCATTTAATCTTTCAACATCAAAATTCGAAGCGCCGATGAATCTGACTTTGCCTTGGTGGATGAGTCGCGCGTAAGCCTCCATTGTCTCATCGACGGGCGTGAATGGATCATCGCGATGCGACTGATAAATATCAATGTAATCCGTCTTAAGCCGCTTAAGCGAGGCTTCGACTGCTTTCATAATGTATCGACGCGATAGGCCTTTGCGGCCCGGGCCAAGTTCGGCGCCGACTTTCGTTGCGATGACGATTTTTTCTCGATTTCGGCGCGACTCGATCCAATCACCAAGAACGCTTTCGGACTCGCCCCCAATATGGCCGGGAACCCATGCCGAGTAGGCGTCCGCGGTATCAATAAAGTTCAATCCGGCGCCAACTAAACGGTCAAGAATCTGAAATGAAGTTTTGCGATCAGCTGTCCAACCGAGAACATTGCCGCCAAAGCAAACAGGAGGAACAAGCAACCCCGTTCGCCCCAACTCTCGTATTCTCATAAAGCACGCCCATCCAAATCGCGGCGTCGCGCTATGGAAAACGCGACGCCGCAGAGTTTACGTGGGAGGAAAAATATCAGCGCCGACTAGAAACGAATTGTCGCCTCTACCCCATAGGTCGCCGGATCGCCGACCGTCGTTCCGTCAAAACCAAAGAGGGATAAATCAATGATGTCCCGGAAATATTCCGTATCGAAGATATTCTTCGCCCAGAAGGACAACGCCCAGCCGGAATTTGACGACTCCACGCCAATGCGCGCATTGGCGAGCCAAAACCCTTCTTGATGCAGCCGGGCGGTATTGCCCGCGTCGAAGAAGTATTCGCTGCGATAGGACGCGTCAAAGTTGGCAATGAGATTCAGCCCGCTGGTAATCGGGCGATCATAAAGAAGTCCGGCGGTCGCCGTAATTTCCGGCGCGCGGGCAAAACGGTTGCCAGTGTAGTCGTTATCCGCAACGTCCGAGAAATAGTCTACGAATTCTGTTTTCAGCAGGCCAAGCGTTCCATAAAATTGGAGGTCCGGCGTCGCGTGAAAATCAACCTCCGCCTCCAGACCGTACACCTTAGCATCCGATGCATTGTCAAGCACCTGAATTGGCACGCCGCCCCCTTCAGGATTGACCAAAGTGTATACCTGCAAATCCTCGTAGTCGTAATAGAAACCCGAAGCGTTAAACGTCAGCCGACCGTCCGCGGCCCGAGATTTCACGCCGAACTCATAACTCGTGATCGTTTCCGGTCCAAAGCTCGTCACCTCCGCTGGATCAAAAACGATGCCGCCATTAAAGCCGCCGCTTTTGAAGCCCCGGGCGACTGAAGCGTAAAGCATGACATCGTCGTTTACGGAATAATCGAGCACGATATCGCCGCTTACCCGATCATTTGTAATGGAATCACCAACCGAGAAGAGCGGAATGGCGAAATCCGGCTCGACTAGGGATACGTCTTGCGTGAAGCTGCGTTCTTCCCACGTGTACCGAATACCGCCAGAAATCTTAAAAGAATCTGTGAGCAGATAATCTACACGACCGAAGAATGCAAAGGATTCATCATCCTGCGTAAATATCTGGTCGACAAAAGCGACAAAGGAATCGGGATCAAATCCGGTAAACGGGCGCAATTCGCGGAGAAGGTCGTACCCGTTGTTAAAATAGACGTCATCCAGGAAATAGTACCCGCCAATGATCCAATTGAAACGTTGGCCGCCCGGCGAGGTTAGGCGAAGCTCCTGGCTGAACTGCTTGCTTTCGTGATCGTAGGTGATCTCAAGCAGCTGGTTCGGCGACCCGTCTGAATCCTCTTCTCGGTCGACCGTCACTTTTTCTGCGGCGCTGATGCTCGTCAGCGTAGCCCAGCCTAAGTCTTTTTCTATTTGTAGCGAAACCCCGATGTTCTCTACGATTTCGCGGCCGACCACATTGTTCGCCACTTCGTAAAGATTGTCGTTATCTCGATACCCCAGAGCGTCGAAACACTCAAAATTAACCGCCGCGGCGGTAGTGCAAGGGGCACCCATGTCGTCAAAAACGCCGCGGGGTTTATAAACCACGGTATGCGGGCTCGAACGTCCGCCATGAACATTCAGCAAGAAGTCCCAATCGGCCGCTGGCGTAAAGTTAAACAGCCCGCGCACCGCCCAATCGCGCAAATCGTTGCCGGTTTTCTCACCGGTCAAACGGTTAAGCGTGTTGCCGTCGCGCCCTTCAACGGTGAACGCCACCCGCGCGTTCAGAACATCTTCAATCAACGGGCCGGAGATCGCTCCCCTCGCATTGTAGTAGTCCAAATTGCCGTAGCGGAACGTCCCCGTCGCCTCGAATTCATCGGTTGGCAAGTTAGAGAAGTATTTGATCGCGCCAGCTGTCGTGTTGCGGCCGTAAAGCGTGCCTTGTGGACCGCGCAACACCTCAACGCGTTGAACATCGAAAAGCTGAAATTGAAGCGCGTTGGTCGAGGCGAGGAAGACATCGTCCACATATACGCCGACCGGGCTCGCTGCGTTCGGATTAAAATCCGCAGTGCCGACGCCACGAATAAAGATTCTCGGATTGGCGTTATTGAACGTGCTGGTGATTGTGACGTTCGGCGCTGCCTGTGCAATTTCATTGCTATTCGTGATGCCTGCGCGCGCAAGACGGTCCCCGCCAAAAACGCTGATCGAGGCCGCAACATCTTGGATGTCTTCTTCGCGCCGAGTCGCTGTGACGGTAATAACGTCGCCGCTATATTGACTCGCCTCGTCTTCGGTTTCTTCCTGCGCCATCGCCAATGTCGGCGTCAGGGCCGCCGCAAGCGCCGCTAAAGATGAAGTCGTCAGAATTTTTTTTAACATCGAGCATCCCCCTTTTTATAGATGCCCTTTCAAACCGATCGCCTTAATGGCCGGCATCTTGATTTGCTGAACAATAGCGGTATTGAATTTGACAATCGACGGGCTATCCAAGATGGATTTGATCGCAAGATGAGATAATGTTTTGCCCGCGAAAGGACGAACCACGTCATATAATGGTTTTGCGTTATAGTTAATGCGGGTCCTTTCCCTATCTATGCCAAAGATAGATCAATCCGTTCGCGGATTGGTGCATTGTCCGGCTCAGCCTATGGCGTAAAAAAGAAAGAGGTCCGAAAACACAAATATCGGGCATTGTGCGGCGCAAAACGACGGGCTGGTTTTGGGTAAGAACGAGTTCAACGCCACATTTGATACGGGAGACAATGAATCGGGCTTAGCCGCCCTCTCCCCGCCATTGATATGAGACGCGCTGAAAAGCTGCGATAAAACAGAGGAAGACCCATTATGATTTATCACTCGATCCGCGCGTCTATCAAAAAAGGCGTGCCTCAAGAAAAAGTCGAGGACGCGCTGAACCACCTTCGCCAAATGGGCGAAACAATTCCCGCTGTGGAGTTTTACTGCGTCGGCAAAGATATCGGCGGCGAATATTCCGTAGGCGCGATGTTCGCGTTGAAAGATATCGACGCGTATAAGGAATACATGTTGCACCCGCTTCACCGCGTCACAGACGATGTCGGACTGCCGCTGGTCGAGAACATGGTTTCCCAAGACCTAACAGACGATCCGGACCCGGAAATTGGCGACAAAATTCGCGAAATTCACGCGTCCCGATTCGATGAAGATCCGGAACTTCTCGGTCTCGTCAAGGATATTAAATCGTACAGTGGAAGCGGCGTGCCGCGGGGGTAGTTCGCCTTGCGCATAAGGTCTATCCAACGGCGCGCTCTTGAATGAGCGCGCTTTTCTGTGAGAACAGAACTTGGTGTGTAGCGTTTCGAAACGCCAACGTTCATCGAGTATGGATACGTGGTATTTAAACGGACGGACGCCGGGTCAGCGCGCCTGAAGAGAGCGCGATAAGGGGAACAAAATGACGACGACATCAGCCGATAGAACGGCTTTCGTGCTTGGCGCGACCGGCGGTGTCGGCGGCGAAATCACGGCGGCTTTATTGCGCCATGGATGGCGCGTTATCGCCGCGGTTCGCGATCCGTCGCAGGCGCGTTCGAACGTTCGCGCAGAACATCACAGCGTCAAATGGGTCCGCGCCGACGCAATGGATCGCGCGAGCGTGCTGCAAGCGAGCGAAGGCGCCGACTGCGTCGTGCATGCAGTCAACCCCCCCGGATATAGGAATTGGGGCAAGCTCGTCTTGCCGATGATCGATAATACAATTGCGGCTGCCGAGGCGCACGGCGCTCGCATTCTTCTTCCGGGTACGATTTATAATTATGGCCCAGACGCGTTCCCCCTGTTGACAGAAGACGCGCCCCAGCGCCCGATCACCCAGAAAGGAAAAATCCGGGTGCAGCTGGAGCAGCGGCTCGAAAGAGCAAGCGGACGCGGCGTGCGATCGCTCATCGTGCGCGCCGGCGATTTTTTTGGCCCCTTCCCGGGCAACAATTGGTTTTCGCAAGGCCTGGTCAAACCCGGCGAACCGCTGAAAGCGATTACCAATCCCGCCAAGCCAGGCGTCGGTCACGCATGGGCTTATTTGCCGGATCTCGGAGAAACTTTCGCCCGCCTCATGGACCGCGAATCCGAACTTGACAGTTTTGCACGTTTTCATTTTGCGGGGCATTGGGATCAAGACGGCCAGCAGATCGTGGAGGCGATCAGGCGCGTTCTTAACGATCCCTCGATTAAAACAAAATCTATGCCATGGGGCTTGCTCACGGTGATCGGCCTGTTCAACGAGACCTTGCGCGAACTTGTAAAAATGAAATACCTTTGGGATGCCCCGGTGCAACTGAGCAACAGGCGTCTTGTTGAGTTCCTCGGGGAGGAACCGCACACGCCCCTCGACCAAGCAATTGCCGCGACGCTAGCTGCGCTGGACGTAACGTCAGCAAAGTAATCTCGTTAAAGCGAAACGGGATCAAAGCATTTCAATTTGTGGCGCGAGGCCTGTCAAATCCATTCGCTTTTTCTTTTGCGGAGCACCGAGTGATCCCAGCCGAGCCGGCCGGCAATTACGGCAGCCATGGCTGACAGCATATAAGGCGACGCCGGCGACACCCCCTCGGCCAGAAACCCGGCGGAAAGCGGCCCGGTGATTTCCGCGCTCGACTGGCAGCCCTGGATCGCGCCTTGAACCTTTCCCTGGCGTTCTTCCGGCGTCGCAAGCGAAGCGAGACCAATCAGGCTCGTCTGCAGGTGCGGCTGACCGATTGAGAACAAGAGTACGCCGGCGAATACGAAGGCCGCTGATGTCGTCCACGCGAACGCCACGATTAGAATTGCTCCGGTCCCTACAACAAGCCCTCCCATCAAAGCCGTCCGCGCTTCGCCGAGACGGACAACAACAAAAGGAACGACTAGCGCGCTCAATAAAACGTCCATTACGCCGCGCGCCGAAAAAAGGAATGCGACCTGCTCTGGCGACCAATCGGTTTTGATTTCGATCAGCGAGGCAAGGTTGGTGGCAACACTCATAACCACGAGCCACATCAGGAATATGCCTATGAGTAGGTTCCGTATCGTCGGCAGGCGCAGCTGTGAAATAAGCACCGCGACTGAATTGCTCTGTCTGAAGCTGAACGTCTCTGTTTTCACGGACTCGGGCCGTGTCTCAGGCATGAAATGATAAGTCGCGAGGATAGCCGATGCATATATCGCCGCAACAAGAGCAAACGGAGCCGCAGGACCTAGGTCTATCGTGGCCGCGCCGAGGAGCGGGCCAACCACGAAGCCGAGGCCCGACGCGGCGTTGAGCCGTGCGAATACGCGCGATCGGTCCGCAGAAGAGGTTCTATCCGCCGCAGCGGCATAGGTCGCCGCCGCCATACCGTCCGTCAGCCCAACAACAGCCCAGCAGGCGGCGAGCATCCACATGGACGTTGCGAACCAGACGCCGCCATAGCCGAGCGCCGCGCCGGTCAGGCTTATCATCAGAACCTTTTTGCGTCCGATATTGTCGCACTGGGCGCCCCAGAATGGTGTCGCGACAAAGCGCGAGAAAGAGTAAGCCGCAAAGAGCAGGCCAATCGAAGATGCCGTGCCCCCGAATTTCCCGACGAGCGCCGGAGCGAGCGGTATCAGCGTCCCGAACCCAAGCGTGATGAGGAAGGAAGTGAAGAACAGATAAAGGGGAAATCGCATAGCTCATGCTCCTGTTGCGTACCATGCTAGAGCAAGTGCGGCCCGGCTGCCCGATAAAGCAGGTGATAATAGTCATCTCATTTCGATATATATTGCGGGGCGAATGTAAATGGCGTTCCGCTGGGACGTTTCGCCGGGAAAGAGAGTGTTTCCGGGATGCGATCTGTACGATCAAGCACATCCGCTCTCCAGGCGCCTTTAGAAACTCCCGTTTTTCCTATAAATCTGTCTGATCGAATCGCTGCAACGCTGATCGTGGACCACCATCCCCAAACGCTTCACCCTTTTGCGCATTCCCCAACCGTTATGAGCTACGAATCGCCTTTCGTAGACGCAGCTGTTCGAGCCGCTTGTTCATAAACGCCCGAGAGCGCTCTTAGGAGTTGCGCCAATGACTCCAAATCATAGTCGCCATAACTTAGATGTTTCAAAGCAGGCTCAAGAAATCGCGCACGGTCGGTTAGAAACTCTTCATAGTGAGCCTTCGCCTTGTCGCCTGCTTTATAGAATACTTCTTTGCCAACTTTGGAGCTGGTTATAGCCTCCAAGCGAACGAGCTTTTTCAATGAGTATGAAACAAGATGCATGTCATCGATCGACAGCGCAAATGCAAGATCATTGGCGCGTAATTGTCGGTCCCGATAAACAAGCAGGTGCATCAAAAAGACGTCGAGATCGGACAGGCCATTGAGGACGCCTTCTGTACTGCGCAAACTCATCCATCTTTTCACTGAATTCCACAGAATTGTCAGAGAAAGCTCGAAATCTGACAGCGCTTCAGCGTCCGAAGAGGCAGGCGGGGCAGTTTTTTTTCCGGGCATCCTAATCTCTTTTTCAAGCAATTTGTCTGCGTTTTCGCTGGGTATTACACAACTTGTCTTTTTCGTCACGCATAAGTTCACCGATCAAACGATAATAAAATGATATCAAAACGTTGACAAAGTGCTTTCATGAATTACGCTCGCTCCGCCTTGGCAAAAAAGGAAGGCGAATATCATGAGCGAAAATGAGAACGGCGCGCCGTGGTCAACGCTCGGCGCTGCCGACAGAAACGCCTATCGCGTGTCGGAAAACGTCGTCGATATGCGCCGATCGGCTCGAGATCAAAAGACGATTGAATTGGAAGCCCAATCGCAAAACATTCTGTTCGATATTCACCGTGCGGCGATTATCATTGTCGATATGCAAAATGATTTTTGCTCCCCGGATGGGTGGATTGCGTCCATGGGGATTGATGTTGGGCCTGCCCAATCGCTTTCCGCGCCCATCAATAATGCGACAAAAGCAATTCGCGCCCACGGCGCACCCGTCATTTGGCTTAACTGGGGCGTGCGTCCGGATCGGCTCAATCTATCCCCCGGCACGTTGCATCCGTTTAACCCCAATGGCATGGCCCCCGGATTAGCCGGCGCACTTAAAAACAACCGTGGCGAATATCATGTTCTTGAAAAAGACGGCTGGGGCGCCGCGATCATTGACGAGCTTGAACAAGAGGGCGGCGATATTCACATCAGCAAACATAGAATTAGCGGGTTTTGGGATACCCCGCTCGATTCCATTCTCAAAAACCTTGATGTGAAAACACTATTTTTCGCTGGGGTGAACGCCGATCATTGCGTGCTCGGGACTCAGATGGACGCCAATTTTCATGGATATGATACGATCATGCTGGAAGATTGCGTCGCGACAACATCACCTGACTTCTGCATGCAAGCGACATTGCATAATGTTCGTTTTTGTTTCGGGTTTACAGCAACGTCTTCGGAGCTCGTAAAGTCGCTGCAAGCTGCTCTGTAGAGGCGCGGCCTTTGCTGCGTTACTTCAAGAGCGGCAAATGCGGAGACGACGAGTGCAAGTTAAACACTTCTAGCCAGGTCAGGACGCCGTCCTTTGTTTCGACTTGACCGTTGCACGTCATAGACTTGCCGGACGGATCGACTTTGCACCTTTCGCTAAATGGGCCCATCTCCGGGACTTCGCCATACGTCTCCATTTCGTTAGGACCCAGCGCCCGCAAACGCGCAACAAAACCGCTTCCCGTGACGGTGGAAGGACCGCCGCCATAACGTCCCGACCAAGACGTCACTTTATGAACACCGTCTTCGCCCGTCTCAACGGAGACCCAAACGAGTTCCTCGCCATCGTCCTTGATCACCCAAAGCGTGTGCGAGCAAGGCTCAAGTTTTTTCGATTTCTGCTGGTCGAGCACCCAAACGCCCGCGGGGACAATGCCTTTGTTGATCGACGGCGCTGTATCTAAGCTGTCCATTGTTGATGCGGTTCCTATCCATATTAGAGCATTTTATTGATAAATTATTGGCATATTGTTATTGTAGCGTCAACGCCGAACCACAAATCCCCGAGCTGTCGATGATATGCGTCTTTTGAATTTCTCCATTGGTCGTGTACAGACAATTCAAATAGGCGCGTCCGCTGTACGCACGGCGCATGTGAAAGCGCCCGTCCCAGAGCCTTGGCGCATAACGCAGAATGGCGCTGAAGGAGATCAACGCGCCGTCCATCCGGACAAGCTTTATGCATTTGCAAGAACCGCCTACGAGTATTGGAGGGCCGAGCTGGGCGTTGACGCCGACGCATGGCCGGATGGATTCTTCGGTGAGAACCTAACGCTTGATTCGCTCAGTGAAACGGAAATCCGAGTGGGCGATGTGTTTTCGCTTGGCGAGGACGTAGAACTTGTCGTCAGCGGCGCAAGAACGCCATGTGCTAAACTCGCTTGGCGGTTGGGCCAGCCACGAAGCTTTCAGAAAACCTTTGCGCGGTCACGCCGATCGGGCGCCTATTTTGATGTTATAAAGCCTGGCCGGGTGCGCCCCGGTGATGTCTTAAAGAGGGTCAAACATGACCCAGCGATGCCGAGCGTCGCTGATGTTTGTGATTTCATAGACAGCCACAAAACGCCGCCCTTGGACGCGCTGAAGCGGCTGCTTGATTGCGAACATTTAAGTCCTGCGAACCGAATGCTGCTTGGCGCGAAACGAGAGATGGCCGAGCGCGCAGAAAACAGGCGTGAACATCGTTGGCGCGGTTGGCGGCGCTTTTCAGTCGCGTCCATTGTCCAAGAAGCCCAAGGCATAAAGTCATTTCAGTTAAGGCCGTTGGACGAGACGCCATTGTGCATTGCCCGGCCTGGACAATTCGTCAGCGTCAGGCTGGTTGATAGCGAAAATAGCGTCCATACGAGAACCTGGAGTCTTTCAAGCTATTCCGAAAATCCTGATCGTTATCAAATTTCGGTCCTTCAACAATCAGGGCCCGGCTCAAAGACTATGCACGCGCTGCGTGAAGGCGCCGAGCTCGAACTACGGGCGCCCGTCGGTAACTTCATTTATGATATGGGAAGCGTCCGCCCGCCCGTATTCATAGCCGGAGGCGTGGGCATCACGCCCATCATGGCGATGCTTGAGGCGCATTTTTTCAAAAGTAAGCGGGCAGACGCATATCTGTTCTACGCCGCGAAGACGCCTGAAGATATGGCCTTTCTCGACCGCATCGAAGAATGGCGGAAAGAGCATTCTCGATTTCACGTTACGTACGCCTTTAGTCGCGCCAAGAAGGAGGGCGCCATTAACGGGCGCATTTCGCCGGCGCTGGTTAAAGAGGCTTTAAAGGACCTTCATGTTTTTGTTGGCGCAAAGCGCGTTGATTTGCCTTGGTTTGAAGCTGACTTTTATCTTTGCGGGCCAGATAAATTCTGCAATGACCTAAGTGACAACTTCATAGAGGGCGGCGCCAATCCCCACCATATCTATACTGAGCAATTTACTGCCGCCAATCCCATTGAAAACGAGGTTGATGAGGCGCGTGTGCGCTTTTCGAGATCCGGCAAAGAAGCCGATTGGCGCAGTGATGAAAATCTCACATTGCTCGAATTAGCGGAGAAGGTCGGCGTTCGGATCGATCATGATTGCCGCGCAGGGGCGTGCCTTACCTGCAAGACAAATTTATTGAAAGGCGCAACATCAGCCAACACTGATGACGGCGCAGCCCTTATGTGTATTGGTCGCCCAACGACCAACATCGTCGAAATCGACGCTTGAGACTTAAATCGATCGGAATCTCCCCATGCTCAACAGGGTGAATTCGCGTATTCGTCCTGCTGGGAACCCATAGATTCACGTAAAGATTGTTCGGCAAACCATCGGTTTTGCCGATTCCAGCCGCCCTTTGAGAATATTTCAGCATTTTATCGATAATTTATCGACAAATCAACTTCATAATGATACTAATGCGTCGAGGGGAGACGCGCATAAGGCGTCGACCCGCGAGCTAGGAGGGGCTGCAGTGTCGAATAAGGAATTGTCGCGTCAGTTTTGGGAGCTCTACGAGCAGTGGGGCGCAGCCATCGCGAACAAAGATCACGATTGGCTTGAGGACTTTTTCACCGACGACTTTCTTGGCACCGCTCAACCCTGGCCGACGCTGATTGTCGATAAAGAGAAGATGATTCAGCTCGATAAGGACATCGAGAACATGGACACCCATTGGGTGCATGTCGTCGCTCATAAGTTGGGCGACACGGTCGTGACGCTGGGTCTCGTGAAATACAACAATGAAGAATTCAAGCCCGGTTCAACGGTTGCCGAAGGCATGCCGACTGGAGACGAAATCAGTCAACTGACAAAAGGAAAGATCGTCGCTTACGTCAATGGCTGGCGGCACAACGGCGAACGTTGGCAAGTTTTTGACCATCACATGGTCGGCGTTGTCGACGAGTGGACGGAGTGAGCTAGCGATTTTTTTTGGGAGGGCTCGCCGGGGGGCGCGCTTGCATGAAGTGAGTGGAGGAAAAAATGAAGGAAACTCGAATTAAGCTGAGTTTTGGAGCGTGTTTATTGGCATCGTCCGCATTGGCGACGGGATCGGCGATCGCTCAATCTGATGCGCCCGATGTAGAGAGCGATTCTGACGACGTAATCTATGTGACAGCGCAAAAGCGAACCCAACGATTGCAAGACGTGCCCATTCAAGTGGATGCGGTCGACGCTGAGACTTTGGAAAACCGTCTCATCAAACAACCCTCTGATTTAGCGCGAATCGTTCCGAACTTCGCCGTTCAGAGAACCGACACCTATTCCAACTCGGTGATTGTACTTCGCGGCATTGCCCAGCCCAGCCGCGCGGACGTACCGGTTGCCGTGATTGTCGATGGCGTCCCGCAAGATGATTCAAGGCAGCTCAATCAACGTCTCTTCGATGTGGAGCAGATCGAGGTGCTTCGCGGACCGCAAGGGTCAATCTACGGACGGAATGCAGAAGCCGGCGCGATCATCATCCGAACGAAAGCAGCAAGCGATCAATTCGAAGCCTTTGCAGATCTCTCCTACGGCAATGGCGATAGCTTCGATGCAACGGTTAGCATTTCCGGCCCGCTCGTGCCGGAAAAGGTGCGCTTTCGTCTCGCTGGCAACATATTCACGTCAGACGGGGTAATCGAAAATAGCTTCACCGGGCTTGGCGCCGATCAAGTCAATCATGATCTAACATTGCGCGGAAATCTTGACTTTCTATTCTCTGACCAGACGACGCTGCGATTGATTGGAAGTTATTCGGACTTTGATGCGGCGGGCGTAATATTCGCGCCCGTTTTTTCCGGCGACGCAAATGATTTCATCGCGCCGCAATCGAACTTTCCAAATCGAGGCAACGGCGATTCCAAAGGCGTAACGGCGCATTTTGAACATGAATTTCCATTCGCGACGTTTAGCTCTATCACCGGTTATACAAGGATGGACCAGGTCC
The DNA here is from genome assembly GCA_028285645.1 of Hyphococcus sp. Taxonomy (GTDB): domain Bacteria; phylum Pseudomonadota; class Alphaproteobacteria; order Caulobacterales; family Parvularculaceae; genus Hyphococcus. Next base: position 41,256 of record JANQOV010000124.1, read on the forward strand.
AGGTGACCGATCTTGATTTCACACCGGCGGAAGGCATCGGAAATAATCAACCGTTCTCCAGAGAAATTGCTTCGCAAGAACTAAGGCTCGTGAGCCGCGGCGACCAGCGATTGCGATGGCTTGTCGCCGCCGACGTATTGCACTCAAAATTCAACCTCGCGACGCAGGTCTTTCTCGATATGGGCAATCCGGTCAATGACCCCCTCACCTTTATCGATACGCGACCCGAGAAGAGTCGGCGAACAAATTTCGGCATATCGGGGCAGCTCGATTACGATATCGCCGATGATGTGACGCTCACCCTAGGCGCGCGTTACGATCAAGATGAGCGAGAGCAATTGGATTTTTCGACCGGAATCTATCGGGAAGAAACCTTCGACAAATTCCAACCGCGCGCCAGCCTCGTTTATCGATTTGACGAAGACCGTCAGGTCTATGCCACCTATTCGGTTGGTTTTCGGTCCGGCGCCTTTAATGGCGGTGATTTCCCGATCGCCCAGGCTGAATCGCTGACCAATTACGAACTCGGATTTAAAACGGAGTGGTGGGACCGGCGCGTAACGGTTAACGGCGCGGTCTTTTACAATATTGTAGATGACTACCAATTTTCATTCATCGATTTCGTGGCGCGCGCCAATGTGACGAGCAATATCGATGAGGTGAGCATCTTCGGCGCTGAACTTGAAATTGCAGCAAGGCCCACAGACCAGCTGACAGTGTTCACGAATGTCGGGCTTGCCAAAACAGAGATCGAGGAATTCGCGAGATTCCCTGAATTTATTGGCAACAACACGCCGCGTTCAGCGGATTGGTCCCTCGCTGCAGGCTTTGACTATACGCAAAACCTAACTGGCGCTCTCGATATGTTCTTGCGTGGAGATATCAACTACGCGAGCGAGCGATATTGGTTCCATGATAATCTTGACGTTCAGGACCCCAGATCATTTGGCAATTTGAGCGTCGGACTACAGTCCGATCACTGGTCGCTCTCATTTTGGGCGAAGAACATTTATGACACGCAAGCCTATGACACCTACTTTCCGTTACAGGCGACCGGGTTGCCCTATGACGTCGGCTTCCCGACACGACCTCGAACTTACGGCGTAAGACTTACCCTTCGTAACTAACCTGAAACGCCCGTTGGCGGTCGCGATATCCTTGCCGCCGCCGATGGGCGCTTCAGGCCTTTCTCCTCTCGTATAGGGGCGCTTGTCGCCGTTCTAATCGGTAGTGTTATTAATTGCATGAACTCAACGGAGTTATTCATGCGCATTCATTTCGATGGGACGTCACCACCATAGAGTTTGTATGAAATCGCCATTGCTCTCAGGAACAACTGCCGGCTATGAAGAATTTCGAAAAGAATGGCGGACACTCGGCTCGGTAACAATTGCCGCAAGCTTTGCTTTCCCAACACTTGTATTTTTCAGCATAGGCATATTCGCGCCGATTTTCGCCGAGGAGTTTGGCTGGTCATTTGGCGTGATGATGAGCGGTATTTTGATCGCTTCATTGTCGATCTTGCTTCTTGGGCCGTTCGTCGGGCGCTATATTGACGCGAAGGGCGCGCGAAAGATCACCGCGATATCGCTTATTGGGTTCGGCCTCGGCTATATGTCCCTTGCGCTTTCCAACGGTTCGATTGCGCTTTATTTCGTCAGCTGGGCAATGATGTCGATCGCCGGCGTTGGCGCGACAGCGATCTCATTTACTTATATCGTCAATAACGCATTTCATGAACGCCGCGGGTTGGCGCTTGGCGTTGCGCTTTCGAGTTCCGGGATCAGCGCCATGATTGTGAAGCCCCTCGCCGGCTTGACCATTGCTCTTTTCGGTTGGCGTGAAACCATCATTCTGATCGGCTTAATGCCTATTGTGATTAGCGCGCCAATTTTGTTCCTGGGCGTTCGAAACGAAGCGAAACGGAGAACTGCGCATGGAGGGCGCAAATCGACAGGCTTGCATGCAGATGAAGGACATTCGATTGGTGAGGCGCTGCGTACGAGACGTCTATGGATACTGCTTATCGCGTTTACCGCTATCGCTTTTGGAAATGGAGCCCCAATCCCGAACTTAGAAAACATCTTAAAAACCCATCGGTTTGAGACAGGCGAAATTATAGCGATAACGTCCACTATTGGCGCAGCTCTTATTGTCGGGCGCCTGCTGGGCGGCTGGTTGATTGATAAATTCTGGGCGCCGATGATCGGGTTCATACTGCTTGTGTGCGCCGCCATCGGTTGCTGGATTTTGGCGCAAGGCGGCGTCTCTCTATTTCAGGCGCAAGTCGCCGTCATCCTCATTAGTATCGCCGCAGGCGTTGAATATGATCTGCTTTCATTTTTGGTCGCCAAGTATTTAGGTCGACGTCACTACGGCGCGATTTACAGCCTGGTATTCGGTTTTTTCGCCATGAGCACCGGCGTTGGTCCGATGCTGCTGGGGCGACTGTACGACATTCAAAACAACTACATGTTTGGATTGCTGCTTTGCAGCGCCATGTTGTTGTTTGCGGCCGGAATGTTGCTTGCTCTTGGCCGATATCCCGATGCGATAAAGACCGACAGCAGCGACGCAACGGCGGCGCCAACGCGTTCATCGGAGGCCACCTGACAATGCGACATTTCACTCAACAAGAAATTGAAGAGCGTTTGACATTGGATGTCGCTATTCCGGCCATGCGCCAAGCAATGATCACGCTTTCGCGACAACCTTTTCATCAGATTCCGAGAGCCGTCGTTGAGCTTTCTCCTGGCCGCTTGCTAGGCGCAATGGCTGGCGGCTCGGGAAAAAACCAAGTATTCGGATCGAAAATCGTGAGTATTTTTCACGACAATCACGAACAAGGCCGTCCTTCTCATCAGGGCGTCGTCATCCTGTTCGACCCTGATACGGGCGCGCCGATGTGCACTGCAGACGCCTACGCCATCACCGCCATCAGAACGGCAGCCGCCAGCGCCGCGGCGAGCGATGTGTTGGCGCGCGACGATGCAACCAGGCTCGCTATATTGGGATACGGCGAACAGGCGATGCGCCATGCTGAGGCAATGTGTAAGGTCAGACAAATCAGCGAGATAAGAGTTTGGGGAAGGTCGGCGTCTCGTGCATCGCGTTTTGCAGATCGTCTCTGCAAGCAGCTCAATATTGATGCGATGGCGTTTGCTGAGGTCTCCGAGACTGTAGGCCCTAGCGACATCATCTGTACTGTGACCGCCGCGCAAGATCCCATCCTTCGCAAGGAGGACGTTTCGGCCGGCGTGCATATCAATGCTGCCGGCGCCAGCTTGCCCAAATGCGCAGAGATTGACAGCAAACTCGTCGCAAAGTCCCTTTTCATCCCCGATTGTCGCGAGAACGTTGTGTCATCAGGAGGCGCGTTCCTACGCGCGCTCAAAGAGGGGCTTGTTTCAGAAGAGCATGTTCTAGCTGAAATCGGCGAGGTTTACTCAGGCCGAGCGGCAGGCCGTCAGTCAGCAGATGATATTACGATATACAAATCGCTAGGCCACATTATTCAGGACCTGGCGGCTCTGGCGGCCATTTTGGGTCAGTAAAATTGACCCGGAGCGCTTGAAGAAAGACGCCGATAGTTCCAGAGGAAACGCAACGTCATTCCCACTCAATGATGAAAGAGCCGTAATTTTTGTTACTTTTCAATAACATGAAAATAGTTATCCACAAAATACCGTCAGCTCCACCGCGAGATTTACATCGCTTGATTTTCAATCATCAATACACGGAACGGTTAACTCATTTCGCGTTAACCAAACGAGTGCCGGCATCATAGCCTAAGTCGGCTGTTGCATCAAAAAGCCTCCCAAAGACGCACTCAGCTATTCCGTTAGATGAACCAAGGAGTACGCTCAAGTACCGGATGGAGTAAAAACTGTCCCCTCTGTTGACGCTGGAATGCAGCCGTAAGGTAAGCGATGTCTTTTGCATACTTCGTTGTGATCGGCTCGGCGCAAAGCGCGTCTGTAGACGCCCAGTTTAGCTTTGTGAGGCTCAAGATTTGGCGAGCAAGCGCCCGGTGGTCCACTGGCTTTGGTGTGACATCTAAGTCGGTGTCACGATATGCGTTCACTTCCAGAGCTTGAGGGGTTCCGAGCATTTTTCGGTACGGATTGTAGCCCGTGGTCGAGAGATAGATTTGGTTTGGCGAGCCGATAGTGTACCGCCCTCGCGCGAGAGAACCATCTGTCTCCGTCCGTTCATCGAAAAACCTCACGGGGTGATGAGAGTTTATCCAGATGAATACATACTTGCCGCGAGGTCTTATCTTTCGAGCGCCGCGCAATATGGCGTCACGATCCGCACGGCTGTATTTGGCTGAGTAATGAAAACAAATTGTCGGGCGCTCCTGAAGTGTTAACTTACTCATCGTTTCCGCGACAAGTTCTTCGTAGTGGCTTTCGCGTTCACGATAGGGAACCGCGCCGGTGCCGCCTGAATAGAATTCCCAACGTCCATATTGGTTGAACACATTCGCAAAACCCAGCAATCGATCATCCTCTGGATTGCGACTGCTGGTATAAGAAAGACCAATAAAGAAGTCCGCATCCGGAATGGACTCCGGCAAGACCCAGGGCGTCACACCGGTTTTGGCAACAATATTGAGAGCAAGATTTAGGTCTTTCCAGTCAGGATTCTTAAGAGTTGGAGTATCCACCATTTGGCATGGGATTCCAGCCTCCAATAAGGCTCGCTTCGCTTGATAATAGGGCGACGAAACGTCATCCAAAGCGAATTCGGATTCCGGTGTATGGACTAGAAAAACACGATCGCGTTTTTCATTGCCGGCCCACTCCGGGTACTCACTTATTAATCTTCGACATTCGTCGTCAGCGGTAATATCTTGCGCTGTTGAGACTTGTGCAAGCCGAAAGCGCGTGGAGAAAGTTCGTTCCGAACCTCGATATTTGTAAGCGCCCGCCTGAAGCCTAGTAACGAGATCGCGCATTGGCGTCTCAAAACCGGGCTGAACAACGGCAACGATATCGAGATCCTTTGGATCATCATCATAAGCTCCGAAGGAGGTGATGCCGTCACGAATATTGGGCGTCGCGCGGTGTCGGCTAAACTCGACCTCCGGCTCTTCAATCTCATCAACACGCCATGCCCGTTTTCCATCGCCGTCAGCTCTCAACCGCAACGGCCATTCTGACAGAGCGATTTGCGCGCCTCCCATACTAAGGGGGAAAATTGTGCCGCACAGAGTCTGAATGGTATTTTCGATAAGCGCCGCTCTCTGCCTTGCGGCGCTGCGCGAAGATGAAAGTGATGCGTTTTTTATAGCTTTTGGCAGATCGAAACTCGGGGCGGCGGCGGCAACAATCTCGTTTAGTACTTTGCGCGGCAAACTTGGGAATACCTTAGTGGCGGAAATTGTTTCTTCGTCGTCGCTATCGAAAACACGGAGCTGTACATTACCGCTGCTCGTGTCAATGATCTGACCACGAACCAGCTTACCATCAATTGTCGCAAATGCTTTTGATCCAACAAATACCGACTTGTCAAATTTCTGTTGCACTTGCTGTGCCGTCAGCAAGCTTTGTACCTGCACGGTGTAGTCAACAATAAGATAATGCCGTCCGTGGTAGGAACGCACACTAATTGAATAGGCTGGTATTATACGAAGCGTCTTACTCAGTGCTGGCGGCAATTGGGATCTTTCGCCCTTTAGGTGGACGATTGCACGCCCCTTTGTGAGTCTATCCAGCACCCAACCATTTGCTTGTAACTTGTCGCAAAGAGTTTCTAACAGAATACGCCGCTGTTCCCGCTCTCCTTCTACCGCGCTTATGGCGTCTAGTCCTGTGAGTTGATAGAGGTTGGTATATTCATCTGAATCAACCTCGCCTTCGTCCGCCAAACCAGTTGGTTTTGCTTCGCGGCGAGCAGCGTCATTGCGCAGAATAACGGCTGTTTCAGTCTCTTTCAGTAAGTACGCGGGCGAAGGCAATCCCAGGCTTTGCATTTCGTCTCGCATTTTGCGCGTGCCTTCGCGAATAGCCTTCACATACTGTCGGCCCTTGGCGTCTTTCATCAGACGCAGCCAATCCACGAGCTTTCTGTTCCTCGGCAAACTTTCCAGCGACTGCTCTTTCAATCGAAAAGCATCCGGAACTTCAAAAGGCTGTTTCAGCCGCCCCGGACTCTTAACGACGAAAGCGTCATTATATTTCTCACAAGTGATGGGCTGCGAAATACCATAATCACGGTGTGCGACCGCATTAACGACGGCTTCATCAATGGCTATCGGGGGATATTCTGGTTCGGATACAATCTCTCCGCTAGGCGCTCGAAGATCGTAGCTTTTGAAAAACCCCGATTCCTGGATGAACACTCTGAACTGCCGAATTTGTTTTGTTAACGGGCCATCGAAGTCTTTTTCAAAGGACGGCGTTGGGCGTTCGTCCTGATCGTCATAGGAACACTCAAACCGCAACAGACGAATATATGATTGCGCCAATACCCGCCGTGGATTTTCCGCAAAGAAAAGCAATCCAGCGTTTGTCCATTCCCGATCGTCAGGTTTACCGCTTATCGCCCCAGCGTCGCGAAGGACACGAACGACATCACGGTCGTCTCCCTCCCCGCTTTGGCTGAGAACAAACTCTTTCAAGACGGCATCGTCGACGTCTTGTTCTTCAAAATGCTCTGTTCGACTAAGTTCAAAGTCTACAAACTTGCGATCACGCTTCACCTGCTCCAACTCCATCCCCCGGAGTCTCAGCGTGCTTTGTCCTTTTCTTATCCATGCGGCATCGTCATTGACGCGGTAGCAATAAGTCCGATCGTCCGCTTCAACCATGAACAGGGCGACATTGCGTGTTTCCCCCGACGGAGTAACAATCGGTTGCGTTTTCGATTGGATTGTCGCCCCTGACATCGATCTCAAATTAAGCAGACCGTTGAGTTGCCCTTCATTTAGATGATCGACTCCGAACACGATGCCTGACTTTTCAATGCCCAGGATTAGGACGCCGCCATCAGCGTTGGCAAAGCCGGACATTGTCGACTCGACCAGCTCTCTTATTGAACCAAGTTGGGATTTCGACAGAGCGCCATTGCCGTCTGGCCTTCCAGCTTGTTTGCGATCAAAATGCTGGCCTTCAAAGTCGGAATCAGTTTTCTGACACAAGAAATCTATGTGGTCAGAAGGATTTGAAAATACGGATTTGAAGTCGGGTTTTGACATTTGCTTTCGTTCAAAGACGAATCACTGGAGCTTCGGTAAATTTTATAGTTGGCCGATGATTCTTGTGTGATCTCAAGGAAAAATTGGAATTTGGTGATCTCACGCTAATGATTGGGGAAAGACCACATCATCCCCCTCCCAGCTCCTGACGCGCGTAGCTCGCTTCGAACTGAAATTGCGCCGTCATAAACGACTTGTTAGTTACGCGCGCTGGTTGACCTCTTCTTCCAGATTGGCAATCACCGTCAGAACATTGGCGAAGTCGGGCGGCGGTCCGAAGAGCATTTCCGACATGCGCTGAAAATCTGTTTTCAGCGCCTGCTCCAAAGCCGGCGGCGGTAATAATTTCAGCGTACCGGGTTTCGCATCTTCATAGCGCGCCCAAGCGGCCCTGAAAAAAATCGACTTGTGGGCGGACACAGCTTCCAGAAGCGATAGATCTGACAAAGCTCGTCCCCTCACCTCGCTTTCAGCGAGCCGAGCGAGATCATAATAGTGGCGCGACATACGATCACCGAGCGGCTGTTCCGGATTGCGATGGGCAAGCATGTGCAGGATGGTCGCTTTTTCCCAGAAGGTGCGTTCGGCGCTGAGTGTGTTTATCGGAGTCTCAGCCGATGGTAGAACCTCCGGAAACTGATCAAAAACATAAGGCTTGATTATGCGTGTTTCGGCGGGAACATGTTCCGAGCGCGCCCCAAATTCTAACCGCACGGACGGCCGAATATAGTCTGACCCGTAAGCGCTCGTGGCGAGCCCAGACGGATAAGCGAATAACAGCGTCTGGGCATCGCGTTCATCAAGGGTCAGGCTAAAAGCCTGCCCATCGAGGGCTTCTTCAATGGTTGCATGCAGGTCGTCCTTGAGAGCGCCGCCAACAACCTCTTCTGCTGCTGCTTGCAGCTCTTCAAGGAGCGCTTTTCGCTTCTTGGCGCTGAGCCCTGGGCTCCCGGGATCGGCGTCGCCGGTAAAGCCCAGATCATGGCGATCGAGAGATAGATCGATGTCTTCGGAGAACCGTTCAATCAGTCCGTATGCTTTGGAAAGGGACGTTCCGCCCTTAAAAATCAGTCCTGCCACCGGCTTCGGCATAGAAAAGATGCGGCGCAGTATCCAGCAAACCCATAAGTCTTTTTCAACGATGATCGGCTGGACGCCCATGCGCGCCGCCGTCTCGGTAAAGACGTCGGCGCGCGCCTCTGGCGGTTCTTTGGCGAAGGCATCCAAGACTTACGCCGCCATAGCATAGCCATCGTCAGCAATGCGCTGCGCGATGGGCTGCATCCAGACCGGCGCCTTGACGGCGAGCTTCGCCACGTCGGCCCGGTCCTGATCGCTCAAGCCCTGACGAATGCGGTCGATATCGCCGGCATCGACATTGCCCTTGCCGAGATAGCGCAGCGCCTGGAACACGGCGCCAGCAGGACGGCCCGCGCCGAGCAAGGTCTTCGCCGCCGCATTGCGTAAGGTGACGGACTGACGGCCGATCTGTTTTGAGCGCGTCGGCCCGTCGGTAAAATAGACCGGCTTTGCCGGCACCTGCGTCGTCAGCCCGAACAGATTAGCGGCCCTTGCCGGCGAAATCTGGATCACATGATCATCCTTGCGCGCGAGCGCCTGCACAACGCAGTCGATATCCGGCGACAACGCCCCGAGCCGGGGGCTGTGCTTCGGATAATCATAAAGACCGCGCGCAAGGCGGCGAATGACGCCCCGATCAGCTAGGCGTGACAACGCCTGGTCAACCGCTGCGCGCGCCCCAAGGTCAAGGAAATCGGACGGTGTGAACACCGCGCCGCGCCCTTTGCCTATCAGCCGTTTTTTAACCTTTTGCGTGATCATCACCAATCTCCATGCGTCAGAAAATAGTATATATTTTTCTGACAGTCAAGAGGCGCAATTCACGCAAAAATCCAAGCTGTTTCAGCCCCTACTCCACATCATGACGCCCGTCCCCTCCTCGGCGTTTTCGAAGAAGGCCGCGCGGATCGGCGCTGCAAAGCTTGGATCGTCGAGTTTTAGGGAGAGATATTCCTTCTCGTCGTCTTTCGACTTCTCCCGCCAGCCGGCGCCGAGTTCTGCGCCACCAGCGTAAACGCGATAGTCGGGCGCCTTATCGTTCGCCTTTTCGCGATTGGGAACGATCTTCGCTTTAACGTTGATGGTCATGGTTCTGATGGTCCCGACGAAACTTTCGTCGGTTTTGGTGAATGTGCCAATTGCGGCCATCTAAGCCTCCTCTTTTTGGCGTTGCTGAAGATCTTTGCGGGCGCGTTTGAAACCTGGGTCAGACGACAAAAAAGTTTCGATCATGACCGGCGCGAGTCGCTCGATCTCTTCGCGTTTTCCATAGGTCGTCTCATAGACTTCCGCATAATCGTTGAGCGCCGCATAGGTTTCGGGCTCTAATAGAATGGTCAGTTTTGCCGGGCTGCGGTCGCGCAGTTTTCCGAGTCTCAGAGACATCTGCATTGATCCTTTACTCATAGGGTCGAAGAATGAGATCGCGCGTAACAATGACGCGCAACGGCCAACCGGGACGCACTTTAAGGGTCGGTTGAATGTTTAGATTACGATCGACGATGCGTTGACCGGCTTGATTGGCGGTGTCCTGAAAACCGTCCCGCACGGCGCGGGCAAGGCCGTCATTGTCATCATCGATGGCGAGTTCTGTTCCGATGCCAAGCAAGGTTGCAAGACCGGCGGCGACAAAGACGCGGCCCCAATGGTGATCAACTTTGTCGGACAGTCCGGCGAAACCGGATTGATCGGCGCCAGGGAGCGCATCGATCGCAAGCGAAGAACCATTTGGAAAGATAATGCGGTCCCAAACAATAAGAGCACGATCCTGGCCGAAGGCGACGCGGCTGTCATAACGGCCAATGAGCCGCGCGCCTTGGGGAATGAGCAAATGGGCGCCGGAAACCGTGTCGTAAACGGGTTGCGTCACCTGCGCGATGATAGTTCCCGGCAAATCGGAATTAAGCCCCGTAATGAGGCTCCCCGGAATGATGGTTCCCGCCATGACTTGATAGGGCGAAGCGGGATCGACAACGCCATGGGGGTTGTATATCGACGCGTCCCGGCGCTCGTCGGCGAACGCGATCTTCGACGATTGAAGATTAGGATCGGTTGGTCTCCCAGCGCCAGGCAAGCCGCCGGTGAAGGCGGCTTCGGTTAGCGCCGCGAAGGGATCGATGGCGCCATTACGGCCAAGATGACGGCGATCATCACCATGGTCATCATCATCGGCATGCGTTTCGCCTCTGATCTGAAAGAAGACGGGGGCCTCTAAACTTTCCTGCGCCAGCTTCGCTTGACGAATACGTTCGGCGCGTTCGGCTTCCGTCAACGGATCGGCTGCGAAATCATTGACGAGAGCCGGCGCCGGGTTCGGCGCGATGCCAAGTTCTCGTTCCGCTTGAACGACGGCGCCGCCGAGATCGCCACTGATGGGATCGCCTAGCTGAGGGACTGCGCTCATATCGGCGTAAGAGGCGGGCAGACTGCTAAGCGCGTCAGCCTTTGGTTTGTTGCGTGTGTTGTAAAGCTCGCGGGGTTCTTCGTCGCCGCCCACTTTCGGCGGATCGAGAGCGACCGACGCGGCGAGGAATAGGAGCAAGCCGCCGGCGCCGGCCGCCGCCATCACCACCTTTCGGTTGATCTGGCTGACGGGCTTCGGCTTGGAGCGAAGCTTTAAGGCTTCGGCCTGCTCCTCAAATGAACGCGGATCAGCCATCGACGCCGCCTCTCAAAAGAGATATACGGCGATCACCGGTCTTCACGATACGGACGACTGATTGGTTTTTCTCGCCATGGCGAAGTTCCGCTTTCGCGAAGAGACGATCGACAATGTAATATTGACCGCGCACGCGATAATTGACGAGCTGCACGTCGCCTTTCGGTCCGACGACAAACAGCGGCGGCGCGTCTGTCGTCTGAATGTTCGCCGGCATCTGAATGAAGACATGACGGCCATCATCGAAGACGCGCAAGGGGCGCCAGTCGGGTTTGTCACCGTCGATACGATAGTTGAAGTTGAGGTCATTAAGGGTGAGGCCGCGGGCGATAGTGCGCGCATTGCGCGCTTTGGCGCGGGCGTTGCGCGCGCGTAACGTTTCTAGTTCGTCCTGGGGGTAGCGCCAGGAAAGCGCCGCCATATAGGAGCCGTCCGTTGATTCAAGTTCGAGATGATAAGTGCGCCTGTCGGTGGCGATCATCAGATTGGTGGAAAGCCCCGACGCGATCGGCTTGACGAGGACGTGCGCGCGCGCTCCGTCCGGGTCGCCGGACGAGGTGTCGCCCACAACCCAGCGAACGGTGTCGCCGGCGGAAACGGAGATCAGTTCTTCTCCCGGCTGTAAAGCGATGTCGGAGACTTGCCCCGGCGCCGCATAAAGACGGTAAAGGGCGCCCTTCGTATAGGGAAAGACTTGAACCGCGTTCATATAACCATCGAGCGACGGTTCGATCCGCGCCTCGCGAGATCCTTTACGGACGGCTTCTTCTGGCGAAACGGATTTCGGCGCGCGGGACGGCGTCGGTGTCTTTTTCATCTGACCGGGGAGCGGCAGGGCTTCCACGGTCTTGACGATCTCGACAGGCAGGTCAGCGTCTTCGACGACCTCGATCGCCTCGAAATAGGTAGCTTCTTCGGTTGGATAAGCAGCGCAGCCGGAAAGGAGCGCAGCTAGGAATATCGAGGCCTTTTTCATTGGTCTTCTCCCGTGTCGAGGTCCTGGCCCCAATTGAGACCGTGAATAAAAATTCCGAGGGGATTTGAACGCAGCATCTTTGCATCCGAAGGCGGGTCGATGACGATGGTCATGAGCGCAGTAAAACGTTCGGTCTTGTTGTGGGCGCCGTTTTCGAAACTCTTTTCGATCCATCGCGCCTGAAAGCTGTCGCCGGAAACCCGCACAACGCTGACGACATCGACGGTGCGCGAACGCCGGCCCATATTGGCGAATGGATCATTGTCGCGTGCATAGTCGTTTAAGACCGCAGCGCCCTTGTCGGTCGTATAGTCATAGGCGCCGAGCCAGTTCTGACGCACGACGATGGGGTCGACGCTCAAACCGCGGACGTTTTCTAAGAACCGCGCCAGGTGATGTGCGATCTGAGCGTCGGTCGGCTCATAGCGGAGGGTTGCGGGCCCCACGGCTTGAACCGCGCCCAGCTCGTCGACTTCAACGACGTAGGGCGTCACCGTTGACTGAAGGCTGCGCCAGACAAGACCGATTGACGTCGCCACTGCAAGGGCGAGACAGCCGAACGCCATGTAACGCCAATTGGCCGCCTGGACCCGGGCGTTTCCTAAGCGTTCGTCCCAAACTTGTCCCGCCTTCTGATAGGGCGTTTCGGGAACGAGGGTTTCGCCGTAGCGAACCGATGGTCGTTTAAAAAACATGGAATGCTTTACTCCTCCCCTAGTCGTCATCTTTTCGCGTCAATGACGGTGCGGCGCCGCCTGACGACCCGTCGCCGTCTCGAAGCGAATGGGCCGCGACGCCGCCGGCGTCGCGAACATTTTGTTGGGCTTGAAACCGTCGCGCCCAATTGTCGTTGGTCGGCGCGGCGTCGCCGGCGGCGGCGGCGATAGAGCCAGCGGATGACTTCCCGCCGGTGGCTGCAAAAGCAGCGGCGCCGCCGCTTGCGTAAGAGGCTTTCAAAG
>JANQOV010000125.1 GCA_028285645.1 Hyphococcus sp.
CGCTGGCGGCGCAAACGAAATTTACCGCATCGCCGCCAATGCAGCTTCATTCATTTGCATTGCTGCGCTTGTGCTCGTTTTCGTCGAAGCGCTGTCCGGTTACAGCGCCAATCTGCCGAAATTGGAAAGGCGGTTTCGCCAGATCTATATTTCCGGTTTCAGCGCCATGATCGCTGTCGCTCTTATCTGGGCGGCTAACGCAAGCGCCATGAGTATCGGCGGAGAGTGGGTTGACCTTGCGGTCCTTGCTTGCGGCGTTGTTGGCGTTGCGGGCAGCCGTTTGGCCGTTGCGTTCCGAAAGCGTCATCCGCTACCGGCTGCGAACGCGCAAAAGGCGCCGCGCTCGTTGTCGCCGGCGGCAAATGACAAAGATCTGGCGCAGCGCATTCTTGGGACAATTGAGCAGGAAAACCGGTTTGCAACGCCGGATTTAAAAGTCGCCGACTTGGCGAAGGCGATGGGCGAACAAGACTATAAAGTTTCGCAGTGCATTACCGGCTATCTTGGCTACCGGAATTTCAATCACTTGATCAACGCGCGCCGGATCGATCACGCGAAACAGGCGTTAGTCGATCCGCACCATGCGCGCCGCCCGATTTTGTCGATCGCCTATGACTGCGGTTTTAATTCGATCGGCCCTTTTAATCGCGCCTTCAAGCAGCAGGTCGGCATGACGCCGCGCGAGTTTCGGTCTGCAGCGATAAAACACTAAGCGACGCTAATTTCTGACTCGCGGTTGAGTGCTGGATTCCTGAAGGGTGACTGCCACGCAAAACCAGTAAGGCGTATACGGAGCGCCATATTGACGCTCCGAGGTGAGTCGCAAACTGAGCGACCAGGGGCCGGCTTAAACGCAGGCCAGTCAGGTTTCTGCATTCTTTGGCAGAAGAAACCAAAGCACAAACGCCGCCAACAAGAGCGCCGGCACGTCGCCGATCAAATGTCCCCGCTCATGCTGATCGCCAATGGCCTGCACAGCCATGATCGCCGCGTGAACGATGCTGGAAATGATCGCAAACCAGATCAGGCTGCGATGCGCCTGCGGGTTGCGCGAGGCGTAGATTAGGAAAACCCCCAGCGTTACATAAATGCCGGCGATCATCTGCAGATAATACTGGCCTTCGCCGCCATGCCAGATCCACCCCGCCGGCCAGACAATGCCGAGTGGATAGACAAGACAAAAGATAACGCCGAACAGCACCAGCGCCATTTTGAGATATTTTTCTTTTGCAGCGTCTGTCATTTGTTCCTCCCATCAAGCCGCTTTGAGGCTTTTGTTTTCGTTGGACATAGACACCTCAGGATTACCACGAATCGTCTGCAGGACGACACAGCTATGCTCCGCCGCCGCAATGATCGCAGCGCGGCTTGCTGTCGGCAGTTCGGCTGCAGTTTGCATGTCGACGCTAATACGGAACCGTTGAAAGCCGACAGGCGTTTCTTCACAAACGCGCAAAGCGCCGCGCACATCCACATCGCCTTCAACATCGACGGATAAATGCGTCAGCGAAACGCCAAGCCTGTTCGTGATCAATCGAATTGTCGAGTCGAGGCAGGCAGCGATCGCAGCGCACAACAGATCGCCCGGGGTTGCGAAATCGCTTTCGCCGCCTACCGCTGTGTGAACGCCAATCGGATAGGTTCCGCCTTTGTCAGGCGTTACCGCCGTATGAAGGGCGCTGGACGCGGAAACGCCGTTTCGGCGCGTTGTGGCGCTGTCGGTCACAGCTGCGTTTTCAGGATTAACCCTATAATCCGCCATCAAAGGGTCCTGGCGATCTGCGATTTTAACATCTTGGCGCGCCTTCATGGCGTCGGCGAAAGTAACCATGTTCATGGCTCATCTCCTTTTGTTGTCGGCCATGGAAAGGACTACTTGCGCGCCTGAAACGCCTCTACTCTGCCATCAGTAGCCATGCGGCGCATAAATCCGTAGCATTCAACTACGCGAAACGTAGCTCAAGGGCCGCACATCAATGAAAACGTCAGGAAGCCTTTGCCCGGCGGTAAAAGCCGCTGACATGATCGGCGACAAGTGGGTTCTCCTTATCATGCGCGAGCTCTTTCTCGGCACGTCGCGCTACAACGATTTCCAGCGCGCGTTGCCCCGCATATCGCCGACTGTTTTGTCCACAAGGCTTAAACAGATGGAGGCGAACGGATTGATCGTGAAGAAGTCTGTCGTTGGTCAGAAGGCGACGGAATATCGCCTCACACGCTCTGGTCGCGAGCTCGCCCCGCTCATTGACCAGATGTCAAAATGGGGCCTGCGTTGGGCGCGGCGGCGCATCATCGACGAGGACATCGATGTCGCAGGGTTCATGTGGGATTTTCACCGGACCTTAAACAAAGACGAGCTGCCCGACGGCGAGACCGTCATTGCCGTTACTTTTCCCGAACAAGAGAAATACGCGAAATGGTGGCTGCTGATCGACAATGATGTAGATCTTTGTACAGACGATCCGGGAAAAAACGTCGATTTGTTTATCACCGGCGCGCTTGCGGACATGGTTGAGATCTGGATGGGCGACAGCGATCCAGTGAGCGCCATTCGCGAAGAACGCATTGTGCTGACCGGCGCAGACTATCTTCTGAAATCTGCAAAGCTTTGGTTCCCTCGTTCCCGCTATGCTGATGTCCGGCCAAAACAGTTTCAGTCATAATGGGAAGTTGTGATCGGCATAATCGAGCGCTCGCCGCGCTAAGTGAGCGCGCAGCCCGTTTCAAACATCGGCCGCCCGACTGTTGCGAGGCTTGCGATGATTTGAGCGCCTATTGGTCAGCGCAAGTTTCCGGCTCTGGCAGGACGTCCGGCCAACCGTGTTTTTCCCAAGCGGCGACAAGGCCAATCTTCTCGGCAAAAGCCATGAAGTCTGCGTGTTCGCGTATGCGCGATATAGGTTCGACATCCCCCCATAACGACATCAGCGAAACGACATTCGACGGCGTTACGCGAACGCCAAGCGTCTTAAACACCATTTCCGGATAGCCCATCCAGATCGCGGGCTGAACGATACTAAGATCATAGGGGTCGAAGTAAGTTGTGTGGAGGTAGTCTAAAAGCTGGCAATATGCGGCGCGATCTTCCTCTACGCCGCCGCACACGCCTTTCGCCGCCAGGAGCAAGTAGGCATCGAGGGCTTCGTCCGACATTGGCTGGTTTGGCGGCGGGCGGATAGCCGTCTTCAGGGAAGGTCCAGCTTTCGAGTATTGTTCAACCGCCGCCTCCCGATCGCCCGCGACTGATTTTGCAAATGCGCACCATAGAGGAGGAAAGCCAAGATCGACCATCCGTTCAGCCGTGTCGACAGCCGCTCCCAGGTCGCCGGCGTTGAGATAAGCCATCGACAGCATTGCAAAATTGCGGGCGTGCACCGGATCCTGGTCGGCAGCCGCTTCCAGAAAGGGCAGCGCCTTTGTTGTATAGCCGCAATATTGAAGCGAGCACCCGAGACGGCCGATCACGTCGGGATTGTTTGGCTCTAGGCGATAGGCCTCATAAGAATAATCAAGCGCAGCGACTACGTCGTTTTGAGTCCAGTGATAAATGCCAAGCAGCGCTTGCGCGTGTCCCTGTTCGGGCTCAAGCGCGATCGCTTTGTGTGCGCATTCCGCCATTCTTGCCGTTTGGCCGACCCGATCCTCGCAAGGCGTAAAGACGATCTCGGCGATATGGGCTTCCGCCAGCGCCGTCCAGCCTTCGGCGAAATTAGGGCTGATCTCAAGCGCTTCTTCCAACAGGCGGATAGCGTTGCCGGAAACTTCATCTCCGAGCGCGCGGGTCGTCAGCGCTCGGCCTTGCAGATAAAGATCGTAAGCGGCTTTATCCGCCTTCATGCTATATGCTTTTAACGTGCTAAATGAGATGCCAAGTGTTTCGCCAAGCGCCCGAGCCACGGCTGCGGCGACTTTGCTTTGCAGCCCGAAAATATCGTCAATCGCTCCCCTGTACTGGTCTGCCCAGCTTTCAAAGCCGGTTTGACCGTCAATCAAGCGCAGATTGATGCATAAATCGTCGCCCTGGGCCTGAACAGAGCCTTCAATGAGGTGATTGACGCGTAGGGCGGTAGCAATGTCGGGCAAGCCGAGATCAGTAGTCTTGATCTGTGAAGACGATCTTTGACCCGCAATCAAGAGTTCGGGAATGCGCCCAAGCCGTGTGATCAATTCCTCAACCAAGCCATCAGCGAAGTAGCTGTGACCTTCCAGGTCTCCAAGCGTTTTAAAGGGCAGAACCGCCACCCGAATTTTGTCGCCATGCCGACTAATCGCAGCTTCCGTTTCTGCATATGGGTTTCTTGTCCGCCACGCAGTAATCAACTGCATGTAGACGGCATTCTCGCCGCGATCATCGAGAGCAGCGAGGGCCGAAAGAATCCCGGTTTCGAGCCTGCGATCGACCTCGTTGCGTCGCTGACGCAGCCATTCGTCAAAGGCGTCGCCAAACGCCATACCCTCTAACAGTGGTTTCGCGCCGATACCCGCCAAACTACTCGCCGCCGCCTCGAAAGCGCCCCTCTCCAATTGGCTTTCGAAATCGGATAAATCGGAACTCACACAGCTCGGAGCAAGCCGGACATGCGCGCGCTTGGTTTCCAGGATATCGCTCGCGGTAAACGACAGCGCCTTTTTCAGTTCCAGGAGGCACTGTCGAAGGCTTGCGCGGGCTTGTTCCTTGTAGCGCCCCTGCCAGAGAAGGGAGCAAAGAAGGTCGCGGTCGATCCGCGTTCCGGGTGCGAGGCACAGCATCGCCAGAATAGCGCGGGCGCGCTGGTTGGAAATTTCGATCTCTTCGCCTGATTGCGAGATAATCCTGAACGGGCCAAACATATGGGCGCGCATCAAATTTGGCGCCTTCGCCTCATTTTTGGCCCCATATGACATGTAATTCTTATCCGCTCCGGCCGCGACCGTCTAACAGGTTCTTTTTCTAGGATAATTTCGGCGATTTTGGAACCAGCACTCGCCAGCGGGCGCTTCATGCCGCAGCGCGAAACCGACGCAGAAATGACGTTTTATTGACGGTAGCGCGATTGCTCTGACGAAAGAATTCGTCGCAACATTGTTAGGGAAATACGGAAAAATCCGTATAAGGATTAATAATGCAGATTGGCGCGCCAACCAGGTCGCCTTCGGCCGGGTTCTGCGGGATTTCTGCATTAGTTGTGGTGAACTCACCGGGCAAGGGAGAGCAAAATGACAGATACCGAGAATAGAAAATCAAAGGGGGCAAAGGTTTCAGCGCCGGATAGCGCCAACGAACCGGATAGCGCCAACGAAAAAGAACGCGTTACGCGACGAAAGCTCGTGACGGGCGTGGCGGCTGGCGCCGCAGCGACAACGCTCACCGGCGTCGGCGCCTCGGCGGAAGCCAGCGGCGGCCGGCGCCGCAGTGTGAAGGTTAAACCAGTCTATTTTCCACGCCGCCGGCATATGCCGGAAGTCAACCTTATCGGCAAACTCGCGGTTATTACCGGCGCATCGAGAGGCATTGGCCGGGCGACGGCAGAAGCGCTAATCGCCAAGGGCGTTCGCGTCATCGGCACATCACGCAATCCGGCGGGCGTTCCCAATCCACCCGCTTTTCCAATGTTGCCTCTTGATGTTGCTGACTCGGCGTCAGTGGCGGCCTTTGTCCCGGCGCTTGCGAGCCATCCCACGTTTCAGCAGCATGGGCAAATTGACATTCTCATCAACAATGGCGCGCGGTTTATCTTTGGACAGATCATCCCGCAGCCGCCGACTGATTTTGTCAATGACTACCTCGCCAATCGTGACCTGGGTGTTCGCACGGTTTACACAGGCCATGTAATGCTGACGACGGCGCTCTTGCCGCTGATGGCGCAGGCAAACTATTCACGCATCATATTTACGGCGTCCGCGGCATCCTACTGGAATGGATCAACTGTCTTTGGGCAAAGCGGATTGGATGTGTACTATTCCGCCAAGGCGGCGCTGCGCATCTACGCCAATCATCTGGATACTACGCTTCGCGGCGCCGGATCACCCATCAAAGTCTCGACAGTCAGTCCGTATACAATCAATACGGGCCTCGCCGACGGTCTCAACCCGATCTATACGCAGCCCATGAATGCGCAAGGATTGTCCGACTTTGATCCGATCTTGAATGCCGGCTTGGAGCAAGTGCGCGCCTCGATCGCTAACGGATTGCCGGCGTCCCTGGTCGGGGACGCTTTCGTGCAGCTTGCGGAAATGGCCGATCCGCGTCAGAACGTCGTTGCCGCTTCGCGGCGGAGACGGCTCGCTGAGGCTGGCGGCAATGAGCTCATTGAACCTCAATATGTCGATGAAAACGCTGTCTCGGCGATGCCGCTCGTGGCGGCTGACGATTGATCGGTTGAAAACGCGTCACTCGCTCCGTTTGCCTGATCGTGGCTTGATGAACGTGGTGTCCGCCTGAGTAGCAGCGGACCAAACACAACTTAATGGTTGCGTGTCGCTCCTACAGCGAGCGCTCTTCGGGCAGCAAGGGCGCTGCCGGTTCGAGAGTGATCTCAATGCGGCGGTTGGCGCCGGCGTAAGGGTCTTCAGGGTAAAGAGGACTTGCGGCGCCGCGGCCGGTAACGCCGATGATGCGCGCTTCGGCAAGGCCGGCTTCTTCAAGCGTTCGCCGCGCTGCGTGGGCGCGGTCGGTGGTGAGTTCGAAAGGCGAATACGAGCCGGTTCCGACCGCGTCAGCATGACCTTCAATATTGATGCGGTTGGGCAGGGGAATGAGCGCTGCGGCAAGTTCCGTCAACTGCGCCTTGGCGCGGGGGGTAAGCTCCGCGCGGCCGGTTTCGAACATCGGCCGCCCGACCGTATCCACCATGACGATCTGCAGCCCGTCTTCCACCAGGGAGATGGTAATGGCGTCGGACGAATCTTTCAGGAGCGGGTGGGTGAGGATCGCCTTTTCGAGCGCGTCTTTGGTGTTGCGCAGGCGGCGGAAATCATCATTGGCGTTTTCGAATGCGCCGTCGCGGCCGTCGGCGCCCGCCGCCGGTCTCGTGGTCAAGGTGTCGGTGATGCCGCTGGCGGTTGGAACAGCAGATGGTCTGATATTGCCGGGCTGGCGCTGCTCGGGCGTGCCGTCCAGTTTGAAGTCGCCCGCATAGCGGCGTTGCTCGGCGACGCCAAACGCCTCGCGCATGGAGCCCGCCACCACTTCCATCTTCACCTGGTCCTGAATGGAATAGGAAATGATCAGGACAAAGAAACATACAAGGATGGTCATCAGATCAGCATAGGTGATCAGCCAGCCGCCGGGCCGCGCGGCGCCGGCATGGGTTCCATCGGTCTTGCGCCGCCGACGGTTGGTGCGCGCGCCGGCTTTTGCGGGCCGTTGATTTTCCAAGGCGCGCGCAGTCATGGGGCCGAGAGCGCGCCGAGCGGTGAAAAGGGCGTGCGCGCTTTTTCCGGCAGGTAGATGATCAACATGTCAGTGATCGCATCGGGTGATTTGCGCTCGGAGACCTGGCACAGACCGTCAATGATCAAGGAAAGGTTGGTTTCCTGGGCTTCCATTTTGAGCGCAAGCTTGTCGGCGATTGGTAACGCCACCGCATAAGCCACAAGCGCGCCATAAAGCGTCGTTAATAGCGCGATCGCCATGGACGGGCCGATGGTCGACGGGTCTTCCATTGTCGCCAGCATTTTAACCAGGCCGACAATGGTGCCGATCATGCCGAAGGCGGGGGCTGCTTCGCCAATGGCGCGGAAGATTTTCTCGCCCTCAACAAGGCGCTGGATTTCAAGCTCGCGCTCGCGGGAAAGCTGCTCGCGCAAATGCTCCGTTGGCAGACCATCGGCGATCATTTGCTTGCCGCGCGCAAGGAACGGATCGGAAACGGACGCTCGTTCAAGACCCATCGGCCCCTTGCGGCGGGAGATGTTGGCGAGCGTGCGCACTTCTTCGAGAAGTTCGCGCGGGCCCCGCTGATGATCAAGAAAGGCAATGCGGGCGCCGGTTCGGAAGGCGGCAAACACCTGGTCGATGGGGAACCGCAACACGGTCGCGGAGATCGCGCCGCCGATCACAATGAGAAAGCTCGGCGCGTTAAAGAAAATCGCAACCGCGCCGCCCATGGCGATCGCCAGGCCGACCACAAAAAAACCGGCGACGATGCCGCCTACTGTGGCGAGATCCATCCGCATAACAACCCGCATCCCTCAAAGTCTTTGCGGGCCAATCTAAAAGGACAGCGTAAAGGCGGCGCTTAAAGGACGATTAAAATGCGTGTGAGACCCGTTAACCATGGCTCCCCCAAGGACGCTTTTCGCCCGCAAGTTTTGGGCGGCGCTTTGCGCTTACCTGTGCTAGATCGGGACCGATGAACGACCATGTCTTTACCCTTTTTGATACAGCGCTTGGCCGCTGCGGACTTGCCTGGGGCCCCAGGGGGATCCTCGCCGCTAGCTTTGCCGACAAAGATGACGGAAAGACGCGTGCGCGGTTGTTGCGACGCGCGCCGCGCGCAGCGGAGACCGATACACCGCCGCCAGCGATTGCGCGTGTCATCGCTGACATCATTGCGCTGTTTGCCGGAGAGCGCCGCGACTTGTCTTACGCCGAACTCGATATGAACGGCGTTGCGGATTTCGACCGCAGCGTGCTTGCGCTCACCAGTGAAATTCCGGCGGGCGAAACAAAAACCTATGGCGATATTGCAAAAGCCCTCGGCGACGTGTCGTTGTCGCGGCGCGTGGGACAAGCGCTTGGGCGCAACCCCTTTCCGATCATCGTGCCTTGTCACCGGGTTGTCGGCGCTGACGGATCAATGACCGGCTTTTCGGCGCCCGGCGGCGCGGAAGCCAAGCGCCGGCTTCTCAAAATCGAGGGCGCGCTTCAGCCGGAGCTGTTTGATTGACGCGTTAAAGCGAAAGGCCAAGCGCTTAGACAGCAATCCTTTGCTCGGCGGGACGCTGGGCGTCCACCATATCAAAAAACACAGATGGCTGTTGGAATATACAATTACGGCCGCCGCCTTCAATCATCCTGAACTTCAACCCCAGTCGTTGGCTTTCCGCGATGGCTCTACTTGCCGGCGCATTGTGCTGCAATTCGCCATTAATGACGCATATGTCTTCCTTGTCGCGCAGCAGGTCTTCAAGATTTTGCATGGGCGAAAACGCCGACACCAGATCACGTCTGATCGCCTCTCCGTCAGCATCGAGAATAATATTGGCAATCCGACGGAAATCGTCTTGATGGCGGCGGGCGAAATCCTGATCTACGCTTATCCCGGCGTAAAGGAGATTAAAAAAGCGCGCGGCGCCGACCGTTCGTATCATCGCCTTGCCGGTTTTCAGTCCATAGGCGAACATGCTCTGTGAGCCGAAGGCAAGACGGATCATTCCTTGCACCCATCGCGGTTCAATCGTGCTGATCTTGTCTTCTGCATTCAGGGAATAGTTGATTAGGAAGAGTTTCTTTACGCGCTTGTTTTCATGATAAACATGCAGGCCGACCGGTGCGGCCATTGCGACTGCCACAAGCGTTGCGTCTTCAATCTTCATGGCGGCTAGAAATCCGCCGAGCGCGCCTGCTGCTGTGTCTATATTTGGCGCGGGCGTTGTCTCGCCGAAGCCGGGTCGCAGCGGGAAATAAAGGGAATAATTCCGCTTTTCAGCTTCGGCGACAAAACTGTCAGGCGGAAAATAACCAAATTCCAGGCTGTGCAGCACCACCATGGGTTTTCCCTCGGGCGGTCCGAACTGCAAATACTCAAAAGTTGCGTCATGGGATTTGAGTTCGATGAGCTGACTGGTCTCGTTTTTCTTCCGCGCCAATTTCGGGAGTGGTTCGAACCTGTCATACTCCTCGACAAACGCCATGACTTCGTGCACGCATGACACAACTTCGATCAGGCTGCGCGCGTTGAACTTGCCGATAATGCGATTGATATGTGTGCGGACCGTATTCAGTGAGACATTTCGAATTTTCGATATCTCGTTTGGCGTGAACCGTTGCATGGTAAGATTGATGACTTCAAACTCAGCCTGGGTAACGCCGTACTGGCGCGCAATATGCGCACGCGTTTTCTGGGGGATGGTCGGCATTGCAACCTGAACTACATACTCGCCGCGTTCGTCAACGGAGGCGGCCGCCGGGCGGATGTGAGCCAGGCGACGAACTTTGTGCGCGTCGATGATTTCGGTAAGGCAATGGGGAAACTCATCCGCGCCGCCGGCAAGCCTAGAGATAATCTCAGGGTCTATGAATAAGGCGCTTGCATCGCCGCCGGTTTTCACGCCAAGAAACGCAGCCATATCCTCGCTGATTTCAGCAACCTTGCCGTACCTGTTGATTGTGAAGTCGCCATAGTGACTGACGCGCGCGCGCCGTTCTTCGCCCGCCCCAAAGCGTCCAAAGACACTATTTTTGTCGAATTCGAATTGATCGACAATGCCGGAGAATTCAGGCGTTGCATTGGCGCCCGCCGCAAGATCCGCCCAGTCTAGACAAAATTCGTCAAACCGATCCGGGTGCCGCGACGTGCGCGCCAAGCTTAAAAGTAGTCGTAATGCGGATTTATTCGGCGCCTCTTTATCTGGTTTTTGCCCAACCTGTTGTTCGCCAACCACCCCACTCGTCATAGCGGCGTCTCACTTTCTCTCTCCCATTAGCTGATCCCATCATACAACATAATTAAATTTATGGGCCGAGAAATGCATAAATTTCAGTATTTTAGTCTGTTGTAAAATCACATTTTAATCGGCATCGGGCTTTGGAATATCAACGTCGTTGATGGTTGGAAATGAAAGAACTTCCTATGGGGGACTACGGTTTGCCGCCTGCGAGCGCGAAACTCTTGACGAATTTTATCCATGATCGAGACCGGGTTGACATATTAGATCTTTTGCAACTTCGCCTGGCGCTTAGCGACGCCATCGAAAAATGCGCAGCCATGGCGTCCGGAGAATGCGACGCTTCTCAAGACCTAACGCAATTGATGGATTGGGACGCAACAATAAAAAACCACATCGCGAATGTCGCCGGCGAAACCGCCGATGATTATGTGGTGAAGTTTGCGAACTGGGTCGTCGAAAGAGGCGTTCGCGGTTGGGACGCCGATGAGTTTGATGGGACCGACAGGCTGGCCTATGACGCTTATCGCGGACTTGCAAAAACGCTTGCCGGCGATCGCGTGCGGGGCTTTTTGGAGCAGAGCCTTTCTTTGTGTGAGCGCGGACGTATGAAGTCCGCCGCACCCTGCGCACCACCTTGCGCGCGTTGACCGTTAGCCCCAGGGGCCGTGTCCGCCGGTACTCGGAACTGAGCCCGCGCCAGAGAACGACGCGCCGCCGCCGGTCATCTGCATCAACCGGTCAATCCGGTTTTGCGTCGCCGGATGCGTCGAGAAAAGATTGTCTCGGCCCTGGCCGCTAAGCGGGTTGATGATCATCAACTGACCGGTTTCCGGGTGCCGTTCTGCAGTTTCGTTGGGAATCTGCTCAGCGCCGCGGCTGATCTTTGCAAGCGCCGACGCCAGCCATTCCGGATTACCGCAGATTTCCGCGCCTACCCGGTCCGCTTCATATTCGCGGCCGCGGCTGATCGCCATCTGCACCAGCGCCGCCGCCATGGGCGCCAGGATCATGATCGCCAGCGCGCCGATAATACCGCCGCCATTGCGGTTGCCGCCAAAAAACAGCGCGAAATTCGCCAACATGGTAATGGCGCCGGCGATAGTCGCGGTAACGGTCATGGTCAGCGTGTCGCGGTTTTTCACATGCGCCAGCTCATGGGCCATGACGCCTGCAATTTCGTTTTCATTGAGGATGCGCAACAGCCCGGTCGTTGCGGCGACAGCGGCGTTCTCAGGGTTGCGGCCGGTGGCGAAGGCGTTCGGCTGATCGTTTTCGATGATATAGATCTTCGGGCGCGGCAGACCGGCGGTCCGCGCCATGGCCTCGGTATTTTCCGCATAACGACGAATGACGCCGGAGGGGTGATTGGCGTCAACTTCCTGCGCTTTATACATGCGCAGGACAATCTTATCGGCGTTCCAATATGCGAAGATATTTGTGCCCGCTGCAAACAACAACGCGATGATCATGCCGGCGCCGCCGCCAAGCAAATAGCCGACGCCCATAAAAAGCGCCGTTAAGGCCGCCAATAACATGCCGGTCTTCATGGTGTTCATCGCGATCAATTTCCTTTGCGCGTTAACTTGTCTTGCGCCTATATGTGATCGCATCACGGGAGCTTCAATATGGGTGAAGATCAGACCGGCCAGCTGGAAGGCGAGGGTAAGGCGGCAAAAGAGGCGGCGAAGACGGCTGAGCGGCGGACCCGAGATTTGCCCGCAGCGGCGCAGCGAGCCCTAAAGGAAGCTGAGGAGCGCCGGCGACGATCAGGCAATGCCGGCGCCCCTCAAGCCAGGGAAGTGGGAGGCCCAAAGGGCGAAGAGCCAACCCGCTTCGGCGACTGGGAACGCGGCGGCCGCGCCATCGATTTTTGACATGTGGTCGGTTGCCAAAAATGTCCCCGGGAGGAGCCGCCGCCGCTTCGATTAAGTGAAGCTCCTAAAAAGTTCTGTCGCACAAATATACTACTTATAAGAGTGTAAACAAATCGTATACTCGATAAAATTGTATACCGCAACCGCGCGGCTGATTGCTGTGGAGCGGCGGTGGAGATCGCTTCAGGCTGTGCGCCGCTTGGCGAATTTGCTCTGTGTGGGGATGAGTCGGGATGGAGGTATCAGCGTCGGCATAGAAAACGCCGGGCTCGAGTATACACCCAAACGCTGGCTATAGGATAGTTATCCACGCGTTTCGGGCTGGGTGTATGCTCGGCCCATGAACGTTCAAAAAAGCCTTTGGCGAGAACCCGTCGACCCGGCGAAGGACGCAAGAAAATGCTAGGGTTTAAGCGAGCGCAGGGGCGATCGCGAAAGTGGTCCGGCAAATTCGGCGTAATCCCTGGCGAAGGGCTTAAATGGGTCCGAAACAAAGTGGTCCAAGATTCCGGGTCGAAGCCGTTTTGCCTTTGGAGGGCTCGGAGGGCGGGCCTTTGCCAAGCGGCGGGCCGGACGCAAAAAACATCACGCCATTCTGTGCAAAAATATGGTAATCCATTGAAAATAAAGGATAAAAACTTTTCCAGCAGTGCGTTGACGCCGCCTTGATTGAAGC
>JANQOV010000126.1 GCA_028285645.1 Hyphococcus sp.
CGCGCCGCCGACGCAATAGGCGCGCTTTGACAGATCTTCGCCATATCGAAAGCTGGATTTTCGATCTCGACAACACCCTCTACGAGGCGGAATGCCGGCTGTTCGCGCAGATCGACGCGCGGATGACAGCGTTCATCCAGAAAAAGCTCGATCGGCCCCACCAAGACGCCCGCAAACTCCAGAAAGATTATTACGTCAAATATGGCACCACCATGAGCGGGCTCATGAGCGAACATGATGTTTGTCCGGATGAGTTCTTGAGCTACGTACACGACATCGATATGTCGCCGATTAAGGAAAATCCGGCGCTCGCCGATGCGCTCGAAAGCCTGCCGGGGCAGCGGTTGATTTTCACCAATGGTTCAGTGAAACATGCTGAAAACGTCGCGACGGCCCTTGGCGTTCATCACTTGTTTGACGACGTCTACGACATCAAGGCTGCGGGCTATCGGCCAAAGCCGCATCGCGAAACCTATGAAACGTTTCTGGAACGCCACGATGTCAATCCGCATCGCGCCGCAATGTTTGAAGATTTAAGCCAAAATCTCGAAGCGCCTCATGCATTGGGCATGACGACCGTGCTGGTCTGTTCAGACGCTGCCTGGCTTGCTGACGAACCGCACGACAAGCGCCCCGCCCAGCCTGGCGAGGACGCGCCGCATATTGATCACGCAATCAATGATTTGACCGCGTTTCTCAAAGGCGCCATTACCGGCGAAGCGTAGGGCCAACGTTTTAGCACGGCCGCTTTCAATCCCGATACGGAGAGACTTGATGACCGACCCGTCAACAATCGAAAAAACGATCAATGACGCTTGGGAAAATCGCGGCGAAATCTCAACGGAAACGCAAGGCGAAGTGCGCGACGCCGTGAATGCAGCGCTCGCCATGCTCGACAGCGGCGAAGGCCGCGTTGCGGAAAAGCATGGCGGCGAATGGCGCGTCCATCAGTGGCTCAAAAAGGCGGTGCTGTTGTCGTTTCGGCTGAACCCCAATGAAGTGATGACGGGCGGGCCTTATACTGGTGATGGCGCCGGAACCTGGTGGGACAAAGTCCCCTCAAAATTCGACGGCTGGGGCAAGGCTGAGTTTGAGCGCGCAGGCTTTCGCGCGGTGCCGCCAGCGACCGTCCGGCGCGGCGCATTTGTCGGCCGCGACGCGGTGTTGATGCCGTCATTCGTCAATATCGGCGCTTATGTGGGCGAAGGGACAATGGTGGATACCTGGGCGTCTGTCGGCTCTTGCGCACAGATCGGCGCCCATTGTCACATATCCGGCGGCGCCGGGATTGGCGGCGTGCTTGAGCCCTTACAGGCCAATCCGGTCATCATCGAAGACAATTGCTTTATAGGCGCCCGATCAGAAGTCGTTGAAGGCGTCATTGTTGGCGAAGGGTCCGTCATCGCCATGGGCGTTTTCATCACGGCGACGACAAAAATCGTCAACCGCGCAACCGGCGAGATTTCCTATGGCGAAGTCCCGCCTTATTCGGTTGTCGTTTCTGGAACGCTGCCCAGCGACAAGGGCGGTCCAAGCCTCTACTGCGCCGTCATTGTCAAACAGGTGGACGAAAAGACCCGCGCGAAAACGTCTGTAAACGATTTATTGCGGGACTAATACGCCTCGCCATTCTTGTGCAACGCTCGCCAGACACCATTCTTGCCTTCCATCCGCAAATCGATCTCAGGATCGGTATAGGTTGAAACGTCTTCCGTTGCGCGGGTCCCTATCTCCAGAAAGACGGCGTCCGCGTCTGACCGGTTTACCAGCATATGACCATTGGCGACCCCGGCCTTGAATGTTGCCGCTTCACCGGCCCGCAAGACGCTTTCTCCGTCGTCTTCCACCAGCACCGCTTCCCCTTCGAGCATATAGACAAACTCGTCCTCGTTTTTGTGCCAGTGTTTGTGGGCTGACGCCGCGCCGGGCGCGAGGCGGGTGAGATTAACGCCGAATTGATCCAGCCCGCCAAGATCGCCCAGCGCCTGTTTTGCGCGGCCGCGGCAATGTTCGTCCAATGGCGCCGGATACGCGCAAGAGGTTCTTTTCGGGGCCTTATTCACGTCAATCTTTGACATCATGCCTCCAAGAAAGATTGTTAAGTTCCGGACCTTAAAGTAACAGGCCTTATGACCGCAATTGACGCCATAGAACTCACCCGCGGACTTATCCAGCGACGCTCCGTGACGCCGGCAGACGACGGCGCGCTTGATCTCTTGTCGGGGGCGCTTGTCTATCTCGGTTTTGAGGTTACGCGTCTTAAGTTTGAAGACGTCGACAATTTGTTTGCACGGCTTGGCGACGGCCCCCCTCATTTTTGCTTTGCCGGTCACACCGATGTGGTGCCGCCGGGCGATGAGGCCGCATGGACCCTGCCGCCATTCAAAGCGGAAAAAAAAGACGGGTACATTTGGGGGCGCGGCGCGGCGGACATGAAGAGCGCGATTGCTGCGTTTGTCGTTGCAACGGCGCGGGCGCTCGAAAAGAAAGCGATGACGGGATCGCTCTCCTTTTTGATAACCGGCGATGAAGAGGGACCCGCCGTCAACGGCACCAGGAAAATGCTCAACTGGATGCGTGAGCAAAACCTTGCCATGGATCATTGCCTGGTCGGCGAGCCCACAAATCCGCAAGCGATTGGCGAAATGATCAAGGTCGGCCGGCGCGGCTCCATCAATTGCTGGCTGACAGTGACGGGAACGCAAGGGCATGTCGCTTATCCCGACCGGGCTGACAATCCGATCCCGGCGTTAATGCGTAAGCTGTTGATGCTAAGCGAGACGCCTCTTGATGATGGCTATGAACGGTTTCAGCCGTCAAGTCTTCAGATTACGGATATTCACATCGGCAACCCGGCGCACAATGTGATACCCGACAAAGCAACCGCGCGATTCAACATCCGTTTTAATCCGACCTGGACGGGCGTTTCCATTGAAGCCTGGCTAAGGGGTAAGCTGGAGGCGCTCGCGAACGAACTCGGCGCCTCCTATGACTTAACCGCAGTCGTTTCGGGAGAGGCATTTTTAACGACGGATACAGACTATTTGCGTCTACTTGCCGACGCCGTTGAAACAAAAGCCGGCCAGCGTCCCGAATTTTCCACTTCTGGCGGCACGTCTGACGCACGATTTATCAAGGATTTTGCGCCGGTCGCAGAATTCGGGCTCGTCGGCGCGACCATGCACCAGACCGACGAGCGTGCTGCTACGTCAGACATACTTCTGTTAACCGACATCTATGAGGAAATTATCACCCGGTATTACCAACAATTTGGCGGCGCTAAATGATCGATTTCGATTATGCAGCACGCAATATTCAGGGCGTATGGCGGCTTGCCGTTGAAGGGCCTGAAGCGCAATGGAGCGGCCGCAACGGCGTTGACCGTTCTGTCGAGGGCGTCTTCCGGTCTTTCTGGGCGGTCGCATTAACCGCGCCGTTTTCGCTGCTTGCATTCGTGTCGGCTCACAGAGCGGCGATGCAATCGGAGACGCTTCAACCGGTTTTGCTTGCCGAAGCGCCGATGGCGTTGCTGCTGATCGCCGAGTTGGCGGGGTTTCTGGCGGATTGGGCGCTCAGCATCGGCGCTCTTGTAGTGACGGCCCGCGCCCTTGACGCACAAAGCCGCACCGGCGACGTGATCATTTGTTTTAACTGGGCGCAGGTGATGGCGGCGATCGCCGTTTCCACACCGATATTTCTTTTTGCGCTGACAGCAAACGCAAGTCTGTTTTCGATCTTCTATCTGCCAGCCTTAGGATTCGCGATCATGTTGTTGTGGCGTGTTCTACGCGGCTGTCTTCCCCTCAGCGTCGGGATGACAATTGCATTGCTTGCGATGCTGGCGCTAATCGGCGTCATCGCCAACGCCACGGTCACCGGCGGCGCGCTCTTTCTATTTCAGCTCTTGTCGTAATTGGACGCTGCGCTGACATTGATCCATAAACACTCCGGAAGGCTAGCGTATTCAAAGGCCCGCCTTCACGTTGGATCGCTGGTCGTCAACGCAGCCCAGGATAAAGCGCCTCAACAAAATAAAGCCCGTCTGCCGGCGCAGTCGGACCGCATCGCGACCTGTCCTTAGCTTCAAGCGCGTCGGCGACGTTGTCGATTCGCCATTTTCCTTTGCCCACTTCGACCAGCGTACCGGTAATTGCCCGTACTTGATGATGCAGGAACGATCGGGCAGCGCAGTGAATAGCGACCGCATCGCCGGTGCGCTCAACGGTTACTTCATTCAGGGTTTTGACGGGTGATTTCGCCTGGCAGGCGGCGGCGCGAAAGGTCGTAAAGTCATGTCGGCCAACCAATGCTTGCGCCGCCTCATGCATGGCGCCGGCGTCAAGGTCGCCGACAACGCGCCAGGCGCGGTTGCGTGCTATGGTCAAAGGCGCGCGGCGATTGACGATGCGATATTCGTATCGCCGGCCGACGCAGGAAAACCGCGCATGAAAATCGTCGCCCGCCAATGATGCCTCAAGCACGGCAATCGGCGCCGGCTTTAAATGAAAATTGATCGCATCCCGCACCACGTCCGGCTTGAATTCTTTATCGAGGTCAAAATGCGCTGTCATAGCAAGCGCATGAACGCCAGCGTCGGTGCGGCCCGCCGCGTGAAGACTAATGCGCTCACCACAAAGGGCGAAAGCAGCCTCCTCTATCGCCGCCTGAACGCTTGACCCGTTGTCCTGCCGCTGCCAGCCGACAAAGGGCGCGCCGTCATATTCAAGGATGAGTTTGTAGCGCGGCATGGCTCTTCAGACATGCTCGCCGGCGCGCAGCGGAAATCCGCGCAGAAACGTTTTTGCATCTTGCGGTTGCTTTCCAGCCCGCTGCAGGGTTTCAAGCTGTACAGCGCCTTCGCCGCAAGCGACGATAAGCGTGTCTTCCGCTGAAAGAATTGCGCTGGGCGGCCCTTCGCCACCGGCGACCGAAGAAAACAGGGCCTTGATGCGCGCCGCATCCTTCGACGCTCGAAACCACGCCCCCGGAAAGGGCGAAAGTCCGCGTATATGACAATCAACCTCACTCGCCGGCCGCGACCAGTCAATTTCCGCCTCCTCGCTCGTAATCTTGTGTGCGTAAGTCACGCCTTCTTCTGCCTGCGGGGTTTCTGTCAAACCGTCCCGCTCAAGCGCGGCAAGCGCCCGCTGCAAAAGCTGTGCGCCAATCTGGGAAAGCCGTTCATGCAACGTCCCAGCGGTGTCCTGTGGCAAGATTTGCGTGGTTTCTGATAGCAATATCGGACCGGTGTCGAGCCCCGCTTCCATGCGCATCACCTGAACGCCGGTTACGTCGTCGCCCGCCATAATCGCCCGCTGGATGGGCGCAGCGCCGCGCCAGCGCGGCAACAAGGACGCATGCAGATTAAGGCATCCGAAGCGCGGCGCATCGAGCACGGGCTTGGGCAGGATGAGGCCATAAGCGACGACAATCGCAACATCAAGATCAAGCGCGGCAAAGCCGTCGCGCTCTTCAACGGACTTAAAGTTCGCTGGCGTGCGCACTTCAAGCCCGTGGCTTTCGGCGAATTCATGGACCGGAGATTTTTGCAGCTTATGTCCGCGCCCTTTTGGCTGCGGCGCGCGCGTATAAACAGCGGCGACCTCGTGTCCCGCTGCGAGAAGTTCACTCAGCGCCGGCGTTGAAAAATCGGGCGTCCCCATAAAGGCTAGCCGCATTTGACGAGGAACTCCTGTTCAGCCCCCTCGCCTATTCCGCGGCGGCAAGGCGCTGTTCTTTTTTTAGCTTTCGCAAGATGCGATCCCGTTTGAGACGCGAGAGATGATCGATAAACAAAACACCGTTCAAATGGTCGATCTCATGTTGAATACACGTCGCAAGCAGACCTTCCGCATCGAGAATTTGCGGATTACCATCATAGTCGAGGAACTTGACGCGGCATTTCGCCGGTCGTTCGACCTCTTCGTAAAATTCCGGCACGGAAAGACACCCTTCTTGATAAACTGTAAGGTCTTCTGAAGGGTCCAGTATCTCGGGATTGACGAAATAGCGGGGCGCCGGCTCTTCTTCGGGGCCCGCTATATCCATGACGATAATCCGTTTGGGAACGCCGACCTGGATCGCGGCGAGCCCAATGCCCGGCGCGTCATACATGGTCTCGAGCATATCATCCATCAACGCGCGCACATCGTCATCAACGCTTTCGACGGGCGTTGAAATCTGTTTGAGGCGCGGATCGGGCGCGGTGAGGATGGGTCTGATCGCCATGATTGTCACCTATGGCGCGGGAGCGCCCTCGTCAAGCCGCTGAGCTGATGCTTTGAGCCTCTCCATCGGACGCTTAAACCCTCGCATTTTCGGGCTTTTTCCTTTATATAACAGGGATCGTAAAGCGTATGTGTGGGGTATTTGCGATGACAAGGTTTACGCCGCTCGCCCAGGATGGGCCTGGGGCTGCCGAAGCTTTAGCGGAAACGCCGGTTGATCCGGGGCCATTGCTGACCGGCCCGACGCCAGCGCTGTGGGTGGGATTTGGCGCCGGCGTTCTTGTTTTTTTCCTAGTATTGCTCGCTATCATCCGCAGCCGCGTCGTCAGGCCGGCGATAGCCAAGCAAATTGAACAGGATACGGATTTTTTCGAGCCGGCGGGCGCAGACGCCGACATCACCTTCGAAGATCCTAACGCCGCCTCAGAAGCCCCCCAAAAAAAGGGATGGTTCGGCCGAAAGCGAAAAAACACTGAAGCTCAAAAACCTCGCGCTGCAACCCACCACGTTGAAGAAGTCAAAGACCCCAATGAAGCGGAAATTTCTATAGAGCGTCCGCAGCAAGAGGAGCGTGCCGAAGCGCCGGCGACGGACGCCGAGGACGAACCGGAAATATCCGAAAAAAAGAAGCCCAACCGCTCACCCTTCGCCGGATTGTTTTCGCGTCGCAAAGAAGAGGACGTTGAAGCGGCGCCGGATATCCTAGACGAAGAGACAGTATCCGATCAAAGCCAGCCTGTTACCGAGCCCGAACAAGACACAAGCGAACGTCAATCCGTATCACAGGAAATAGCCGAGCATAATCGCCGCGCCGAAGCAGAAGCTGCGGCCGCAGCCAAACTCGCCGCCGAACAACGCGGGAACGAGGAGCATAAAGCGCAACTTCTTCGTCAAGAAAAGCCGACGCCTGGTCAAGTTGAAGCCGAGGCGCTGAAAACAAGGACATCTGCGCTCGAGCAAAAAGTCACGAGTCTATCCGACGAGCTTGAAACCCGACTGCAGAGCGCCGCCCGAACCATT
Organism: Hyphococcus sp.; assembly: GCA_028285645.1. Lineage (GTDB taxonomy): Bacteria > Pseudomonadota > Alphaproteobacteria > Caulobacterales > Parvularculaceae > Hyphococcus. Next base: position 7,248 of record JANQOV010000126.1, read on the forward strand.
GCTTCGCGGGGCGCTGATATGGGCGCGCGCCAGGGCTCAAGCACTACCGCGCCGTCGGGCGCTGATATTCGCCTCTCAGAATTGATCGACCGGCGGTTTGCTGACATGCAAAAAGCAATCAGTCGTTCGCTCGACGAGATTAGAACTGGTGTCGACGCCATTGGCGGCGCCGAAGCAAATGCTCTTTCCCAGCAAATCTCGGAGCTTAACCGGCGCCTTGGCGAACGGTCAGCCGGCGCTACGGCTGCAAAGGTGCAGCTATCGGACCTCATTCAGAACGCCTTACCCCCCAACGCCTACGCGTTTCAAAAAAAGCTCCCCAATGGCCGTACTGCCGACTGCGCTGTTAAACTGCCTCACAAGGGCGGCGATATCGCCATTGACGCACAATTCCCAGTTGAGGCTTTTGACCGCTATATCCGAGGCCTGAAAACAATCGGAAACGAAGAGAAGGCGGAAAACGAATTCCGAAGCGCCGTATTGCAACACGTCGTTGGCGTTTCAGAAAAATATATCATACCCGGCGAAACAGCGTCCTCGGCTTTGATGTTCATACCTTCGGAAACCATCTACGCTGAAATTCAAGCGCGGTTCCCGGATCTTGTTCAAGACAGCTACAATGCGCGTGTTTGGATGGTGGCGCCCACATCCCTAATGGCGACGTTGCATGCAATTCGAGAGTTAGTGCGAGACGTACCGGCAACGCCTGCGGCGAGCACGGACGCGGAGCTCCTCCGCGAGATCAAAGCATTGCGGTCGCGCGTCGACTCTCTTGAAGGGATGGCGGCAAAATCTCGCTATGAGGCTCACGCAAATGAAGATCTAGCGGCTGATCTTGACCGGTTTGCAATTGATTTGAGCGCCGATGATTCGGCGGAGCAAGAAAAAGAAAAACCCGCATTGTCAGGCGGCGAAAGCGCTGGTCCCGTTTCAATGTCACGGGAGGAAGCTGCATTTGAGCGGCTCGAACGCAACGAGGCGCTCGGTGAGACGCCCGAAGATGAACCTGCAAAACCTTTGAACAGGCCGCCCTTCCCGTTGCGGTAACTGGCCTGCAAGCGTCACATTAAGGTTTAGGCGGCGTCCTCTTCAGAATCCGGCGGTTCGATAAAAAGATCACCCGCATCTCGCATTGCTCGCGGCGCTTCTTCGATCGGAGAAAGCGGCTCAATCTCGGCGTCTATGCCCGGCAGTTCATAGTCAGCGAATTTGCGGGCGCGGGAAATCACCCTTGCCTCAAAGCCGCCAATGGTTGCGTTGTATTTCTTGACGGCGCTTTCGAGTGACTTGCCCAGACCCGACATATTACCGCTCATGGTGCGTAAACTGTCATAGAGCTCTTTCGCCATGCCGGCGACGGCTTGCGCATGTTCGGTCATTTTTTCCTGACGCCAGTTAAGCGCCGCCGATTTTAGCATGGCGATAAGAATGGTCGGCGTTGCGATCAGGATCTTGCGGTCAAACGCATCCTGATAAAGCCCTGGCCGCGCCTCCAGCGCCGCGGCATAATAATTTTCTCCGGGCACGAACATAATGACATAATCGAGAGAGTCCCGCATCGATGCTGCGTAATCTTTAGCGGAAAGGCTTTTGACATGGGTCCAAAGGTCTTCCGCATGGCGCATCAAATGCTTGGCGCGAACATCATCTGTTTCCGCTTCAACGGCATCGAGATAAGCGCCGAGCGAAACTTTTGAGTCGACGGCGACAACACGCGAGCCAGGCAGCCTGACAACCATGTCCGGCTGTTTCCTGCGGGCGTTTTCATCCGAATGCGTTTCCTGCTCTGTGAAGTCCACATAGGCCTGCATGCCGGCGATCTCGACAACATTACGCAATTGCTCTTCCCCCCAGCGGCCGCGGGTCTTGGGTCCGGCCCGGAGCGCTGTGGTCAGCTTTTGCGCTTCAAGGCGAACATCCTGTGTCGACTTTGAAAGCTGGATGATGTGATTGGAGAGCTCGCCCCGAGATTTTTGTTGCTCATGACGCAGCTCAGTCAGACCCTTTTCGTAGCGCGCTAACGTATCGCTGACGGGCTTTAACAGATCATCAATTGCCTTACGGCGCTTGTCGCTATCGGCCTTGGCGTTTTCAGAATAGCGCTGAAATGTTTCGTGAGCGCGTTTTAGAAAACTCTCATTGGCACCCTCAAGAAGCTGCGCTGTGGTTGCCTTGAATTCGGTTTCAAGACGCGTTTTCAGTTCAGCCATGGCCCGCTCGCGCTCCGCTAATTTGGCCGCATTTGCTGCAATTTCCGCTTCGAGCCCTTCGCGGCGCAACCGTTCTTCAGCGAGCACGTCTTTTAGTCCGTCAACTTCCGCCGCTCGCGCCTCAACGCCCGCAAGAGAAATGCGCGTTCGTTCTAAATCGCCGCGAAGGCCGGCATTGCGTCTCGCCAGACGATGGGTCTGTACGACAAAAAATATTGCGGCGAGTGCAAAGAAAACGACAAGCCAGAAAGCCGCGCCATTCGGGTCAAGACCGGCGTTTTTGAGCGTTTCATGGATCATCAGCCAGATTTAGGCCGATTCGGAAGACCCTGGCTTTTCAGATTTGCGGTTGGGAAAAACTAAAAACGCGCTCGCCGTGTAATTTATGAAAAGTGTAATGACGATAGCGCCCGCTTTCGCCCGCAGGGGCCCAAGGCCATCGGCAAACATCCAGATAAACCCTGTGGAAACTGACAAGGATAGCAGATGCGCCGCCAGGAATTTTCCGTAACCGCCAAAGGAAATCGTTGCGGCTTTGGCGTCGCGGCGGAAGGTCACGCGGGAGTTCACGAAATAGCTGATCGGATTGGCGATGGCGAAGGCAAGCACATTCGCAAGCGCCGGCGTAACGCCCGCAAACACCGCGATGGTGTAGGCGATGAAGTCAATCAGCGTGTTGCCAATGCCAACCAACCCAAAGCGGAAGAGCTGGCCGGTATGGCGGCGAACGCCGTCATGCGCGCGCATCAAGCCGCCGGCCATGCGCGCGCCTTTCCAGCTTCGTCTGCATGAGAGACTGCACGGTCTTCGTCGAGGAACTCAGCTGCAATTTCTGCAAGCGCCACATCATTGGCCAGATAGAGCGGACGGTTTTTCGTCTCGTTAAAGACGCGGCCAAGATATTCGCCCATAACGCCGAGCACAACGAGCTGCACGCCGCCGAGAAACAAGACCAGCGCAGCAAGCGTTGGAAAGCCCGGCGCGGGATCGCCGAACAACGCGGCTTTACCAATGATATAAGCGCCATAAACGAATGACAGCGCCGCAACGCAAAGCCCAAGATAGGTAGAAACCCGAAGCGGCGCGATCGTATGGGAAGTGATCCCCTCAATCGAAAAGTTCCAGAGCTTCCAGTAGTTCCACTTCGTCTTGCCTGCAAAGCGCGGCTCCACATCAAACGCAACCGCTTTGGTGGGAAAGCCGACCCAGGCGAAAACGCCCTTCATGAAACGGTGATGTTCCCGCAATTTGATCACCGCATCCGCCGCCTTGCGGCTTAACAGGCGAAAGTCGCCGGCGTTTTGCGGCAACGGCGCTTCGCCGACTTTGTTCATCAGGCGATAGAAAAGATTGGCGGTGGTGCGGCGCAGCCAGCTTTCGCCTTCGCGCGTACGCCGAACGCCATAGACGACCTCATAGCCTTCTCGCCAGCCCGCAATGAGGTCGGCGATCACCGCCGGCGGATGTTGAAGGTCCGTATCCATAACGACAACAGCGTCGCCGCGGGCGTGATCGAGCCCCGCCGTCACCGCTATTTCCTTGCCGAAATTCCGGCTCAAATCGACGACCGTGATGTTGCCGTGCAAATCACGCAGGCGATGCATCAGCGCGAGTGTATCATCCGTACTACCATCATTGATGAAAACAACCTCGCAGGTCTGATCCAGCCGCCGCAGCGCTTTGGTCAACGCCTTGTGAAAAGCAACGAGGGTTTCTTCTTCATTAAACGCCGGACACACAACCGACAAAAGCGCCGGTTTATCCGCTGTCCGCTCCTTAATCTGCGGTCGATCATCAATTTCGTTAACGCTCACCTGCGTCCTCACCGTTATGTCGCATGTCCCAAAATAAGCTTTTCTTTATTTCCGGGTGGTAAACGCCGGGACTGGTCGCAAAGGCATGCAAACGCAGGAATTATGAACAAATTCGACCAGGCCGGGCAGCTAATCGTTAATCGCTACCCGATTTTTGGGACGCTTTTTGTGGAACGCGGCCGGGAGACCATGCTGGCGGTCGCGGGCCTCTTATTGACGGCCTATCTCGCGACATTCGGCTATTCAGTGATCTCCGCGAAAGACCTCATCACCTTTGCGGACGCAATCCTCGGCGGTGACTTCATCATTTTCTGGGTGGCCGCGAAAGCAGTTTTCACTGACGGTGCTGCGGCGCTTTACGACAATCTGGTGCTCGAAAACGCACTTCGTGAGGCCGCCCCCGCCCGCGACCAGTTTCTCGTGAGCTGGCAATACCCGCCCACGATGTTTTTCATGGTTGCGCCATTTGCAGCACTGCCGTTCTTGCCGGCCTATGGCGCCTGGCTTGTGGTGCATTCGGCGCTTTTTGCTGGTGCGCTGTCGCAACTCTGGCGCAATGGAACGGCCATCTTTGTGGCGTTTGCTTCCGCTGCGACCTTGCAGGCCTGGATTACGGGGCAGACGGGTTTCCTTACCGCAGCGCTCTTGGCCATGGCCGCAGCGATGCCGACCAGGCGGCCAATCCTAGCAGGGATCGCCGCTGGGCTTTTGACCATCAAACCGCAATTTGGACTTTTGATCCCCCTCGCTTTCGCAGCTGCTGGCTGCTGGCGCGCTTTCTCGGTCGCCGCGATTACTGCAATAGCGCTGGCTGGTGCGAGCGTCATGATATTTGGCGTTGAGGCCTGGATTGCCTTTTTCGAAGCGGTGCAAACCCATGGCGGGCGCCTACAGTCGGACGTCTTTCCGTTCAACAAGGTGATCTCGCCCTACGGCGGCCTGATGATGCTTGGTACACCAACAAATATCGCCATGGGCGTGCATGTCTTGTGCGCTGTATGCCTTGCGGCGTTTGTGTTTCTCGTCTGGCGCAAGGTCGAGGCTTGGGACTTACGGGCGATGATTTTGTGTACGGCGGCGGCGTTGGCGACGCCCTACGCGTTCTACTATGAATTACCGATCTTCATCCCGCCGCTATTATTGCTCGCGCACCGGGGCGTCAGGGACGGCTGGCTGCGCGGCGAACGCTTTGCTTTAGCAATACTCTGGGTCTTGCCTGTCTATCTCCCGGGAAGCGGCGACATCCCAGGTGTTCCCCTGGCGTTTTTGGCGGCCTTCAGCGCATTCTTGTTATGTGTAAGGCGCGTTATCCACGAAACGCATGTCAGCAGCGTGTTTGGCGGGCGCGCCGCTAGTCAAGCCGCATAGCCCTCAAACCGGGCGCCGGGTTTTCATCGCCGCGGCCAACGTTCCTTCATCGAGATAATCAAGCTCGCCGCCCACCGGCACGCCTTGGCTTAGGCGGGTGACGCGAAGATCAGCACTTTCCAGATGTTCCATCAGATAATGCGCCGTGGTCTGACCATCAACAGTAGCGGCCAGCGCAATCACAACTTCTTTGACTTCGTCCGTCTTTGTGCGCTCGATCAGCCGTCCGATAGTCAGGTCATCAGGGCCGACGCCGTCAAGGGGCGACAGGAGCCCGCCAAGGACGTGATAAAGGCCCTTGTGTGCGCCGGCGCGCTCGAGCGCCCAAAGCCCCGACACGTCCTCGACAACGCAAAGAACCGACCTGTCGCGCTCTTCGTCAACGCAGACGGCGCAAGGGTCGATCGAATCCCAATTGCCGCATTCCGAGCAACCGGTCACCTTGTCTGCCGCGTCCGACAGCGCAAAGGCGAGCGGTTGCATAACTGGTTCGCGCTTTTTGAGGAGATAAAGCGCTGCGCGCTTGGCCGAGCGCGGACCTAGCCCCGGCAGTTTTGCAAGAAGGTCAATCAAACGTTGTAACTCAGGACCAATGGGAGATGCGGGCATCAAGAACTCTTTAAATCGTCATTCAGCAGCAACGGCTGCGCGCTTGAATGTTGTTTCAAAGCCGGGCTCTGGATGGCGCGGAATAAGCGATGACAATACGAACGATATCGCCGCCATGCCGGCGCCCAGAAGGAACACCAAAGACGGGCTCGCCAGCCAGATCAAGCCAAAACTTACTGGCACCAACACTGCCGCAATGTGGTTGATGGTGAAGGAAACCCCCGCGGTTCCCGCCATGTCGGCGGGATCGGCGATTTTCTGGAAGTAAGTGTTCATGGCAATCGCCAGGGCGAAAAACATGTGATCGATCACATAAAGCGCAGCAGCGGCGTATGGGTTTGACACAAAAGCATAGGCAACGAACACGCCAAAGAGACCCACGTATTCAAGCCGCAAAGCATTCCGCTCGCCGAACCGGCCGATCAACGCGCCGATGGTCGGCGCGAACAGCATGTTAAAGCCGGTATTGATCAGGAAAAGCAACGCTACTTCATGGACGTCATAGCCAAACTTTTCCACCATCAACAAAGCCGCAAAAACGGTGAAGATTTGCCGCCGGGCGCCGCCCATGAATCTGAGGGCGTAAAACAACCAATAGCGCTTTTTGATGATGAGCTTTTTATGCTGCTGCGTCGTTTCTCTAAACATGGGAAACGCGCGCCAGAGAAAGATCACGACAGTAAAAGAAAGCGCGCCGAACAAAAGAAACGCCGTCTCGAAATTGAGAGACAGTCCCTTCCAAACAAGAGCGATCAATCCGAAAACCACAAGTTGCGCCGCAGCGGCGATGGCGATGAGGCGGCCCATGAGATAGGGCGCTTGATCCCGCGGCAGCCATTGCAGCTTGAGAGACTGATTGACAGTTTCGAAATAGTGAAACCCAAGAGACATCAAGAAAGTCGTCAAGTAAAACGCCCAAACACTCGGAAAAAACCCGGTGATCGCAACGCCGATGGCGAGCAATGCGAGTGATGCAAGCGCCAGCGTCTGCTCACGCATCACCAAAAGCACATAGACAACGAGAAAAGCGAGGAAGCCCGGAATTTCGCGGATGGTTTCCTGCAAGCCGACTTCGGCACCGGTCATGCCGATGCCGTCCACCGCGAAATTTTTCGCCAGCGCATACCAGGCCGCAAACGCCAACTGCATGGCGACCGTCATCAACGCAAGCGCCATGAAAGGCGAGCGGTCAGCGGCCATGGTGCGGAGTTGTTGCGCGACGTTCATGGGCGCTACATTCAGCATTTTCAACGATGAAGCAAATACATGGACAGACGCCGCCTTGCAGGTGCAGATTGAAGGCTTTGTTCAACCGTGAAGGTCAGCCCGTCTATCAATGACTGTCGTTTTGCTATTGATCGCCGCCATCAATGTCGCAGCGTTTGGCGCCTATGCCTACGACAAGTTCGCCGCGCAATCAGGGCGAAGGCGCATTCCAGAAAGAACGTTGCTGACATTGGCGGTATTGGGCGGCGCGGCGGGCGGTCTTTGCGCCATGTATTTGATGCGCCACAAAACGCAGACGCCGATTTTCAAGATTGGTTTGCCGGTTTTGTTGATCTTTCAGCTGGTTGGTTTGGCGTACTTCGCAAGCGGTTGACTTGCATCGCAACTGTCAGGGAAACCACCTCTACAAATCGGGCCCGATCGGAGGGCAGCGGTCATCTAGCTTACGCCTCTGATTTGACGCCGAACAATCCGATGAATTGCTCTTCGATCGTCGCTGCCTCCCAATGCTGATCGATTTCATCAAACTCTTTCTTATTCGCGGCGACAAGATCGGCACGGGCGTTTTTGTCTTTGAAATAGTCGATGGTGCAGAAGCGATTCGGGTCTTCTTCATCCGAGAGCAGATCAGTGCGAATGTATCCGGATGACTTTGAGAAGAACTTGTTCCAAACGCCGTTCGGACCATAGGCGTCTATAAACGTCGATCGCTCTGAAGGTTTTACTTTGTAGGTCCAAACATAGGCGCAGACGCCATTCAAATGGCACACTCACCGCTCTCCTTTTCAATTTAATACCTAAAACGGCATCTTGAACCCCGGCGGCAGTGGGAGCCCCGCGGTCATCGCCTTGATCTGTTCCTGGCTGGCAGTTTCAAGTTTTGACTTGCCGTCGTTAATCGCCGCTGCAATCAAATCTTCGAGAATTTCCGCTTCATCCTCTTTCATCAGCGCCCGGTCGATCGCAACAGCGCTCGCATAGCCTTTGCCATTGAGGACAATTTTCACCATGCCGCCGCCCGCCTCGCCGGTGACTTCAAGGTCCGCCAGCTTTTCCTGCATTTCTGACATCTTGGCCTGCATTTCGCCGGCCTGTTTCATCAGTTCACTGATATCCATGAATGAGGTCCTTCAAATCCGTTACTGTTGGTTATTTGGGTCCAAGATCTTCAATATCAACATCAGGGTCGATGGGCGGGTCTTCCTCGCCCTCGTCCGGCGCGGGCGACGGCGCTGCGTCAGGCTCGCGGATGAGCGTTACTTCGGCGCCGGGAAAGGTTTCGAGCGCCTCCTTCACGAGCGGGTGCGCCATCACTTCCGCATGGCGAGCGCTGCGCACGGTGTCGGCGCCCGCTTCTTCCGTATTGACGGTCACCAGCCATTGCCTGCCGGTCCATTCTTTAAGACGCTGCGTAAGCCGTCCCGCAAGATCGCGCGGCGCGCCCTCGGCAAGCCGCAACTCAATGCGCTCCGGTGCAAAGCTGACAATATGCACATAGCTTTCAAGTTCCGTGCGGAATTTTGCGTCACGCCTTCGACCGGCAAGTCTTAAAACATCCTTGAATGAAGCAACCGCCGGTTCGCCCGTCCCCGCATCATCGGTCTGACGCAAGGGCGGCTCGATCTCGTACATCTGTTGTCCGGCCTGCCGCGCAGCGCTCGCGCCGGGCGGCGCCATCGCAGAAACGGGCGCGCGTTCTGTTTGTGCATTTGGCGGTTCGCTGGTCACGGATCTTGATGCTTGGTCTGCGTTCGCGGACCGGGCGGAACTATTTTTTTTTAGGGCGCGCAAAGCTTCATCAGGCGTCGGCAGGTCAGCCGCATAACAAATCCGGATGAGCGCCATTTCCGCCGCCGCCGCAGGATCGGGCGCGAATTGCGTTTCCGACAATCCCTTCATCAAAAGCGTCCAGGCGCGGGTGAGCGCGTTCATAGGCAGCGCGTTCGCCATTTCTTTAGCGCGCTCTGCATCCGCCTCGCCAGCCGGGCCATGGGCTGAAGCCTCAGGTCCCGCCGCTTTCACCCGGGTCAACAAATGCGTCAAATCAAGCATGTCCCGAAGGATGATCGCAGGTTCGGCGCCAGCGTCATATTGCGAGCGGAAGCCTTCAAGTGCTGTTTTGGCGTCGCCCTTGAAGCAAGCGGCGAGCACGTCCCAGACGCCGGTACGGTCGGCAAGCCCAAGCATGTCGCGAACTGCATCGGCGCTTACTTCCCCATCGCCGCTTTCACTCCCCTGCGCCGTATACTGAACGATCGCCTGATCGAGAATAGACAGAGCATCGCGCACTGAACCTTCCGCCGCTCGCGCAATCATCGCAAGGCCCTCCGGGGCGATTTTGACGGCTTCTTTCTCGGCGATCGTTGCGAGGTGGTCGGCGAGCGCTTCAGGGTCGATGCGGCGAAGGTCAAACCGCTGGCAGCGGGACAGAACCGTTACCGGCAGTTTGCGGATTTCCGTGGTCGCAAAAATGAACTTCACATGGGGCGGCGGTTCTTCAAGCGTCTTCAAAAGCGCGTTGAACGCCGCCGTCGATAACATGTGCACTTCGTCGATGATGTAGACTTTGTAGCGCGCCTCAATCGGCGCATAGCGGACGCCTTCAATCAGCTCGCGAATATCGCCAACGCCAGTACGGGAAGCGGCGTCCATCTCCAGCACATCAGGATGGCGGCTTTCAGCGATAGCGCGGCAATGGCGGCCCTCGACCGGCATTTCCATCTGCGGACCTTTATCCTCCCCATCGGGCCCGACATAATTGAGCGCCCGGGCCAAAATCCGCGCGGTTGTGGTTTTCCCCACCCCGCGCACGCCGGTTAGAATGTAAGCGTGGGCGATACGATTTGAGGCAAAGGCGTTTTTGAGAGTTTTGACCATCGCCTCATGACCAATGAGATCGTCAAAGCTTTGCGGACGGTATTTCCGCGCCAGCACCTGATAGGCGGCGTCTTCTAAAGGCGGGTTTTCAGAACGATCGCTCATGCAGCGCATTATGGAGATTTGAGACGGGCGAAGCAAAGGCGGCAAATCGCTTGGGGAAAATATCTCATTTAGCGGCCGCGTTTTTGAAACGCTTTGTCGGCCTCAAGCTGATATTCAAAGACCTCGTTCAGGGGAACGCCGAACACCGCGGCAATGCGAAACGCCGCTTCCAGCGTTGGCGAATATTTTCCTTTTTCGATCGCCGCAATTGTTTGGCGGGTCACGCCAATGCGTTCGGCGAGTTGACCTTGGGTCATCTCGCCATGTTGAAAGCGCAGCAATCGGATTTGATTGCGAATGGGCGTTGCAGCCATCGAATTCCTTATGAATCACGAAGATAAAGCGCTTGTTGCCAGACATTTTTGACGATTTCCGAGCCGGCCAACCCCAGGAACATAATGTTCGCCATGCGCGCATCACCGTCGATCAGCGCTATGACGAGCCCTGTAATCGCGGCGGCGCCGAGCGCATAACCGCCGGCCCGTTCGCCATAAAGTTCGATCTGCTTATCGCGCTCGTCCTCTATCTCGTCGGCGTTTTTCGGGGACAAGGACCAGACGATGATGTGGCCAATGACGACAAGCACGATGAAGGCGATTACGGAGCCGATCATCGCGTCGCCGCCAGCAATCTCAAGACTGCGCTCGCGAAAGAGCGGAAAGGCGTAGTCCAGCACCACCCAGACCATCGCGACCAACACGATCCACGAACTCACCTGTTTGAACGCCATCGTCCTCTCCAATCCGCCTCGCCATCAATGTAATGTATGATGTACATTATGTCAAATATTTTTAACATCGCAATCCCAAAGAGGCCGCAGCAGCGAGCGGTAAACCCGCAAAAAGCGACCAAAATTCTTGAAAAGTGGAAGACTGAAACGACCCGCGCAGAAACTCGTTACGGCTGCTTCCTTCCGGACCTGACCGGGTTGGCGAGAAGCGCGTCCGCCAGCCTTCCACGGCGGAATATCTGCGCTGCGCCAGCCGAATGCAAGAGGCGATGAGCGCGTTGCCACCAACCGCTTATCATTGTTGCAGCGACGGCAGCGCGCCGCGTAGAACCTGCTCCATGAAACCGGAAGACAATCCCAATTGGTTCGCAGCAAGCCCGCTGGCGCGGATCAACAACGAAAAGGACCAGGCGGGTTTTATCGACGCTCGTTTGCGCGATCCCGATAGCCTCATCATTCCGATGTGGCGCGGCGACCCGCTTGTCGCCGCTGGCGCCGCCGGTTTCCTCTCCGTCGCTGCGAGAAGCGAATTTCCCGCCGACGCTCCCATGGTTTTTTTGGGCCTCAGGGACGACAAAGCGCATTTCGCCATCGATGTTTCTGGGTCGTCGCAAACACCCGAGGGCGCGCCTTTTGCGGAGATTGGGGAATATACGCCCATACGGGCAGCGGCCGTGCAAATTTCCCGCGATGATCTCGCCACCATCGGCCACGGGCGCTGGCTTTTTGAGTGGCACAGAAAACACCGCTTTTGTGCTGTCTGCGGCGGGGAAACGAACATCACCCAAGGCGGCGCAAAACGGCGCTGTGAGGCATGCGGGGCAGAACATTTTCCGCGGTCGGACCCGGTGGCGATCGTGCTGGCGATCCATGAAGACGCCTGTCTGTTGGGACGGGGCCCGCATTTTCCGCTGGGCTTCTTGTCGGCCCTTGCTGGCTTTGTCGAAGCGGCGGAAACGCCCGAAGAGGCTGCAAAACGAGAGATTTTTGAAGAAGCAGGCGTTACGCTGACGGATATTCGCTACCAGTTTTCTCAGCCCTGGCCTTTTCCTTCATCCCTGATGATGGGCTTCATCGCTGATGCCAAAGACCGCACTCTTAATCTTGATACGGATGAGATTGAAGAAGCAAGATGGGTAGCACTCGACGATATTAGAGCGCTGTTGAAGGGCGAAGAACGCGACGGAATTTTCATCCCGCCGAAATTTACCATCGCGCGGCAATTGCTTGAGCGCTGGGCTGGTCCGTGACTGAAGAATTTCACATTCGAGCGTTTGGCCCAAATGATCTTCCGCACCTGCATGAAATCCGGAACGCCGCCTTTAAGCCGGTGTTCCAGTCTTTCAGGGGCCTCCTTGGAAAGGACATCGCAGCCATCGCGCTAGCGACAGCAGAAGCGGAACAGGGCGAACATCTAGACAGGGTTTGCAGTGATGCCGCATCAAATCGCGTCTTCGTGGCGGAATCGGACGGCGTGATTGTTGGGTTCTATTCAGTATCGCTTGATACCGCCGCCAAGGTTGGCGAAATCGATTTGAACGCCGTTCACCCAGACCATCAAGGCAAAGGTATTGGCGCTGCGATGTTCGAACATGCATTAGATATCATGCGCGAAGCCGGCATGCAGGTCGCAACGGTTGGGACCGGCGGCGATGTTAGCCATGCGCCGGCCCGCCGCGCCTACGAAAAAGCAGGTTTTAACGCTGCCCTTCCAAGCGTTTATCTTTACCGGACGCTATAACGCTCATCCCGTAAAAGCGGCGTAACCGGCAATTGCAGCGGTCGGTAAAAAGAATATCCAGGAAAGATGTTTGCCCCGCGACACAACCAGCGCGGCGAACCCGCTGAGGGCGAATAAGATCGCAACCATCAAAAGAAACGCAACATCGGCATTTGTCCGCGTAAAATGAAGATACGCAAAAACACCGGCGACGCCCCACCATGTCAGCGTTAGAAAATGCCATCCGAATCTTAGCGTTTGCCGGGTGTTCGCTTCACTGCCGAGAATGACCGGCAGTCCCTTCAGTTGCAGGATAGGTTCAATCAAGCGCTTGCCGCCGACAATGGAATGCATCAGGCCAACAGCGACTGTTAAAATTGCAGCGACGAGCAACATAGTTTCATCTTCCAGTCAGAAAAGCACACCAGCCGAGAATGGAGACTGCGGCGAACAATGATGTGGATGGAAAGCGCAAAGGATGAACGCCGCCCTTTGTGGCAACGCCGGCGCTCAATGCTGAAAAGGCTGCGGTCAGCAAAGACAATGCCGCGATAGCGGGGCTGTTAGGCGCGACGGCCAACCAGCAAAAAGCAATTGCCAGAGCGACAATGACCAAGGTGGTTATGTGCCAGCAATAGTAGTTCAACCATTTTGACGCCTTTGGCAGCGCCCCGTCCGCCAAAAGCGGGCGGGCGACAAATTTACCGCCAATAAAGGTATGCACGAAAAACGTAACGCCAGCCATGGCTGCAGCCGCCCACAACAAGATTTTCATGATATTGCCTTTACTAGAATATTTTTTCTAGTATAACTCTTCCAATGGGACGTTTGTCAACTATTGACGACAGCAGCGTGTTCGCCGCCGTCGGCGCGAGCTTGACGACCCGCGGCGCTGTCACGCTGCAAACGATTGTTGAGGATACGGGCGTCTCCATCGGCTCGCTCTATCACCGCTATGGATCACGTGAAGAGATGATGGCGCGTGCATGGCTTGACGCAGTTAAGGCCTTTCAAAAAAACTTCCTGGAAGAACTTGAGAGCGGCGGCGAAGACGCTGGCGAGCGCGCTGCGCTGGCGACGCCGCGCTTTTGCAGGAAAGAGCGCGGCCGGGCTGTTGTCTTGTATTGCTGCCGCCCGTCTGAATTCCTCTCGAAGGAAACGCCTAAAGCGCTTACAGCAGAAATCGCGGGCGTGAACGAACAAGCAAAAAAAGCCCTTCGCCGGTTTGCACTCCGCAACGGCTATTCGCTTGAAGCTTGCCGCATGGGACTTGTCGCATTTCCCCTTGGCGCAGTCCGGCTCTACCTGCCGACCCGGCCCGTCCCCGCTCGTGTTGATGATTATGTGGCGGCGGCGTGCAGGACCGCATTGAAACTTGGCGGCTAGCGTTTTTTTGCGGCCTTATAGACGCCGAGAACCGTAAGTGACGAAGAAAAGAAGCTCAGCTCTTCCAATGCGAGGCGCATAGGCTCCTCGCTTGGATGCCCTTCAGCGTCCGCATAAAACATAGTCGCGCTGAAGGAGCCGTCGAGCTGATAACTCTCCAGCTTGGTCATGTTGACGCCATTGGTGGCGAAACCGCCAAGGGCCTTGTAGAGCGCGGCTGGTATATTGCGCACCTGAAAAATAAAGCTGGTCACTACCGGCCCTGCGTCAGCTGGCGCGTCGTCAGGCTCCGCGGCCATTTCTAGGAACCGGGTCGTGTTATGGTCAGCGTCCTCGATATTGCGCCTTAGGATTTGCAAGCCGTAGAGCTCGGCGGCAAGTTCCGAGGCAACGACGGCTTCGTCCTTGGCGCCAGTTTCCGAGAGCCGCTTTGCGGCGCCCGCCGTATCGCCGGCGACCTCCGCCCGCACGCCGCTTTCTTTTAAAAATCCGCGCACCTGACCGAGCGCCATGGCGTGACTGCGAACGGTTTTCACGTCGTCAATCGTTGCGCCGGGGTTGGCGAGCAAATGGTGTTCGATGGGCAGGAAATGCTCCGCGACGATATGCAAGCCGGCTTCAGGCAGGAGGTGGTGAATGTCGGAAACCCTGCCCGCCAGCGAGTTTTCAATGGGCAACATGGCCCGCCGGGCGCGCCCGTAAGAAACCGCGTCAAACGCCTCTTCAAACGTCGCGCAGGCGAGCGGCTCAAGATCAGGCGCGTATTTTGCGCAGGCAAGCTGCGAATAAGCGCCAGGCTCGCCTTGAAAGGCAATTCTCAACTTTTGCTGGCCGCTCATCTTTACTCCCCGTCCGCTCAACGCGCAGATCGGCTTCAAACGCGCCGCGGCTTATGCCCGCGGGGCTCAAGAATGGCAAGCAACGCCGCGTGAAAAAGCCGCGGACGCAAAACCGTACGCATCGTTGCGCCGCCCTGCCAAGCCCGCTAGAACCCCGCCGAACGGCGCTGCGAGGCGTCGAAGCAACCGTCTTCAAAAGTCCCGGTAATTGTTGAGTTCCGGGCGGAATTCTCTAGGGCGCCTCTCATGAATGATCCTCTTTTCACGAACAAGATCGCCGCCGCTGGGCTAACGGCGCTGCTTTTGATTTTTGGCATTCCGATCCTTGTCCACAATGTGCTCGGCGGCCATGGCGGACACCACGGGGAAAAGGAAGCGTGGCCGTTTCCGCACTACCCGGCGCTAGATATCGGCGCCGGAGCCGGCGGCGGGGCTGAAGAAGAGGCGCCGCTTGATCTTGGCACGCTGCTTGCCAACGCCAGCGCCGGCAGCGGCGAACGCCGATCTGCAATCTGCGCCTCCTGCCATACTTTTGACCGAGGCGGCGCTCAGGGCGCCGGCCCTAACCTCTGGGATATTGTCGGGCGCCCCGTCGCCAACGTCGCCGGCTTCAACTATTCCGGCGCGCTCAGCGGACTAGGCGGCACATGGACCTATGAACGCCTTGACGGTTATCTCAAAGATTCACAAGCCTATCTGCCGGGCACCGCTATGGTCCAGCGCTTTCCTAGAGACAATCAGCGTGCTGATTTACTGGCTTACTTGCAAACTCTATCCGACAACCCTGTCCCCTTCCCTGCGCCCGTCGTCGTTGAAGAAGCGCCGGTCGAAGAGGAAGCAGCAAGCGAAACTGAAGGCGTGATTGAAGAGGCCGCAGCCGCTGTCGGCGGCGCCATAGAGGACGCCGGCGCCGCTGTTGAAGATGCTGCGGAAGCGGTCGTAAACACGGTTGAGGATGCAGGCGAAGCTGTTGTCGATGCGGCGGAAGACGCGGTTGATGCGACCCAGGAAGCCATTGATCCGAATGGCGGCGACAATCAATAAACAAATCGACTTTCGGCCGGTCGAACGGGCGGCGTTTAAAACAGGATAAAGCGCTTTTTACCCTTTTTGAGGGTTTCAAGCGACTTGCCGCCGTCCTCTTTCAAAAAGCCCTGATAGTCCATTTCCGTGCGCTCAACGCGAAGCGCCGTCGATTTAAGACTCTTGATCATAGGGTCATCGACGAAAGACTGCATCGCCACCGGTTCAGTATCAGCGTCTTTTGCTTTTGATTTCTTTCGGCCGCCAAATCTCTTCGCCTTGGCTTTGATCTGTTCATGGAGCGCCGCGAAGGCTGCATGGGCGGGCGCGTTGAACGCTTCCGGCAAAAACGCCTTATCCTGCGCCTGATAGTCAACGCGGTTCGGCACGATGATGTTATCAACGCCGCGACCGGTGAGATTGCGCGTGGTGGTTTCTTCAAAACCGGACCAAATTTGTTTCAAACGCTCGGCCATGCCTTACCTCACTTACAATGACGGCTTTTCGCGCGTCCATTCGAGCCCGCCATTGCGGGTGATCACCGCAACGTCAATCGGCCCGCCGACGGTCTCGATCGAATGCATCACTTTTTGCTGGAAGGAATTCAGCTTGATGAGCGACGCCGCCGTCTCGCCAAGCTCCTTTTTTGGAAGCGAGTTGATGGCGCGCAAAATCGGCCGCGTATGCACCGCATATTGATATTGGTCGATGGACTGAAAATAGGCGTGCAGCGCATGGCTGAGATTGTTCTTACTGTAATCTTTGAAGATCGCGCCGCGCTGCGCATCGGAAAGGTTGGGCGTGCGCTCGACAATATCACGCACCAGGCCCGTCGAGAGCTTTAGCGTTTCTCCATACATGAACATCCGCAAATAAGGATCCATGCCGCTCAAGAAGGTGCGGATCATCCGGTCCTGCGCAAAAGGCTGGAAGACCGGCCCGCTGTCGGAATTGATCCCCGCTTCGCGGTCGCGCTTGCGCTTCAAGATGCCAAGAATAACGCTCGACGTCAGGTAAGAGCGCATGGCGGGAAATTTTTCGCGGGCCCCGAACCCGGCGAAGACAACACCCGTATAATGTTCAAAAAAGGCGTCTTTAGTGACGGCGAAGACCGCAATCTCCTGCAGCCGCGTGCGCGTCGCTTCTGAGACCGAGAGCCCCGGAAATTCATTCTTGAGCGATTGAATCAGGCTGTCGATCAGTTGACTGATTTCGTTGCCGTAGCGCCGGCGCACCTGCTCGTCCATGCCTTGCGGATAGCAAGCAAGATTTGGCCGCGGCGACCCGTCAGGATTTTGCTGATAATCCGCATGCAATTGACCGACAATGTACTCGAAAATCGCCGATAAATGGTCCCGGAGGGCGCCGGCGTTTGTCTGCTGGAACTTTGCGATCTGGTTGTCGAATTCCTCTGCGATCACCGTAAACACAACGGCGACGACTTTGAAGAATTCCGTGTCCTGATGGTCTGCCGGAAACAGGTCCGGATTGCCGGACAAAAACTCCATGAAATCTTCGGCGTAGGCGTCGACCGTATCAAGCGGGCGCCCGCGCGCTTGTTCGCGATATAGAGAAATCACCGTTTCCCACGGCGTCGACATGATTTCCGCGTTGTTATAAATCATCACCGCAACGGGCTGGCCATCGACCAGGGGAAACAGCTTGTCCACCGATTGATAGGTCTTCAAATACCGGTCGCCCGAAATTGTCACGGCGCTGTCCGCCGCCATCGCCACCGCCTGGCGGTTCATCAACACAACTTCCGATGTCATCGACCCCTCACCGAAAAAGACCCCTCGCCGGTTTCCCGAAACGCGCCGGATAGGCTTGTCCGCCGTGACGCCGCAACTTCACGCAGCCGCCAAAACAGGCCGGCGCCAATCCGGAAGACGCCAGTCTTGGAGCGATGTTAGCGGCAAATGCGCGCGAAGGGAACATGATGGTTAATCCGCCGGAAACCATGGTGTTTGCTCATGATTTTGGGATCATGCAGAAGCGCTGTCAGGCGGATCAATGGCTTTTATCGTTACGGCCCCGGTAACCAACGACCCGAAAAAGTTAGGACAAAATTTCATCACTTTCGACGAAAATTTGCGCCTCGGCCAGAATGGGAGAGCTGAAAAATGGGCGCACTGGGTATAATCGAGATTTCGATACTCGGATTTATCGGCTTCAACATGCTCGTTGCGAGCGCAAGCGTGTTGCAGTTCGGCATTTCAAAAGTCCGCAATCCGGAAGCTGAATAAGCGGCGTTTCAAGGCCTTAATAGCGCGAGCTTTGAAAGCCGTAGGCCTCGCGCATTTCAGCAATTTCCCCAAGCTTTGTTTCCAACGGCTGCCAATCATCGTCATCAGCGATCGGCGCCCAAAGCGCTTCCATTTCATCAATCAACATGGTGCAGGGCTTTGATCTTGCAAAATAGGAATGGGCGAGCCGTTCAGGCGACAGCGGCTGAGCGCTGACGAGTTTTTCTTGCGCCGCCTTGAAGGATCGCTCTTCATAAAACGGCGCCGATGGACTTTTTACAGCGCGTTCTGCTGATGCTTGCCCACAAAACCAGTCGAAGAAAAATTGCTCGTAAGTAGCGTCCGTTTCTGTCAACCATTTCAATAGATCGATCACCAGGGCGAAATCCCCCTCACCCGTCCGCTGCAGTCCAAGCCGCTGGAAATACGCATCCGCCATGGCTTCTTCGTAGTGCGTGGAAAAGGTCTGCAATATCTCCGTCAATGCTTCAGGCGCAGCGACAAGCGACAAGGCGCCGCCGAATTGCGCCAGGTTCCAGGCGGCGGCCTCCGGTTGCCGGCCAAAGGCGTAAAGCCCTGTCTGGTCGAAATAGGCGGCGGTAAAATTCGGATCGGCCGTGGGCGCAAACCGCCATGGTCCGTAGTCGAAGCTTTCGCCCGTAACATTCATATTGTCGGTATTGAGCACCCCATGCACAAAGCCCGCCGCCATCCATTGCGCTGCAAGCCTGGCCGTGCGCGCGACAACACTCCCGTAAAACGCTTCGACTCTCTCAGCGCCTTCAAGCTCGGCAAGCGCAGGGTAAAAATGCGCAACGCAATAATCCACGAGCTCGTTGATGGCCGCAGCGTTTTTTTCGAACGCCAATCGCTGGAACGCGCCAAAACGCACGTGAGAATGAGACAGTCGCACCAGCACTGCCGAGCGAGTGGGCGAGGGCTCGTCATTTCGGTAAAGCGCTTCGCCCGTCTCGATCAGGCTGAAAGTCTTGGAGGTATAAACACCGAGCGCCTCCAGCATCTCGGTCGCGAGGATTTCGCGAACGCCGCCCTTAAGCGTTAGCCGTCCGTCGCCAAAGCGGGAATAGGGGGTCTGACCGGAGCCTTTGGTGCCGAGATCGAGCAGGCGATCTTCATCGTCGCGAAGCTGGGCGAACAAAAACCCGCGGCCATCGCCGATGTCTGGATTATAGGACCGAAATTGGTGGCCGTGATAACGAAGCGCGAGAGGCGTTTTGAGGTTATCGGGGAGGGGCTCGAACCGCCCGAAATGGTTGAGCCAACGTTCCTCCGAAAGGTCTTCCAGCCCGACCCGCGCCGCCCAGCGCTGATTGCGGTAGCGCAGAATATGCTGCGGAAACGCCGCCGCGGCGACATGGTCGAAGAAGGGACCGCCGTTCTCTTCTTGCCCTAAGCCGTCAAAAACTGGCGCCGGCTTATAATTTTCGGCCATAATTATAGACCTTTTTAGAAATTTGCCCCAAAAGGCGGCTCGCTGCAGTTGCGAAGTAGTTGAGATGACCCGTCTTGCTGACGCTATAACAGATGATGCGCCGCTAAGCGCCGCACAAGTTGTCGCCGCCGCGGCGCGGCTCAAGGGGCGCATTATGCGCACGCCATTGGTCCGCGCTGAAAAGCTGTCAGCGCTCACTGGCGCCAATATCTGGGTGAAGCTTGAAAACCTGCAATATACCGGCGCGTTTAAGGAGCGCGGCGCCCTCAACAAACTCCTGACGCTAAGCGACGCCGAAAAAAGCCGCGGCGTCATCGCAGCCTCTGCCGGTAATCACGCGCAAGGTCTTGCCTATCATGCGCGCACCCTTGGCGTTGCCGCCGTCATCGTCATGCCGACAACGACGCCTGACGTAAAAGTACGGCAAACGCGGGAACTTGGCGCTGAGGTCGTGCTCGCCGGCGAGGACTACGATGAAGCAAACGCCGAGGCCCATGCGCTGGCGGAAAAGCGCAACCTTGTTTTCGTGCATCCTTTTGACGACGCCGACGTCATTGCAGGGCAGGGAACGATCGCTCTTGAGATGCTCGAAGACGGCCCCGATTTTGACGCGATCATCGCGCCGATCGGCGGCGGTGGATTGATTTCGGGTATGGCGCTCGCCATCAAGGACAGGGCGCCGCAAACGCAAATCGTTGGCGTTGAAGCAGAGCTCTTTCCTTCTATGTCGAACGCTCTGGACGGCGAAAACCGCGCTGCCGGCGGCTCGACCCTTGCCGAAGGCATAGCAGTGAAAGAGGCGGGGGAGATTACCCGCGAAATAGTGCGCGCCCATGTGAGCGATATCGCGCTCGTCAGCGAACGCATGCTGGAGCGCGCCCTCAGTATACTGATGAATGAACAAAAGTTGCTGGTCGAAGGGGCGGGCGCAGCGGGTCTTGCCGCTGTGCTAGCCGATCCGGAACGCTTTCAGGGAAAAACCATCGGCCTTGTCCTTTGCGGCGGCAATATCGATGAACGGCTCTTATCCATGGTCATCATGCGCGACCTTGCGCGCGCAGGGCGCCTGGCGCGGCTGCGCATCCAGCTTCTCGACAAACCAGGACAGCTTGTGCGGGTCGCCACGATCATCGCCCGCGAAGACGGCAATGTCATTGATGTGGGACACCACCGCACCTATTCCGATCTGCCGGCGAAAATGACTTGCATGGACGTTACCATCGACACGCAAGGCCAGGACCATCTCGACCGCATCATCGGCAAGCTCCGCGACGAAGGCTATCCGGTGGAAATCGCCGCCTATTAGAAGCGCTCTACGAACGCCTCCTAAGACGCCAAAATCAATGGAATTTCCCCCAGAAAAGGCGCCCGGCGTTTCACGTTAAGATTGATTCCCGTTTTGCCCTCATTATCTTATAAGGGTGTGTAATCTGAGGGGATCGGGCGTATGAGACGACTTCCGGCTTTGGGGTTTTACGGGTTCCTTCTGGCGATCGGCGCCGCTTTGTTCGGTTACAGCGCGCTGGCGCAAAGTAGCGATGCAACACCGTCAACCAGCCGCGAAGGCGTGATCTTAACGCTGGACGGACCGGTAACGCCGGCCTCGGCGGGCTATCTGTCGCGAGAGATCTCCGAAGCGTCGATCGCTAATAAAGAACTCGTCATCATCGAAATCGACACCCCAGGCGGACTGGTCGATTCCATGAAAACCATCATCAAATCCATTCTCGCCTCTGACACGCCGGTTGCGACTTATGTATCGCCCCAAGGCGCGCGCTCAGCCAGCGCTGGCCTTTACATCATGTATTCCGCGCACATTTCCGCGATGGCGCCGTCAACCAACACCGGCTCGGCGACGCCAGTGGAAGTGGGCGGGCCGGGCGGCGGCGACAATCCATTTGAAAATGAAGAACCGCTCGGAGAAGAAACGCCCGCTGAGGAAGAAAATCCGGAGAGCGCCGACAGCGAAGCCGCTGCAGAAGACACTGCTGAAACAGATGAAAACGCGCCGAATATCGCCGACGCCGCCGAACAAACCCGAGACGCTATTGAAGACATCCGCCCAAGCGCCGGCCGACAGCCCGATCGAGAAGAAAGTCCGCTTTCCAACGAAGATGCGCTGCGCGCAAAAATCATCAATGACAGCGTCGCTTATATTCGCGCGCTTGCCGAGGAACGCGGCCGCAACGCTGACTGGGCGGAAGAAGCCGTGCGGGACGCAGCATCAATTACGTCGCGCGAAGCGCTTGAACTCGGCGTCATCGATATCGTCGCCGATGACATTGATGATCTCCTGCAGCAGATCAATGGGCGCACCGTCAAAGTCGCAGGCGGTGAAAAAACGTTGGTCACGGACAATCTCAAACTTGAGCGCGTTGAACCGACCACAGTTGAACGCATTCTCGGCTTTATCGCGAACCCCAATGTCGCTGTGATCCTAATGTCGCTGGCGACCACGGGCATCATCATCGAAATGTGGAACCCGGGCTCGATTTTCCCTGGCGCTATCGGGCTCCTTTGCCTCGTTCTCGGCTTTTATTCATTTCAGGTTTTACCCTTCAATTGGCTCGGCCTCGTCCTCATGGGGGTGGGCGTCATCTTCATGGTCGTAGAGGCATACACGCCGACCTTCGGGCTGGTCGGGCTTGCGGGTCTTTTGACATTCGGATTCGGGCTCTTTGTGGTGTTCCCGGAAGGCTTTCGGGTTTCCCCATCGGTGATCGGCACCATCATGGCTATTGCCGGCGGACTCTTGGGGCTTGTGCTGTTCGCGATCATCGGATCGCGCAGTCACGGGCCGTTGATAGGCGCCGACGCCATCAAGAGGCGCGAAGGCGTTGTCGATGATTGGGACGGCAAAGAAGGCTGGGTGATCGTTGAAGGCGAGCGCTGGCGCGCACGCGCGGACAAACCCCTGCGGCCCGGCGACAAGATCCGTGTTGTTGAAGTCGACGGCCTTGTTTTGATCGTCAAACAGGCGAAGGCTGGCGGCTTCCTTGGCGGTCTGACGCCGAACGAAGCGTGATCCATGTTGAAGCAACGGTTCGATGGTTGAGATTTTGGGCGTGACCTTCACCCCGCTCGCTTGGGCGCTTGTTACGTTGTTGTTTGGCGCCGGATTGGTTTTGCTGGCGAAAATCTACGGGCTGTTCTTCATGAACGGTCGCTCGCCGCATCGGGTTGGCGACGCCATGAATGTAGATCATGCTGAAGTGACGGAATGGTCCGGCCAGGAAGGCTATGTGACAGCCGGCGGCGAACTTTGGCGCGCTGTTTCAAAAAGTGAATTGAAACCAGGCGACGAAGTCAGCGTATCAGCCATGAAGGGTTTGGTCCTTCAAGTCGAAAAGAAACGGGATTAGCGTCCCGGCTATGAACGAACAAAGGAGAAGCTCATGCCCGGCGTCGGCATTTTAGGATTTCTGGCCTTTGCGGTGATTTTCATCGCCACCAACGTCATCAAAATTCTTAAAGAGTATGAGAAAGGCGTCATCTTTACGCTTGGCCGCGTCGGCCGCAAAGCCTCCGGCCCTGGCCTTATCATCCTGATACCGATCATCCAACAAATGCGCAAAGTCGATATGCGAACGCTGGTTCATGACGTCCCAACGCAAGACGTCATCAGCCAGGACAACGTCTCGGTGAAGGTGAACGCCGTTATTTATTATCGCGTTGTCGATGCGGTGCGCGCCATTGTGCAGGTTGAAAACTATATGGCGGCGACCAGCCAGCTTGCACAGACAACGCTGCGCTCGGTGCTCGGTAAGCATGACCTTGATGAAATGCTGCAGGAACGCGACAAGCTCAACAAAGATATCCAGGAAATTCTCGACACCCAGACAGAAGCCTGGGGCATCAAGGTTTCCAACGTCGAGATCAAGCATGTGGACGTGGATCAGACCATGATCCGCGCCATCGCCAAGCAGGCCGAAGCGGAACGCGAACGGCGGTCAAAAATCATTCTCGCCGAGGGCGAACAACAGGCGGCGGCAAAGCTTGCGGAAGCGGCGGAAATTCTCGCCACTTCCGGCGGTGCCATGGAGCTGCGATATCTTAATTCACTGCAGGAAATCGCCGGCGACCGCACCAATACGATTGTCTTCCCGTTTTCCATGGAACAGGTCTCCAAAGCGATGCGCGGCGGGTTCTGATCGCGACCATTTCGCAGCCGGGCGACGCCGGTCTCACATGACCGCGGCAGCCGAATTGTCGCACCGCCAACAATCACGTTCGGGAAACATCGTTAACGCCTGTTGAGTTTCAGCAACAGGCGCTCTCGAATGGCAGTCGCCGCATTGGCGGCGATCATATTTTCCTCCACACTGTCACACGATAGTCAAAAAAATTGCGGCCGGCGGGCTTAATGCTGGTCGCAGACAGGGAGAAATTTATGCGTAAACACCTCGCCCTCGGGACCTCCATGTTTGCCGTCGCCGCACTTGCAGCGCCGACCGCCGCCCTCGCCCAGCTCGACCAAATTGTCGTTACCGCGCAATCGCGGGAGCAGGGCCTGCAGGACACGCCGATATCTATTTCCGCCGTGCCCGGAGAAAAGCTCGTCGATACAGCAATCCAGAAATCTCAAGACCTGCAGTTCCTGGTGCCGAACTTCACCATGACGGAAACCGGCATCGCCACCAACGTCTTCATTCGCGGCATCGGTTCAGGCATCAACCAGGCGTTCGAACAATCGGTCGGAACCTATATTGACGGCGTCCACTATCCGCGCGCGCAACAAACCCGCTCGCCCTTCCTCGACCTTGAGCGGGTTGAAGTACTGCGCGGGCCTCAGGCGATCCTATTCGGCAAGAACGCAGTCGCCGGCGCGCTCAACATCACCACCGCCAAACCGACGGACTATGCGACCGGCTATCTTTCCGGCTCCTACGAATTTCTCGACAATGAATATATCGTCGAGGGCGCCGTCTCGGGTCCGCTGACGGAAAACATCCGCGCCAGGGTTGCCGGGCGGTACCGCGATCATGACGGCTATGTGGAAAATCTCACCCTCGACCGCACCGAGCCGCAGCGCGAGGACTGGATGATTCGTGGGCAGATCGAAGCTGATCTTTCCTCAAGCCTGACTGTCAACCTAAAGGCGGAAGTCGGCCAGTTTGACGTCACCGGACGGAACATCGAGGTTGTGGGTGAATTGCCGTCTGTGGCGCCAGGGCCCTTTAACGGGCTGACCTATGCTCAAATTCTCGCTGGCGGCTTTAGCGCGGATCCAAGCGTCCTGAACACGACCCAGGACGGCATGCGCAGTTCCAATGGCGACTTCTCGAACAACGAAACCCAGACTTATGTCGCCAACATTGCCTGGAACGCAGGCGATTTCGAAATCCGTTCGATCACAGCCTATCAAAAGTTTGAGTATGATGAGTTGTGCGATTGCGACTTCACCGGCGCCGTGGTGTTCGACGCGTTGCTGCAGGAGGAATACACGCAGTGGAGTTCGGAACTGCGCGTCACTTCGCCGGTTTGGGACCATTTCGATTTTGTCGGCGGCCTTTACTGGCAGACCTCTGATCACAATTACATGGACCAGATCGCGGTGCCGACGAACTCGATCCTCGTGCCGGCGATCAACGCGCTGACCTCGAGCAGCGCCGGCCTCGCTGTCGCGGGCACCCAGGCGGCGCGCGAGGCGACCACCGACTCTGATCTCTATTCGGCCTTCCTGCAGCTTAACGTCCGTCCTATGGACCGGCTCGAACTGCAGCTTGGCGGCCGGCTCACCCATGAGACCAAAGACGGAACGCGCACACTCTCGATCACTGATCTCGCCTTTGACCCGCTGCCAATGGCTCAGATTTCCGCGCCGCTCATCTACGGCAATCTGTTCGGCATCACGTCGACTAACCTCACCACGCTCGCCGCATCGCCGGCGCCAGCGCTGTCGGTTCCGGCGACGGGGCTTCTCGCCGCCCTTGGCGAGCTGCCGGTTGCGGGCGAGCTTGAGGAAACGCGGTTCTCGCCCGATATCAAACTGGTCTGGGACGCAACCGACGACCTCCTTCTCTATGCAAGCTGGGCCCGCGGCTATAAGTCCGGCGGCTTCGACTTCCGCGCCAACAACAGGAACTTCTTCACGACGATCGACGAATCCTTCCAGTTCGACGACGAGCAGGCGACCAACTACGAACTCGGTGGCAAGATTTCGATCGGCTCGTCAGCGGAAATCAACTTCGCCGGTTTCTTCACCAAATTCGACGATCTGCAGATCTCGATCTTTGACGGCGTTCTCGGCTTTAATGTCGGCAACGCAGCCTCAGCCGAGATCATTGGTCTCGAAGTGGACGGCCGCTGGGCTGTCACTGACTATCTGACGCTCTCTGCTGCGGCCGCCTATACCGATTTCGAATTCACCGATTTCGAAAACGGTCAGTGCTATTTCGGACAGACGCCGGACTCGCCGTCGATTCCGGGTCTGTGCGATTATACGGGCAATTCCAACCAGCTCGTCTCAGACTTCCAGAGCACAATGACAGTGGATCTGCATTTCCCGGTGTTTGATCGCTACGAGCTCTCTTACGTCACCGACCTCTTCTACACGTCCGAATATGACGCATCGGCGACTTTTGATCCGGCGCTCGTGCAGGGCGGATATGCGACGGTAAACATGCGGATGGGGATCGGGCCGCAAGACGGGGGCTGGTCCATCGCGCTCCTCGGCAAGAACCTGACTGATCAGGAATTCCTGCAATTTGGCGGCGATCTTCCGCTTGCGGGATCGACCTTCGGCGCGAAGAGCAACTACGCCTTCTTCAGCCAAGGCCGGACCTTCTGGGTTCAGGCCAGAGTCGGCTTCTAAACTCCGCACACCCCCGGAGTGCTTGCACTCATTGAGAAGGCCCCGCTGCAGCGAGGCCTTTTTCTTTCTCGGCGCGCCTGCTAGGCCCCCGCCATGACAAGCACCGACATTCTGGACGTCACCGGCCATCGCTGCCCGGTTCCGGTCATCAAGCTGGAAGCCAAACTGCGCCGACTTGAGCCCGGTGATCAGGTCACTGTGATCGCCGACGATCCCGTCGCGGCTGTGGATATCCCGCATTATTGCCGGAAGGCGGGACATTTAGCCAAACGCTTGACGGAAAAGGAAAAAAACGGCGATTGCTGCGTCTTTCAGGTAACGCACAGCGCAAAACCCGCGCCCGATGGGGCCAGCAATACCAAGAGCCTGCCTTAGGGGCGCCATTTTCCTTTCATAGATGATAAGGTTAATATGGAGCGTAACGCCGATGCGTGCTTTAATAAGCGCGTCGCGCCCGATGTGTTTGGTCAGGCAGTTTGGTTTTGGGGCGTATGGTTGAGGGGAAGCTGGGGTTATGAAGAGAGATCACATGAAATTCGTTGCTAAAGCGCGGTTTGCGCTTGGCGGTCTCGCAGCGGCGTCGACGCTCGCGATTGCCGCATTATCGCCGGCCCACGCGACCTATGAGGCCGGCCTGCAGGCTTATCAAAATGGCCAATATCAACTGGCTGTTGATCTTTGGGAACGCTATGCGGTCGCCGGCGATGTCCGGTCCATGAAAATTCTCGGGGATGTTTATTCGGGCGATGTCATCGAAAATCTGCCGCAAGGCGAAACGCCCATCAACATCATCCAACAGCCCCGCAATGTAGATGCGCTGTACTGGTATACGCTCGCCGCCGTACACGAGTTTCCGAAACATTTGCAACAGCCAACGGCGGAAGAAGTCAGTGCACAGATTTTGGCCGATCATCGCTTGCCGCAAATCCGCGCCCGGATGAAAACAAAAGAAGTCAAAGACGCAGAAAAGCTCGTTGCACAGAAATTTGAATCCGGCAGCACCTACGACCTCTATCGTCTCGGCGATATGTATCAGAAGGGCTCGGGCGTTGCTAAAGACAACACCAAAGCGCTGATGATGTATTCGCTTGCGATGGATCGCGGCGGCGTGCCCGAAGCAAGCGCCGCATATGACGTGTTGGTCGAGTTACTCACCAAGAAAGAAATTAAAACCGCGCTCGATAAAGCCGAAGAATGGCAGCCGCCGCTGCCGCCGGAGCATCGCGGCAAAACAAAACAGCAGGAAGAGCTTGAGCGCCTCAAGAAAGAGCTTGAAGAAATCAAGATGGCGGAGGCCTTGAAGGCGGTTTCCGATATCGATGTCGAGCTGATCCAGCGCGCCTTGAACGCCCTCGGCTTCCGCGCCGGCAGCGTTGATAACAAGCTTGGCCCGGCGACCCGCGACGCCATTCGGCGTTTCCAGTATTCTACGGTCGCGCAAGACAGAGACATGAGCGACGACGACAAACGAGCCGTGCGGACCGGCGTTCTCACGCCGCGCCAGACTGTTGAGCTCTTCCGCGACGCTTCAAAAGCCGACCACCCGATGTCGCAATATGTCTACGGCATCATGCATGTCCGCGGGATTGGCGTTGAGCAGAATGGCAAAGAGGCGGTCAACTGGCTCGAAAAAGCTTCCGACCAGAACCTTGCAATCGCGCATTACGCGCTTGGGGTCATCTTCCGTGACGGAACGACCGGCCTCAACGAGGTATCGCCGGATGAGCGCAAATCTGCGCTTCACTTGGCGCAAGCTTCCGCTCTTGGGTACAAACCGGCGAACGACGCGCTGCGCCGGCTGAGTTTCGAATATACGCGCGATATTGAGTAGTAGAGGGGTCCCGATGAAACGCGTATTCAAAAAACTGACAAGCCCGGCGATCGCAGCCCTTTTCGCTGGCTCCCTGATCGCTGCTGACGCTGCGAACGCTCAATCGCTCGGCGGATTTCCGATCCGCGAGCCTGGCGCAGGAAAACCGTCTTCAGGCGGTCAATCCAGCAGCAAACGCAAGAAGGGTCCGCTCCAGATCATTGTCGATGTGAACGGCCCAGGTCCTTACAAATCGATCTCATCAGCGATCGACGATGTCGCTGAGGGCGGTGTCGTTTATGTGATGCACGGCGATTACAACGAGTCGATCAAGCTCAATAAATCGGTGTTCATTCAAGGCGATCGCGGGCCCGGCTCCGGCGTTCGTATTAGCGCGCCGATGAACGAGCCATGCCTTAAATTTGCGCCCAAGCAGCCGACCTCACACGCGGTTGTGGCGAATGTTCAATTTGAAGCGAAAATCAATTCCGGCGCAGCAGCCTGCGTTGATGTTGATCAGGGGGTTTTCAGGCTTAAAGAGTCCGACGTGCTCGGTTCTGGCGTGCGGCCGGCAATCAAGATTTCGGGCGGCACGGTCTGGCTTGAAAAGAACCGCATTAGCGCGGGCTCTGAAGGCGTGTTCGTTGAACAGCCGCACTCGCTTTCGCAAACCATGATCGTGGACAATAAGATCCTTCAAAACAAAGTCGGCGTAGACATCGCCACCGGCAGCCGCGCTGACGTCATCGTGTCTGGCAATGAGATTTTCGACAATCTCGATTCAGGCGTTAAGTCTTCAGGCTATGGCTCCGCCAAGCTGATCGGCAACAAGATCCGCAACAATAAGGGCGCCGGCATCATTCTTGACAAATACGCGAAGCTGTCCCTAGTTCGGTATAATGAAATTGTCCGCAATAGCGGCGATGGCGTCGCGATCCCCTTTGGGGTCAATGGTGTCATTGAAGACAATCAGATCGTCGGTAATGACGGTCTTTCGATTTTTGTCCGTGACGGACTTGAGCCGAAGATCACCAACAATTTTATCGACGATAATGGCGGCGATGGCGGCAAAAAGAAAAAGCGGCGCCGGTAAGCTGTTTTCATAGAGCTCTAAAAAGCCCCCGCATCGGGGGCTTTTTGTTGCGGGGCGACAGTGGACGGCAACCCTCATTCACAACGCGACAGGCGGGCCGCTTCAGCAGGTCCAATGAGCGGAAAGAGTTAAAAGGATTGGTGCCCCTGGTCCGACTCGAACGGACACGCCTTGCGGCACGTGATTTTGAATCACGCGTGTCTACCAATTCCACCACAGGGGCGTTATGCGGAGCGGCATGATAGGCAGGGGCGCCCGCTGGTCAAGCGATCCTTTACGGGATTATTTACTTCCCTCTTTGAAAATGGGCCCGTCCCAAAATCGGAGCGCTGTGCGTGAATTTTCAGGACCCAGACATGAAGCGGGATAATGCGCCCAGCGGCAACGCCGCTCCGCGTGGCGCAACCGAAACGTTGCGGGCGATCCTTAAGGATTTGACGGCTGCCGCCGAACAGTCCGGTGCGCAGGCAAAACCAACAGGAGAAAACGCCGCCGCTGAGCCCGAGGCGCGGTTAGGGGATGTTCTGGATCAACTGGACGAGCGGGCGTTCGGATTGCTGCTCTTATTGCTGGCGTTACCCTGTTGCCTGCCCTTCGTTTATCTTCTGCCGCAGATCGTCGCCCTGCCAATGCTTGCGCTGGCGGGACAATTAGCAGCGGGCCGCCATCATCCATGGCTACCCAAGACGCTGCATGACCGTTCTTTTCCAATTTCCGCTTTTCAATCCGTACTAGACCGCAGCGCCAAATACATCGGTTGGATTGAGCGTTTTGCGCATCCGCGTATTCCAGCGTTGACCCAAGGATTGGGCGTCCGCATTGTCGGCGCGCTGCTTATCGTTCCAACGGCGTCCATTCTTATTCCATTGCCATCGACGAACACCATTCCGGGGATTGGCGTTGCTGTCGCCTCCGTCGGACTGATCGAACGGGATGGCGTTCTTGTGCTCATGGGGCTCGTCATCGGGTTTATCTGGGTGTTTTTGTTGCTGTTTTTGGGGCTTGAGGCGGCAAGCCTCATCAAAGACTGGCTTTCGGCGCGGCTATAAGGCGCGCGGCTGTGACGATCCGCGCCGCGAATAGGGCCGCCTCAACGACTACACTAGCGCCATGTTGCAATTCCTGAACAGGCTGACGCTGACCGAGCGGGCGCTATTGACGGCGTTTGTGGTCAGCGGCGCATTGCTGGCTGGGGCTCATTTATTCGAGCGTGTCGGCGGCCTTGCCCCGTGCGCGCTCTGCCTTGACCAAAGGGAAGCCCATTGGGCGGGTATGGGCGTAGCGGCCGCCGGACTGGGGATTGGGCTTGTGTTGCGCGCTCGGCTAGGCGCAGCGGCGGCGGTTGGCGCGGCCTCGCTGGTTTATGCAGTCAGCGCCGGGCTTGCGTTCTATCACACCGGGGTTGAATTCAAGTTCTGGCCGGGGCCCGCCACTTGCCTCGCAGACAGCGACACGATTTCATCCATCGACACTATCGCGAAATCGCTTGGCGAAAGGGCGCCGGGACCCGCCTGCGATGAAGTTTCCTGGCGGTTGTTTGGCGTCTCCATGGCCGGCTACAACCTGCTCGCTTCTGCGGGACTGTTCGCGCTCACCTTCGTTGCCGCAATCGCCGAAACAAGGCGCGCAAGAAGCATCCGCAGAATCGGATCGAGCCCCGACACGCCGGAGGTCAACACATGACTGTGTCAGAGCCCGACATAAACAAAACAGATCGGATGCGGCCCGGACCGCGCCGGCGCCGGATTGACGAAATCATCCGCGTTGACCAGGCCGGCGAGTACGGGGCGGTTGCGATCTATCGCGGACAAAAAGCTGTGTTCGGCGCGCTACCGCATAAATCGCGAACAGCAGCGCTGATCGAAGAAATGGAAGCCGGCGAAGCCCATCACTTAAGCAAGTTTGATCAGTTGGTGATGGAGCGCGGCGTACGCCCGACGCTATTGGGCCCCGCCTGGAATTCCGCCGGGTTTCTTCTGGGGGCCGCAACGGCGCTGATGGGCGAAAAATCGGCCATGGCCTGCACCGCAGCGGTCGAGGATGTCATTGAAAAACACTACGCATCCCAGGCGGAAGAGTTAGCGGCTGTTGATCCCGAGCTCTGCGAAACGGTTCGCGAATTCAGAGAAGACGAACTCGAGCACAAAACCACCGCCGAAACCGAGGGCGCCGCTGATGCACCGGCAAACCGGCTGCTCAGCGCTGTCATCGGGGCAGGGTGCCGGGTTGCAATCAAACTTGCTGAGAAAATCTAACCATTCTTTGCAGCAAACCTTCGCCTTCGCTATGGTGGGCGCAACCTCAACCGTCCTGTTTCTTCGTCCCTGATAAGGAGATCGCATGAACATGCCCACGTCGCGGCGTAAGGCCGCTCTTGCTGCTATTTCAACGCTGGCGCTTCTCGCCGCCGGTTGCGCTCAGGAGGGCGCCGACGCCGACCAGGCTGCGACCACCGCAACATCTCCTGCCGAAGCGCCGACAGATGGCGCTGAAATCGCCCAGCCGGCCGATAGCCTTGGCGAGGCCACTGTCGAAGAAGCCGCCGCCTTTATTGCAGAGGTGGAGACATTCTACCGAGAGTTTGGCGAATACGCCGCACGGATCTTTTGGGCCCAGGCCACCAACATTACCTATGACACCGATTGGCTGGTGACCAAGGTCGATGCTGAGGGCACCGAGATGGGCGTGAAATTCGCCAATCACGCCAAGCGGTTTAACGATCTAGAATTGCCCGCTGAAATGCGCCGCAAGATCGAGATGATCAAACTTGGCCTCAACCTGCCGGCGCCGGAACGTCCGGGCGCCGCAGCACAGCTTGCCGAAATCAACACGCGAATGGGCTCAACCTACGCGACCGGCAAAATTGATCTCAGCGACAGCGCCGTTCCAGCGTCAGAGATTGAAGCTTCAATCCGCGCAATTCTCGATCCGCAAGGCGAGAGCCCTGATTTGGCGATCGATTTGTCAGCTGTCCCGCGTAACACGCTCGAAAGCATGATGGGCAACATCAAAAACCCCGACTTGCTGCAGGAGATTTGGACCAAGTGGCGGGAAGTGCCAGTCGCGGCAACCGACAATGGCACAACCATGAAAGAAGACTACGCTGCTATGGTGGGGATCGCCAATGAAGGCGCGCGCGAGCTTGGTTTTGACGATGTCGGAAGCATGTGGCGGGCGCGGTATGATCTTCCGCCTGCGGAATTCGCCGCCGAAACAGATCGCCTTTGGGGACAGGTGAAGCCTTTGTACGACGAGCTGCAGTGCCATGTGCGCGCCAAGCTTAATGAGCAATATGGCGATGAGATCGTACCCCTGGACCAGCCTATTCGAGCCGATCTGCTTGGTAATATGTGGGCCCAGAGCTGGGGCAACATCTATGACCTGGCGGCGCCGGGCGACGCCGATCCTGGCTATGATCTTACCCAATTGCTGATCGATAATGGCTATGACGCAAAGAAAATGGTCGAGACCGGCGAAGAATTCTTCTCGTCCTTAGGCTTTGACCCGTTGCCGGAAACTTTCTGGGAGCGATCGCAGATCACCAAGCCGCTCGACCGCGAAGTCGTATGCCATGCGTCAGCCTGGAACCTCGACGGCGCCGACGACATCCGCATCAAGATGTGCACCAAGGTCAAT
>JANQOV010000133.1 GCA_028285645.1 Hyphococcus sp.
AGGCTCGGATCGCTGATCGAAAAAGTCGCCAACGAAACGACAAGCCACGCCGCCAGGACGATCATGGCGCCGCCGCCGGCGCGCATCACCAGTCCGCGCAGGAACGCTTGCGCGCGATCGATCGCTTCGTGGATTTGATCTTTCTGACGGGTTTTGCGCCGCGAAATACGGCTCGAACGAGTGGGCATAGCGGTCTGGCGTTCCGCGAAAAGTGACGATTAAGGCTTGCCGTTAACTTTGGCACAAGCGCACCGGCAATGGGTTAACGCAGGTTAACTTTTAAGAGGGCGAGGGGACTGTGTTAGGCCGGCTTGGGGGAGGCCGGGTCGAAGGCGACCAAGCGAACCCCAAACGTATATTTCAACGCAGTCCAGACAAGTACGCTGGTGAAAAAGGAAAAAACGACAATCGCCGTTACGCCGGCGAGCTGCCCTACCAGCCAGGCTTCCGGATTTGTCCAGGCGACAATGATTGTCGACCAGACACCGCACAACAAATGCGCTGCAACGGCGTTGGAAACATCGTCAAGGCGAAAGCGGTCGAGGAAAGGCGGCGCCACAGTGACGACGACGCCGCCGACGCCGCCGATTAACAAGACCTGCCAAATCGCCGGATATAAGGGGTCCGCCGCCACTGACACCAGCCCGCCAATCGCGCCGCTGACGACCGCCGCCAAATTAGCGCGCCGATAAACAATCTGTGTAAGGATGACAGCGGTAAACAAACCGGCGGCGCCGGCAATGGTTGTATTAACGATAATGGTCGCGGCAGAAATCATCGTCTCAACGCTGTTGAGCGCGCCAAGCCCCGCTGCGTTGATCACCAGCATGCCTATCCAGAAAAATACTAGGCCAATAAAGGTCATCGGGAGCGATGTGGTCGGCGTCAGGCGGTTTGCGCCGGGGCCATATTTGCCGGCGCGGGGGCCAACAACCAGGATGGCCGCAAGCGCCGCAGCGCCCGCTGACGCATGTAGGACAGCAGCGCCGCCATGATCCTTAAACCGCCAGATCGATGCGAAATATCCCTCGCTCCAGGACCAGGAAACCACAATTGGAAAAATAAGCCCGGCAAACACGGCGCCCGCCACCAAAAACGGCCACAGCTTGACGCGCTCGGCTGCAGCGCCGGAGGTGATAACTGCGCCAAGAGCGGCAAGGCCCATATAGAAGAACCAGCGTGCGCCGGCTGACGAGCCAGCGGCGAGAGGGTCAATGTCTTCATTGCTCCAGACGTTAAAATCGCCGAGCAGACCGCCATCTTCCACGCTGAAGGCAAGGCCATAACCGGTCAGCCAGAACATGATGGCAGCGATGGCGTAGGCGCCGGCGCTGCGGAGGCAAATCGATGGCGCGCTTTGGGGTCGCACGACGCCAAGATCACGAAGCGCAAGCCCCAAAAGAGCGATGAGCGCCGCCACGCCGCCGCTTACAAACAGCAGCGAATCCATTAGGTAGCGCGTCGTATCGCTCGGCGGCTCGATGCCTTGCGCAGCAAGCGGCGCGGGCGAAATAGCCACAGCGGCGCTTAGAACTAATAAACGCATGGCTTTTGTCATGAATGTGCTCCGTGCGTTTTGGGCGGATTGATCGGTGCAGCATTGCATTAATGCCGCGCTTTTCGCCGCAGCCGCAAGCGCTTCGCTGGACCTTGCGTAAGGAAAGCGGGACAATCTCTCCTGAAATGACGAACAACCACGATTTTGACGCAATTATTGTCGGCGGCGGCCTTGCCGGCGCGCTCTGCGGCGTCGCGCTGGCGCAGGAGGGCTTTAGCGGCGCAATTGTTGACGCCGCCGATCCTGCGGTGATGCGCGGTGCGGCTTTTGACGGCCGCACCTCGGCCCTCTCCTATGCGACGGTGCGGGTGTTCAAACGGCTTGGCCTGTGGGGCGCGATCAAAGACGGCGCCGAGCCGATCCGAGACATTCTTGTCAGCGACGGTCACGCCCGCGACCGATTTCGACATGGCGCGGTCTCGCCCTTTCACTTGCATTTTGATAGCCGCGAGCTCGGTGAAGACACGCCGCTGGGTTGGATTGTCGAGAACCGGCTGTTGCGCGACGTTTTGTTCGACGCGATTGAAGAAACGCCGTCGATTTCCCTGTTCGCGCCGGCGCGTCGAGAAGGGGCGACAAGAGACGCTGGCGAAGCCAGCGTTACACTTGCGGACGGCCGGATCCTTCGCGGCGCGTTGATCATTGCCGCAGATGGTCGCCATTCAAGTTTACGCGCCGAAGCCGGCCTTAAGGTCAATCATTGGCGCTACCCGCAAACCGGCATCGTTGCGACGGTTTCTCATGAGTATGACCATGAGGGCGTCGCCCAAGAGTTCTTTCTACCCTCCGGCCCCTTCGCCATCTTGCCCATGACCAACAGCCGGTCATCCCTGGTCTGGACGGAACGCGAAGAAACCGCGTCTGCCTTTATGGCGCTTGACGACGAAGCCCTCGAAGAGGAAATCGCCCAACGCTTCGGGCCCTATCTTGGAGACGTGCGCCTTGCCGGTCCGCGCTGGTCATACCCGCTCGCCTTTCATCTGGCGCAGACCTATATCACACCGCGCCTGGTGCTGATTGGCGACGCCGCCCACGCCATTCATCCCATCGCAGGGCAGGGGTTTAATCTCGGCATCAAAGACATCGCGGCTCTTGCGGATGTCCTTTCCGAAGCTCGAAGTGTCGGTCTTGATATCGGGGCGATGACAGTCTTGCAGAACTACCAGCGCTGGCGAAGGTTTGATTCAGCTGTTCTTGCGTTCGGGGGCGATGTCATCAATCGCTTGTTTTCAAACGATTTACCACCGGTACGGCTGGCCCGCGACATCGGCATGAGCGCCGTTGGTAAAATCAAACCCTTGCGGCAAGTGTTGATGCGTCAGGCCGGCGCGGATCTTGGACGGTTGCCGAAGCTGATGGCGCGGGAAAGTTAACCTCTTAAAATCAGCTCGCCGCCACGGGCTTCAACGCTCTCAAGGCGCGAGAGAAAACTCATGCCGAGAAGGTTCACCGCAAGCTGGTCGTCCTTGAGGACAAACGCCTTGACGCCGTCAAGACGAATGCCGTCGATATCAATCTCATCGATGGTCACCATGGCGGCCTTGGTTTCGCCATTGGCGGTGCGAACGGGATAGGTGTAGTCCGCCGCTGAAACATAAATGCCTACCGCGTGAGCGTCTGAGTCGCGAAGCGCGACGAAGCTAGCGCCCGTGTCCACAAGAAACTTCGCCGAGCGGCGGTTCACATCGGCGTCCACATAGAAATGAAAGTCTTTGGAAGCGGCAATGCGAACCTCGCGTCCCCAGCCTGCATGGGCGACAGCAACGCTAGGGGGTTCCTCAATGATCGGCGCCGTCGCAACTTCTGCAAGCGCCGTATCTGCTTCAGGGGCGGTGATCCGCCCGTCGAAAACCCGCACCGCAAGGGCAATCCCGACGGCGGCTATCAACGCAGCAACAACCTCAAAACGCATTCCGACAACCCTCTTGGCTAAGGGCTATGATGCCGCAACAATTTTAAGGAAGCGCTCTGACTTAGCTGCAATCCAAACTATTCATGGTTAAAATCAACACTAGAGCCGTTTGCATTTAATGAGAGTCAAGAAACGGCTCTAGCATCTTTGTTTTGAGCGCGTGAGACTGCCTTCGTCCGATCCACGTGGTGCGCAACGCGCTCTAGGGACAAGCACTCACGAATTTAATCCGAGTACGTCGCGCATGTTGTAGAGCCCTGGCGGTTTGCCGATCGCCCAGCGCGCTGCTGTCACGGCGCCCTTTGCAAAGAGCCCGCGATCTATTGCGCTGTGGGACAGCGTAATCACTTCTTCGGCGCCGGCAAAAGAAACGCGATGGTCGCCGATAATGCCGCCGCCACGCATGACGGAAAACCCGATATCACCTTGACGCCGTTCGCCGCTACGCCCGTCGTTCATGCCTGCCGAGCGGTCCGCAAGGTCAATCTCGCGGCCGCGCGCCGCCGCATCCGCCAGCATCAATGCGGTGCCGGAAGGCGCGTCTTTTTTGTGGCGGTGATGGGCCTCGAAAATTTCAATGTCATAGTCTTCGCTCAACGTACGGGCGGCGCTTTCAACCAGCGCTGTCAGCAAATTAACGCCGACGCTCATATTGCCGGACATGACTATGGGGATCGACTTCGCGAAGTTCGCGATCTTTTCCGATTCCTGTTCGGAAAGACCTGTAGTGCCGATGACATGGGCGGCGCCGGTTTCCGCAGCAGCTTCGGCGTTGACCACCGAGGCGGAGGGCGCGGTGAAATCGATAATGACGCCGGCGCGTTTGAGGCCCTTGGCGGCTGAGTCTTCGACTTTGAGGCCAAGGGCGTCGAGGCCTGCCAGCACGCCAATATCCTTGCCGATATCGGGACCGCCGGGGCGTTCAAAACCGCCGGCAAGGGTCGCGCCGGGGGTGCGTAAGACTTCCGCCACCACCGCCTTGCCCATGCGCCCGCCGGCGCCGGCCACGAGGATAGATGTTTTCGCCATCGGGTTTGTCTTCCTTCGTCCGTCTACGCCCTAATCGCTGACACTACATAAAGCTGCGCTGACGACCAACGGCGCCAAGCAAAGGTCGGCCTTAGTAAATCGCGGCCTATTCGATCGGTCATACGTCAATGTCGGCGCAGCGTCGAATTAAAGCGCTATTTCCATCAAACGCAATGCGCCGCGCGACGTTTGCGGCGTGATGTCCCGCCAGCCTTGCGCAAGATAGAACCGGATGGCGCGGGCGTTACGCTTGGTGACGTTCAAACGGGCGTGGGCATACCCGGCGCGTGACAATGTCTCGCGGGCGTAATCGTCCAGCAAGCCGCCGAAGCCCTGACCGCGATGGGAAGGCGCAACATAGAAATGATGCACATGACCGATACGCGCATCATACGCGTCAGCGCCGAGGACAACCAGGCCGATGGGTTTCTCATCTTCCGTCAGAAACGCGGCGAAGGACGGGTCTCGCGCGGCGCAGGCGGCGATCCACAAGGGAAATTTCTGGCCATAGCGGCCATACTCCGCATGAAATTGCCCGTCGCTGCCAAGGCTTTCCCGGTAGAGCCCGCGCCCGAAGGAGATGAGAAGGCTAGCATCCGTCGCTGGCCTTACCGGCCTGAAGGCAAGGGTCTTTGCGTAGGGGCGCGGGGCGGCTTCGGTCATGACCGAAATGTAGGGAGCCCGGCGCGCAATTGCCAACCGCGCACACAAATGTGGTCCGGCGTCTTTTCGCTTAAGCCCTTGTCTTTGTTGCTTCTCGCAAACGGCTTCGTTCAACTTTAGCATTTTCTTGCGTGGCCTCTTGATTGAGTTTTCCCAGCGCTCCTCGGCGTCATCCTGACGAGTTGATGGATGGGAACCATCAACAGGATCCAGGAGTGGTCAGCGACTCTGGATCCCAGCTTTCGCTGGGATGACAGAGATGGCTGATATGAACGCAAGATGTCACTTGGCTTGTTGGTCTCAATACTCATCATCCGCGAAGCTTACACCCGGCTTGGGGGGTGGTGGATAGATGTCCCCCGAAGGCGGGATTGAGGCCGAATTTCCCGTTAAACGGGCGTTTTTCGCGTCTGACGTGTACGGAATTAACCATGTTTGGCGCGCCTTCCTCCCGTCATTCCAGACGTTACATGCGTCCAAAAACTGCAAAGTTTTTGGCATACGCATGTTAGATCTGGAATCCAGAGCCACATCACCAAGCCCTGCCGCCCTTGGATTCCAGATCGCGCATTCGTCTGACCAAATCACAGCTTTGGAGACAGATGGCGTCTGGAATGACGGAACGCGTTCAGGCGGGTTGTACATAGCAACGGCGCATACGGCGAGCCTTGGCTCGTCAATCGGCGTTAGACATAAGCGGCATGTCGAACCGGTCGCCGCCGCCGGATGGATCACCGCTGCTGGGCCTGAAGCCCGTTGAGCGGTGAGGGCATCAAGTAAGCAGGTGGGCAGGGCTCTGCTTCGCTGATCAGCGCTGCGAAATCGCTCAAAATAATCCCGAGGTCGTGTTGCATTAGTGGCGACTTACGCAATTCGGCTCGAATTGCTTGACCATCATGATTGCTCGTTATTTAGTTCTTCAAGGCACTGTCGAATCGAGGGGGCAATCAATAATGATCAGGTTATTGGTGTGGCTTTTTTTGTACTTGCCATCATTGATATTTGGTTTCGCCAGCATTGGACTATTTTCAGAAGGAGATATCGGTGCATCAATCTTAGGACTATTTGTGGCCTTGCTGATCTACTCGATCGGTAAGCGAATTATCGATAGGTTTGGTGATGGACCAGTTTCGCAACGATACTATGACGAAGACTATCAGCAACGGAATCCCTTCGTCAGACTTTTGATACATAGCGTTCGGCTGGCTTTGTGGTTGATCATCGCAATTATTACAGTGTTTGGAGCGCTCGCAGGAATCAACGACCTTATCAATGGTCACGTTGGCTCAGCGATCATCTTATTTCTGATTGCGTTAGTGAGTTTCTACTTAGGCAGATTTACGCTAAAATTACTTGGAGATTCCCTATATAGAAATGCTTCACCCGAAGTGGGTGACAAGAAAGACATTCGGCCTACTGAGAAAAAGTCGTTTCTTTGGTATCTCATAACTACATTGTCAGTAGTGGGGTTAATTGGCACACCCATTGAAATGCTAGCGTTTGCACAGCATTTCATAGTGATCGGCGATTTTTGGCTTGGTATCGTCGGTCTTTGGGACCTCATCATAGGGCACAGAGTTGATCAAGCGCTTACATGGATTGCACAACAATCTGGAATACTGGATCTACTAGGTATTACAGAAATTCCCGCACCAGTTACCTCTTGGTGTTCATTGGGTGTTCTTACAGCTAACATTTATGCACGCTCAATTTATATAGCAGTCGCGATGCACCCAAGCCGTACACTATGGAGTGACGGTTTTACTATTTGGTACCGTTTGATGACATTTCCAGCTACAGTATTGTTCTGGCCTGTTGTTATTATCCGGAGCATCGTCAGGTTGCGGCAAATACTCCGTCGCGTTAAGCCCTCAAAAACAGCAGAAGATCTGCTGAACGAGCCATTATTCGAGGAGGATGATCGCCGCGAACAGGTCGAAGAGATGGCGGCCGATATGCGTAGTTTTGAAAGAGCCGAAACTGCTCAAGAGTTGTTTGTTGTGCTTCCTTTTTCAGTTGGATTGATTTTGTTGGCAGTAAACTTAATCGGCGGAGTATTTAGTTGAGGCGCGATCTTCAAACGTTTTAGCTGGTATCCAGTAGCGGAAGTAACTTGCAAAAATATTATTTGCAAACCACTTAGCGCTCTGCGCTTGCCGAATTAATTGCATTGGCCGGGATGGCGGCCCTACCGCCCGTCGGTCACGTTATCCCAAAAGTTCTTGGCGCGCTCGAAAAAGCCTTTTGATTGCGGGCAGCAATCTTCGCCGCCGCCGGCCTCGCAGAATTTCTGAAGCAGTTCTTTTTGCTCGGCGTTAAGGCCAGTGGGGGTTTCAACGCCGATCTCGACGAACATGTCGCCGCGGGTTTTGGCGTTCAGCTTCGACATGCCTTTTTGGCGGACGCGGAAGCGCCTTCCCGTCTGCGATCCTTCGGGTACGGAGATTTTGACCCTGCCGCCGTCAATGGTCGGGGTTTCAAACTCGCCGCCGAGGGCCGCCGTGGTCATTGGCACCGGCATCAGGCAATAAAGATCAGCGCCGTCGCGTTCGAAAAGATCGTGTTCGGCGACATTGACGAAGATGTATAAGTCGCCCTCGGGCCCGCCGCGGGGGCCGGCTTCGCCCTCGCCGGAAAGGCGGATGCGCGTCCCGTTTTCAATACCCGCTGGCACGTCAACGGAAAGCGTTCGCTCGCGGCGGACGCGGCCCTGGCCGGAGCAGTCCGTGCACGGATCAGAGATTACCTGGCCTTCGCCATGACAATGAGGGCAGGTGCGCTCAATCGTGAAAAAGCCCTGTTGCATCCTGACGCGGCCCGCGCCCTTGCAGGTTCCGCAATGGGTGGGCCCTGAACCCGGCTTGGCGCCCGAGCCCTCGCAGGTCTCGCAGGCAACGGAGCCCGGCACCGTTACTTCCGCCTTCTTGCCGTTGAACGCTTCTTCAAGGCTGATATCGAGGACATATTTTAAGTCGGCGCCGCGGCCGGGACCTGCGCGCCGTTGGCCGGCTCTGCCGCCCATGAACTCGCCGAAAATATCTTCAAAAATATCGGAAAATGCGCCTGCGCCGCCGGCCCCGCCCATGCCGCCGAAGCCTGCGCCGAAGCCGTTGGCGCCGCCGTTCTGGAAGGCCGCATGACCGAACCGGTCATAGGCGGCGCGTTTTTGTTCGTCGGAGAGAATTTCGTAGGCTTCGCCGAGTTCTTTGAACTTTTTCTCCGCCTCCGGATTATCGTGATTGCGGTCCGGATGATACTGCATGGCGCGCTTGCGGAACGCCGACTTGATGACGCCAGCGTCTGCGCCGCGTTCAACGCCCAGGGTTTCGTAATAGCATTGTTGCGCCATAAGCCTTACGCCCGCCCCTCACGAGTGCGCTGTTTTTAGTGCGTAATACGCGTAACCGATCGCGTACTACGCACCTAGCACTCGGTACTTATTCTTTTTTCTCGCCGTCGACTTCTTCAAAGTCAGCATCGACAACGTCATCGTCGCTGCCTGCTTCCTCGCGGGCGGCGTCAGCGGCTGCCGCCGCTTCGCCTTCGTCAGCCGGGGAACCGTCCTTATACATCGCCTCCCCAAGCTTCATGGAAGCTTGCGCAAGCGCTGTTGCGGCGGCGTTGATCTCTTCCGTGTTGGCGTCGTCTTTCTCAAGGGTTTCCTTGAGCGTCGCCACCGCGTCTTCGATCGCCTGCTTGTCTTCAGGAGAAATCTTGTCGCCATATTCCTCAAGGTTTGAATCCGTCGAGTGAACAAGCGCTTCTGCGCGGTTGCGCGCCTCAACGCTTTCGCGGCGTTCTTTATCCGCGTCTGCGTTCATTTCGGCGTCCTTGACCATCTTTTCGATATCATCATCGGAAAGGCCGCCAGAGGCCTGGATGCGGATCGACTGTTCTTTGTTGGTCGCTTTGTCTTTCGCCGACACATGGACGATGCCGTTAGCGTCGATGTCAAACGTAACTTCAACCTGCGGCACGCCGCGCGGCGCCGGCGGAATACCAACGAGATCGAACTGGCCGAGCATCTTGTTGTCCGCCGCCATTTCCCGCTCGCCCTGGAAGACGCGGATGGTCACCGCCGACTGATTGTCTTCAGCGGTCGAGAAAGTCTGCGACTTCTTGGTGGGGATCGTGGTGTTGCGGTCGATCAACCGCGTAAAGACGCCGCCAAGGGTCTCGATGCCGAGCGATAAGGGCGTTACGTCGAGCAGGAGAACGTCTTTAACATCGCCTTGTAAGACGCCCGCCTGGATTGCTGCGCCAAGCGCAACAACTTCGTCCGGGTTAACACCCTTGTGCGGCTCTTTGCCGAAGAACTGTTTTACCGTGTCTTGGACTTTCGGCATGCGGGTCATGCCGCCGACGAGAAT
This sequence comes from Hyphococcus sp., assembly GCA_028285645.1. Lineage (GTDB taxonomy): Bacteria > Pseudomonadota > Alphaproteobacteria > Caulobacterales > Parvularculaceae > Hyphococcus. Next base: position 9,533 of record JANQOV010000133.1, read on the forward strand.
AACTTCGTCGATATCGCCGGAAGAAAGGCCTGCGTCTTTCAATGCCGCCTTGCAGGGATCAACCGTGCGCTTGACGAGATCTTCTACAAGGCTTTCGAACTTCGCGCGGGAAAGCTTCATGGTAAGGTGCTTGGGGCCAGACGCGTCAGCCGTAATAAAGGGCAGGTTCACTTCATATTGCGCGGTTGACGAAAGCTCTTTCTTGGCTTTCTCGGCTTCTTCTTTCAGCCGCTGCAGCGCTAGCTTGTCGCTTCGAAGGTCAATGCCCTGATCTTTTTTGAATTCGTCCGCAAGGTAATCAACGATGCGCAGGTCAAAGTCTTCACCGCCAAGGAAGGTATCGCCATTGGTGGAGAGGACCTCAAAAACGCCGTCGCCGATCTCAAGGATCGAGATATCAAAGGTGCCGCCGCCAAGCTCGTATACGGCAATCTTTTGGCCGCCGGTTTTCTTGTCGAGACCATAGGCGAGGGCCGCCGCCGTCGGCTCGTTGATGATCCGCAGCACTTCAAGACCGGCAATTTTACCTGCGTCTTTGGTGGCCTGACGCTGGGCGTCGTTGAAGTAAGCGGGAACAGTGATGACGGCTTGGGTGACATCCTGGCCTAGATAGGCCTCCGCCGTTTCTTTCATTTTCTGCAGGATGAAGGCTGAAATCTGGGACGGCGCATATTTGTCTTTGCGGCTCTCGACCCAGGCGTCGCCGTTGTCGCCTTTGACGATGGCGTAAGGAACCATTTCCTTGTCTTTTTGCGCCGTCGGATCGTCATACGGGCGACCGATCAGGCGCTTGATGGCGAAGAAGGTATTTTCCGGGTTGGTGACCGCCTGGCGCCGCGCCGGCTGGCCTATGAGGCGCTCGCCGTCGTCAGTGAACGCAACGACCGAGGGGGTCGTCCGCGCGCCTTCTGCGTTTTCGATAACTTTGGGTTCTTTGCCTTCCATCACGGCGACGCATGAGTTCGTCGTCCCGAGGTCGATGCCGATGACCTTGCCCATTGCTTACTTTTCTCCTTCCAGCGAGCCGCCGCTTTTCGTCAGGCCTTTCGATATGCATTCCCCGGTCAATAAAAGCCGGGCAACGCTTTTAAGCGCCTGATTGGACGACCCCTTCAATGATAGTTCATTGCGCCGCCCGCCAAGGCCGGCGCCGCTTCGAGCCGCATATAAGGACGGAATTTAAGGCCCGCAAGCGCGTCGTTGGGTTCGGCGCGAAAAAAAGCGCGAAGCCGCAATTCGGGCCCGTATTCGTAGCAAAACCTTAAGACTGGTTTCCCGAACCCTAACCGGAATTGTCCCCCGGCCCCGCCTGTTTGGAGTGATTATAAATAGCGGGGCGCCACCCAAATAGAGCCTTAATTCCAACGCCCTACTGGCGCCGTAACGCGGACGGATGTTTACGGAGTGTCTGACGCAGTCGCTTCCTCGCGCGTGTAAAGGATCGCACGGGCGCGCAGCGCTCTTGCCCTTTCCATTCCCTCAAAACCCGTCAAGGCGTTTTTCATCTCGCCTAAAGGGTAGGCTTCATCAACATCGGTCCAGCGAAACACCCATATCCGTTCCGCCTGACGGTCCTCAATAACAGATGCATAATTTTGCGAGATAACCTCGTGTGATTTCAGATAATAGAGCAACGGCGTGTCCGACCAGTCATGGTGGCGCACAAAAACAAGATCGCCCTCTTGCATCAAAGGCGTCACCCCTTCGGCGATCGCTTGATAGTCCCTGGGCGAATTGGGCCGCGGCGAAACAAACACGATGCTCGCTGCGAAGATCGCCGCCGTTGCAGCTGCAGCCGCAGCAAAGATCGGCCGGCGCGGAAGTAACGACACAAGGCCCGCCGCCGTCAAAACCAACATATAAGGCGCAAGCACCATGAAAGCGCGCGCTGCAAGCACCGAAGCGACAAAAGAAGCCGCGAACAAAATCAACGGCGCAAAAATAGCCAGCAGCACAATCGACGATGCGAAGTGCGGATTGCGGTCGATGAACGCCATGATCGGCGCGGCAAAGCTTCGTAAGACCGGCCGCGCCATGGCGACGGCGACAGGCACAGCCAGCGCCAATATGGGCATCACGCTCATCGCCATCAGAAATTCATTGCGCTTATGAGCGATTGAGCCCATCCACGCCATCAAGACCGCCACTGCAATAGCAAGCGCAATGAGCGGGCGCATGTCTGCTTCGATCGCACCATCGGGCCTAGGCGTACGATCTTTTCCGTCGCGTGCGCCCAAATAGGCAAGCGCTATTGAAAACACGGCAACGCTCGCGAGGACCGCAAAGGGGACAAACCGCACCGGCTCGGATTGGCCATCAGGTTCGAAAAGATATCCGAACGCGGCAAAATCAACGAGAAAAGACGCGCCCGGCGGTTCGCCCGCGCCGCGGCGCGCTTGATAGGCCGAGTGAAGAAGAGAAGGCAGACTCAAGATCAAAGCGCTTGCCTGTAAAAACGCAAGGCGCGGCGCCCGCCATCGCAGCCAGGAAGTTGGGGCAAAATCCTTTAAGGAAAATTTCTCAGCCCCGCCGATCAGCAGCACCCATCCCATATGAATGCCGAACAGCGCCCAGGAAAGCTCCGTTGTCTGAATAGCTGAGACAATCGCCGCGACATAAGCAGCGCAAAAAAAAGGATGCGGATTTCTTTCCGATGCGATCTTGAGAAGCAACCAAGTCGCCAGAATGCCGAAAAAGGCGCCTGGTACATAAGGGCGCGCATTGGTGCTCCAATAGATGTGCGTTCCGTGCGCAGCCAGCATGAGCGCTGAAACAACGCCGGTCCAGCGATTGAAGACCAAAGCGCCGAGCTTATAAACAAGGAAAACCGAGCCGATGGCGAACAGAACATTCGGCAAGCGCAACGCAAAGTGGGAATCGCCGAATATCGTCGTCCATCCCCACATACCGAAATAATACCCGATCGGATGCGGCTCCCGATGGAAATGCCAGGACAATGTCCAGAAAAACTCGAACCGGGGCGGCGGTTCGGAAATGCCAGGCGGCAACTCGACGCCGGGAATGTAGATCTCAGGATGTGAAAGCGACGGCTCGGCTAGTCCGACCATGCGTACGGCGAAAGCAAGTATCAGCGCCAATCCAAAGCCGATGAATGCCTGAAACATCATCGGATTTTCGGGACGCCCGCCTGATGTTACATTCGATGCGCCCGGTTTCATTCATCTCCCCATCAAGCGGCATATCACTCATACTGATAATGAGAATAAGAAGCAATATTAACTGACGCTGACGCCCCTCTGCAAAATGGCGCGACCCGCGGAAGGCGTTCGGTGAATGGCGTCGACCTAATTGTGAAGCGCCGTTTCAAACTTCATTAACGCTGACCTCTAAAATGGCGCGCTGAAACGGAACAGTGTTCGAAATCGCCGATGAACAGGCTCAATTTCCCTTGCGCCGCAGCGCTCATCGCTGCGGCTGTCCTCGCGCTATTTGCGTCAAACGCGCGCGCGGCGAACCCGTGGAAGCTGGAAGCGGGCCAAACAACGACCAATGACACCAGCGTCACGCCGGCCTTCGTGACGGTGAATTTTGCAGCGGCGTTCTCGACACCGCCGGTGGTGGTCGTTCTTCCCACTAATGAAGGAGCGGACCCGGCGGCGCTGCGCATCCGCAATGTCACGACGACAAGTTTTGAAGTCGCGCCGGTAGAGCCTAGCGGTAATGACGGACCCCACGCTTCGATGACGTTCCACTATGTCGCTGCAACACCAGGCGTCCACCAACTGCCGACTGGCGAAACGGTGGCCGTCGGGACCCACACGACGTCAAGCGTCCAACGCGGCGGCGGGGTGGGCGGCCCTGCGGCATGGGATACAGTGACTTTCGGTGCAACGCTTAGCGCATCTGCGTCAGTGGTCGCGACGATCCAGACCGACAACAGCGAAACCGCAGCAAATCCCGGCGCGCCATCTGTTCCGTGGCTTGTGGTGACCATGCGGAACCCAACCGCTTCTTCGGTTCAAATGGCGCTTGAACGCGCTGAAGTCGCGCCCGGAACCGTCCTTGCAGAAACAATCGGCTATATCGCCATAGCGCAAGGCGCCAATGGGAGCTTTCTGGACGACAGCGACGTTTCGACAAACTGGAGCGCCGTGCAAACGCCCGACAATCTTCGCGGCTGGGACAACGGCTGTTTCACAAATACCTACTCCGCCACTGCGTTCGGCGCTCCGCGCGTCGTCGCCTCGCAAACCCGCCGCGACGGTAATAATGGCGGCTGGGCAAGGCGCTGTTCACTAACCGGAACCACCGTCGGTCTCACCATCGATGAGGATCAGTTCAACGACGCCGAACGCGCCCACACGACGGAGGCCGCCGGCATTCTTGCTTTTTCCAGAAGCTTTCATGCGACCTTTGAAGGGATCCTCGCCGCCACATCAAATGTTGTGATCGCGGAAGACCCAGTGAACGGAACGTCAGACCCTTTGGCCGTACCCGGCGCGCGGGCGCGCTTTTCGGTGCAGGTGGAAAGCCAGGGCCGCCTGCCGATCGACACGGATACCGTTTCCTATGTAAACGCGCTGGCGCCGGAAAGCAGCCTTGTGGTGACGGATATTAACGGGCCTGGTTCCGGTCCGGTGCGTTTTACCGACGGGTCAACCTCAAGCGCGCTGACCTACACATTCACAAGCCTTGGCAGCGCGACCGATGACATCGCCTTTTCCAGTAATGGCGGCCTGAGCTTTACCTATACCCCAAGCCCTGATGCTGATGGCGCCGATCCCGCCGTCACCCACTTCCGGGTTGAACCGAAGGGCGACTTCGCCGGCACAGGCGCCAGCGCAAATCCAAGTTTTACGCTGGAATTCGATGTATTGATCGAATGAAGCCGGCGACGCAGCGCATCAAAGGTCCCGCGCAACTCTGAAACCGTTATCCGGCTCTCGGGCGCCGACGCGTTTTGATATTCTGTGTGCGGAACGCAGCCGCCAGCCGCCGGTATTGTAAGCGCCTCCTTTAAGGACGCGGGCTGAGCAATCGCCGAGCCTAACACTGCCGTCAGCCGGCGCGCCTTCATGGGTGGGC
>JANQOV010000099.1 GCA_028285645.1 Hyphococcus sp.
ACCGGCGGCGTTGCAATCAACGACAAGTCGCGAATGCCTGACATGGCAAGCTGCAGCGTGCGCGGGATCGGCGTCGCCGTCAGGGTCAAGACATGGGTGTCGGCGCGGAACTCTTTCAGGCGCTCTTTATGTTTGACGCCGAAATGTTGCTCCTCATCGACGATCATCAGGCCAAGATCGCGAAACTTGATGGTCTTGGCGAGAAGCGCATGGGTGCCGATGACGATATCGACCCCGCCATCAGCGATCCCTTCCCGCACAGCGCTTGCCTCTTTGGCGCCCACCATGCGCGACAACTGGCCGATGCGCACGGGCAAGCCCCTGAAACGCTCGGCAAAGTTCTTATAGTGCTGGCGCACCAGCAATGTGGTCGGCGCGACCACCGCTGTCTGCCGCCCGGTCATCGCCATGATGAAGGCCGCCCGCAACGCAACTTCCGTTTTGCCAAAGCCAACGTCGCCACAAATAAGCCTATCCATGGGTCGGCCCTTGGCGAGGTCTTCAATGACATCGGCGATGGCGTTTTCCTGATCTTCCGTTTCTGCATAAGGAAAGCGCGCGCAAAACTCGTCATAGGCGCCGGCGGCTGGCGTTGCGACTTCCGCATTCTTCATGGCGCGCTTGGCGGCAATGCCGATCAGTTGCTCCGCCAGCATTTTGATGCGTGCGCGCATCTTTGCCTTGCGCCCCTGCCAGGCAGCGCCGCCGAGCTTGTCGAGCTGCGCATGAGGATCGTCAGAGCCAAAACGCGACAGGAGATCGATATTTTCGACAGGCAAAAAGAGCTTGTCGCCGCCATGATATTCAAGGTGCAGACAATCATGGGGCGCGTCATTGACGGAAAGCGTCTTCAACCCGCGATAACGCGCGACGCCGTGATCCACATGCACCACAAGGTCGCCGATGGAAAGGCTCGACGCTTCGGTAAGAAAATTCTCCGCGCGTTTCTTGCGCCCGCGCCGAACCAGCCGGTCGCCAAGAATATCCTGTTCTGAAATGAAAGCGTGGGCGTCGGTTTCAAATCCGGCTTCAAGACCGAGCACTGCCGTCAGCGGGCCTCTTGCCTGTCGCGCCGCCGCCCAGTCTTCTGCGTGGGAAACGCTCGTCACCCCATGATCCGCCAGAACCGTCCGCATACGATCCGCCGAACCTTCGCTCCAGCAAGCGATGACCGCGTTTTTTCCTTTCATTTCTAGGTCACGGATGTGCGCGGCGACAGCGTCGAACACATTGACCTTATCGGCTGAGCGCTCAGCGGCGAAGCTGCGTCCGAGCTTGGCGCCGAAGCTAAAACTGCGCTGCCCTTCCGGCGAGGCGAAAGGCGACAAAGGTCGCAAATCCGTTTCCGCAAGCAGCGCCGTCCATTCCTTTTCTTCAAGATGAAGCGCTTCCGGCGGCAGCGGACGATACGCGGGTGCTGAGAACTCGGAGTCTTTTGGCGTTCGCCGCTCGACGTCTTCTGCGCGCGCCTCATAATGATCGCGCACGGAGGCAAAGCGCGCGTCCGCTGCTTCATCAGCAAGGTGATCGGTAAAGACCAGCGCGCCGTCCAGAAAATCAAACAGCGTGTTGGTCTTTTCATAAAACAAGGGCAGCCAATGTTCGGCGCCGGCATGGGCGCGCCCGGCGCTGACGGCTTCGTAAAGCGGATCGTCCCCCGCGACGCCAAACGCCTCGCGAAACCCGCGCCGGAAGCGCGCAATCGCATCCTCCGTCAACAGAATTTCGCTCGCCGCAGCGAGATCGAAATGCTGGAGCTGGCGCGTCGTGCGCTGGTTTTCGGCGCTAAAGGCGCGAACACTCTCCAGCGTGTCGCCGAAAAAGTCGAGCCGCACCGGTTCGTCAGCGCCCGGCGGAAAAATATCCACCAGTCCGCCGCGCACGGCGAACTCGCCTGGCTCGCGCACGGTGGACGCGCGGTCGAAACCGTTGGCGGCAAGATAGGAAGAAAGCGCATCGAGCGACATGCTCGCCCCGGGAGCGAGCGCCATGGCTGCGTTTTCGATTGCGTCTTTCGGGGCGGTGCGCTGGGTCGCAGCGTTGATCGAGGTCACGACGATAAGCGGCGCGCCATCGCTCTTGCCGGCCATGGCCGACAGCATCGCCAGCGTCGCCATACGCTGCGATGAAACCGCGGCAGATGGCGAAACCCGATCATAAGGCAAACAGTCCCAGGCGGGATAATCGATGACAGCAATCTCCGGCGCGAAAAACCGCAGCGCCTGCACCATCGCTGCCGCCCGCGTCCCATCCCGCGCGATGTGAGCAACAACGCCGCCGCGCGCCCGCGCCGCCGTCGCCACGCAAAGCGCGTCCGCCCCTTCCGGCGCGCCATAGACCGGCAAGACGCCCGGCACGTCCCAGGCTTCGCCCGCGCCAATCTGCGCTGTTCCAGAAACCATTTTGCCTACTGTTTCAGCCATTCGCAGCGAAGAACCCTTTCAATACCCGCAACACAAAGCGCGCGGGTCCCCGATTTGGAGCCCGCGTCTGCGCATGAGGTTTAGAATTCGTTTTGTGCAATTGCAACAAAGCAGCGCTGTCAATTTGGATATGCATTTGAAACCACTTTGGAAATCCGCAGCGGCGATGTCTTCGTTGCCAACAGATTTATCGGCGTATACCGTTGCCCCGGACATGGAGGGGAGCGATGCACAAACTCATAGCAATCATAGTAACATGGGTACTGTTTGGTGCGGCCGCTGTCGCGCAGACTGCACAAATCCAGCAATTTAATCCACGTATCGAGGTGACCTGCCCAAGAGCAGACGATGTCGTTTTTGAATTCCATACCGAGGATCGCGAATATATCGCGCGAGCCGGTGCAGGGTGGATTCGTTATCCGTCCCCCGGAAGTTCAAACATGCAATATTGGCCGGATGATCTTGATCCTGACGATTGGAAGATGATGATCAATCAGCTTCCAAATGGAGACGCCGCGCCGGTTGTGGCAAGCCCGACGCGCGTTGCAGGCATGCGTATCCAGAGCGATAACAACCGCTTGATTTGTTCCTATGATGGCGCGCTCGGCGGTTCCTTGTCAGCGCCGCTTCGGAATTGCGAGCCTAATGGCCCTTTTCGGCAAACTCCAGGCAGCAATGAGTTTCATTGCACGCGCATAGCAACAAATGTGTCCGATGTTGTTGAACAATGCAGCGCCACTTGCGACCGTCCGGTTGGCGCTGTTTTCCGCGGACAATAGGGAGGGAGACTGATGCGAAATAAACTTGTTACAGCCGTCGCCGCAGTTTTCTTTGCTTCGATCGGCGCAGCCCATGCCGCTATGGTCGAAGTTACATGCCCTTCCGCTGAATCGATTAACGTACGGCTCAACAATCCTGACATCAGGCTTTCAGGGGAGACACGCCCGAACGTACCGAATTTCTTTGAGCCGCGTGATCCGCAATCGACTATTCTATCAGCGCAACGGTTCATCCGAGTGATAATATCTCACGCTGAAAACAGTCCGGCGTTCATGCGATGTATCTACAGCCGCTCTGACCGCAATCTGTCAGAACACTATATTGCGGTCGAAAGTGCGGGCGTGAATTGTTGGCCAACAAACAAGTCAGACGATGCCTACCGCGTATATGGCAATGGCCGTCAGCTCAGTTGTTCTTCGTCGCCGAGCGAATGCACGGCGATGTGCGAACGGCTGCTGGTAATGAAAAAGGCGCCGGGCAAATAGCCTGGCGCTCTACCCGTTAATGAGGTTTATTGTCGGGCCAAACGCCTGACCGTTAGGCCAGTTTGAATCGGCGCAGCTTCTCAAGCACCGGTCCCTGCATCTCCTTTGGCGCTTCAATGTCCCCTATGGCCCAGGCGTAAAGCTCGCGGTCATTACACTGAAGCAGCGCTTCGAAGTCATCGAGCTCGGCGTCGCTCATGGCCCCAAGATGCGCGCGCGCAAATCCGCCAATCAGAAGATCAGCTTCTTTGAAGCCGCGGTAGCTTGCCTGATAGAGAAGCTTTTTGCGGCGCGGATCGGAGAGTTCGGTCATCAGGATAGTCTATGCCGGGTTTGCGGGCTGCGTCACCCGCAGTCCAGCAATCCCGCCGCCAGCCACAGAAATGGAAACCAGCGCCAAATAACGCTACCACCTTCCCCCATGCGTCCGGACATTCTCAATCCCCTGTTCGCGGACATCACCGCATTGCAGGGCGTCGGCCCGAAGATCGCCGCCATGATCTCCCGGGTAGCGGGATCGCGGGTGGTCGATCTTATCCTGACGCCGCCGGCGGGGCTGATTGACCGATCGGCGCGTCCCAAGATCGCCGAGGCGCCGTTCGGGCAGCTTGCGACCCTGACCGTCGCCGTCGATCGCCATGACGCGCCGCCAACAGGAACCCGCCGGCCCTATCGCGTTATCTGTTCGGACGAAACCGGCTTTTTGACCCTCGTCTTCTTTCACGCCCGCGCTGACTATCTGAAGCGGGTTCTGCCCGAAGGCGAGACCCGCATCATCAGCGGCAAGGTCGAGGAATTCAAAGGCGGACGGCAGATGACCCACCCGGATCACATTGCCGATCCGGAAAAGCCTGAGGAACTACCGCTGTTCGAACCTGTCTATCCGCTGACAGCGGGATTGTCGGCAGCCGTCATGCGCAAGGCGATGCTTGGCGCCCTTGCCCGCGCCCCGGAATTGCCGGAATGGCAAGATACGGCATGGCTCGACCAAAAAGGCTGGGCGGATTGGCAATCCGCATTGCGTCAGGTGCATGGGCCTACATCAGACGCAGACCTTTCACCCATGCGCGTTGCCCGCCAGCGCCTTGCTTATGACGAGCTTCTCGCCAATCAGCTGGCCTTGGCGCTGATCCGCAAGGCCCGCAAGAAATCCGCCGGCCGCGCCATCAATGGTGATGGAAAAAAGCTTGCCGCCATCAAAGTCGCGTTGCCGTTCGACCTCACCGACGCTCAACGCAAGGCGCTGAAAGAGGTCTTTGACGACATGCGGGCGCCCGAACGCATGGTGCGGCTGCTGCAAGGCGATGTTGGGTCCGGCAAAACGGTCGTTGCGCTAATGGCGATGATCGCGGCCGTAGAGACAGGCGCGCAAGCCGTCATGATGGCGCCGACGGAAATTCTAGTGCAGCAGCATCTTGAGTGGCTGACGCCCCTTTGCAATGCGGTCGGCGTTTCCATTGAAATTCTGACCGGCCGCGATACGGGCGCCAGCCGCCGTGAGAAGCTCGCGCGGATTGCGAATGGCGATGCTGACATTGTTCTTGGTACCCATGCGCTGTTTCAGGAAACAGTGACTTTCAAGGATTTGGCGCTCGTGGTTGTCGATGAACAGCATCGCTTCGGCGTGCATCAGCGTCTTGCCTTGTCGGAAAAAGGACCGCGCCCGGACATTCTGGTGATGACCGCAACCCCTATCCCGCGGACACTAGCGCTTACCGCCTATGGCGACATGGAGGTCTCTGCGATCACCGAAAAGCCGCCGGGCAGAAAACCCGTCGATACGCGGACAATACCACTCAACCGCCTCGACGATGTTGTCGCTGCGGTAAAGCGCGCCGCTGACAAGGGCGATCAGGTCTATTGGGTGTGCCCGTTAGTTGAAGAATCGGAGCTCATCGAACTCACCGCAGCAGAAGATCGCTTTGAGGCGTTAAAACCCGCCTTCGGCGATAGCGTCGGGCTCGTCCATGGGCGCATGTCCGGCGCTGAAAAAGACGCGGTGATGGAGCGCTTTCACGAAGGCGCGTTGTCTGTTCTGATTGCCACCACCGTTATCGAAGTCGGCGTCAACGCGCCCAACGCGACCGTTATGGTCATCGAACATGCAGAACGTTTCGGCCTTGCGCAACTACACCAATTACGTGGCCGGGTTGGACGCGGAGAAAAGCCTGCGTCTTGTTTGCTGCTTTACAAGCACCCTCTCGGGGAGACAGCAAAGGCGAGACTGCAAATCTTGCGGGAGACCGAAGACGGGTTCCGCATTGCTGAAGAGGACATGCGCCTGCGCGGCGCTGGCGATCTTCTTGGCGCGGCGCAATCGGGTTTCCCGCGTTTTCGGCTTGCTGATGTCGCCGTGCATGGCGACTTGCTCGCCGCAGCGCGCGATGACGCCAAATTGATTATTGAGCGTGACGCCGGGTTAGAAACGGATCGCGGCAAAGCGCTCCGCATACTGCTTTATCTGTTTTCGAGAGATGACGCCGTCAAGCTCCTGAGAGCCGGGTGACGTTACTTAATCTTGAAAAGCCGGTCCCGAAGGGATCGCTGCGGGGTTTCCGTACGCGCCTCTTCGGCGAGCGCTTCCAGTTTCCGAACAGCTTCCTCAGGGCTTGAAAACGCCGGCGCAACCAGCCCCATGGAAAACACGACTTTCGCCGCTTCCTCGACGCTCATGGACAATACGCGCATGTCTTCCCGCGGAATGAACAATAAGAATCCAGATGTGGGGTTTGGCACCGTCGGTACGAAGACAGCAGTCGATTGATCGCTCGTATCTTTCAACACATGTTTGACTTCGCCCTTAGCGTCGCCAACCACAAACGCCATCGCCCAGGCGCCAGGACGCGGATATTGGATGAGCGCCACTTCTTTGAAGGAGCGATCGGTCTGCTGCAGCGCCGTTTCAAAAACATTCTTGAAAAACCCATAGAGGTTGCGCACCACCGGGACCGACTCGAAAAACCGTTCGCCGGCGCGAATGAAGGCGCGGCCGATGAAGTTCCGGGCGAGCGCACCCAGCAGCACCAGCATCACAAAAGCAATAAAAACACCAACCCCGGGCAACACCTGCAGGATGGTTTCAATGGCGCTGCCGCCATCCGGCAGGGTCCGCTTTACAAAGGCGTCAAGTTTCGCCATCGGCCCGGTGACGAACCAGTAAACAAGCGCAATGGTGATGCCGATCGGCGCAGCAACGACAATGCCGGCCAGAAAGTTCGATCTGAGGCCGACAAAAAAGCTTTGCTTCGGCGGCTTGATCAAACCGCCGTCATCGCCGCCAAGGCCCATTTTCTGGCCTCGCGCCTGGCGCTTGCTGCTCTTGGAACCGTCACTCATCTCAAACCCTTTACGGAAAAGCACCGTTTACGCGCTTTTGCGCCTTACTTGAAGCTTTGCACCACGCCTGTAAAAATTTTAACAAGAATGGCCTTAACGGGCCCCTTCGCTACCCTAATTTGGCGTTTCCGTATGGCGATTAAAGGGCCCTGCAGCGGCGTTGCGAGGATGAATTCATGTCATTTCGGTATTTTGTGATCGCAATTGCTGCAATAGCCAGCGTTTCAGCCCTGATCGCTGTCATTTTTCAGGACAATCTCACGCGATTTCTACTCAAGCCGAGCATCCCTTATCAGCTTTATGAGCCGCCGCCGCCGCCGGCCTACGGCGCTCGGGGCGCCTGGGTGATCTGGCCGGAAGACCCAAACCGGCCGGTCGCTGATGTCTTTTACATTCACTCAACCACCTACCGCTCCAGCGATCATTGGAATGCGCCAATTGCGAATGAGACCGCCGATGTAATCCTGCGCCGGGTTGCAGCGCCAAACGAAGCCGGTCCGTTTTTTGCCGCCGGCGCCGTTTATGGGCCGCGCTATCGGCAAGCGACTTTGTTTTCTAGGTTCACCCACAAATTCGACGGGCTCGCCGCGCGGCGCCTTGCCTTCGAGGATATCGCCCAAGCGTTCGAGATATTTCTTAAGGATCGCACTCCAAACCGCCCCTTCATAATCGCTGGTTATGAGCAGGGCGGATTGCATGCGCTTGGATTATTGCAACACTATGTCGCCCGAGATGAAACGCTGCGGCGCGACCTTGCCGCCGCTTATATCATCGGCGCCGCGGTTCCTCTTTCTATTGTGAATGATCCGGATTTTGACATTCCGCCTTGTGAAGGTCCGGAAGACGTACGTTGCGTTATTTCATATATCGATTTTGAACCGGGCTTCGACGACGAAAAACGGCGCATGCGGCGACGCTCACTCGCATGGGCCGAAGACCGAAATCTCCTATCATTGTCGCGCGGCCCTTTGTTATGCACCAACCCCATAAGCTGGACGACCGATGCTGACCGCAATGAAGCAGACCAGCATGTCGGCGCAGCCTCTGCTACCGGGCTGCGCTCAGACGAAACGCCGCCCACCATCGCGCGCGCCATTGGCGCCCAGTGTGTCGACGGCGTGCTCGCCGTGGATCAGCCGCGACAGCGATTTTTACGACGGCAAAAATGGTTCGGCGGCAAGTGGCGCACCCGCAACTTTAATCTGTTTTATCACGACCTGGCGGCGAATTCCCGTGCGCGCGCCTTGCGCCTTGAAGAAATCCTCGTACAAGAAGCCCAAATTTCAACAAACGCTGATGACGATGTTAATCCATAAATCACGACTCCTCCGTTATGAGCGACCGTTAGGCGTTCGACTGCCCAGCGCCGCCAACACGAAAGAACGCCTCTCATGAAACCTGTCCGAAAAGCGATCATTCCTGTCGCCGGTTATGGCACGCGCGTTCTGCCGGCCACAAAATCGATTCCCAAGGAACTCTTGCCTTTGGTCGATCGGCCGCTGATCGATTACGTCGTATCGGAAGCATTTGAGGCGGGCATTGAACATGTGGTGCTGGTCACCGGCCGCGGCAAAGGCGCTATTGAAGATTATTTCGACTACGCCTTTGAACTGGAAGCGGGCCTTGAAGCAAAGAACAAGACCGCCATCCTTGAAAGCGTGCGCCAACCGATCGCCAAAGCCGGCGCGATTTCGTTTACGCGACAACAGGCGCCGCTGGGGCTCGGCCATGCAATCTGGTGCGCCCGCGACATCATTGGCGACGAACCGTTCGCGGTGTCGCTGCCAGATGTGGTGGTGACTGGTCGCCCGAGCGCGCTTGCGCAAATGGTCGGCGAATATACGCGCACCGGCGGCAACATCATCGCTGTCGAAGAAGTCGCGAAGGAAGACACCAATAAGTACGGCATCGTTGCGCCAAAAGCCGAACGCAACAGCGCGCTCTTCGAAATGTCCGGCATGGTTGAAAAACCTGCGCCGGAAAAAGCGCCGTCCAATCTCGCCATTACCGGTCGCTATATTCTGCAACCTGAAATATTTGCGCTTTTAGAAAAGACGCCCCGCGGCGCCGGCGGTGAAATCCAGCTCACCGACGCCATGGATGCACTGATGCGCGAGCAGCCCTTTTTCGCTTACGAGTATGAAGGCGAAAGCCATGATTGCGGCGATAAGCTGGGCTGGCTTAAGGCGAATGTTTCGCTTGCTCTTCAAAACGATGAATTTTCAAGCGCGTTGAGCGACTTTCTCAAACAGAAAGTCAATTAATTCGTATCACGAATAATGATTGGCGAAATCGCGGCCGCACGGGACCTTAACGCCGGCGCAAAATCCCTTTTAGCAAGGCGGAAGGCACCGTCGCCGCTCGTTTGGCCGCCTCTAGAGGATTTTCAGCGCGCAAATTCTGCTCTTTCTCAAGAGGCGCCTCGTCGCTTTCGCCAAGCTCCATCACTTCCGCCGGCGGTGTGTCATCGCGCGTTTGAGCGTCCATCGGTTCAGCGTCAGCGGCTTCGTCCAGATAGCGCGCCGCCTGATCTTCCTGGCGGCTGATTGCGTCATCGATCCTATCTGACAACTGGCGCGCTTCGCTCGTCATCTTGGCAACGGCGCTCATGTCATCGGTGATTTCAGACATGGCGCGCCGAGCGGCGCCGGCGGCGCGGAACGCCTGCAGACACAGAATAAACGAGCCCAAAAACAACAGCGTCGTCAGAAACAAGACGCCAATTTGCATTGCAAAAAAGTCGTCAGCGATCAGATCGCCCAACCCCAAAAACGACAAAAACTCCTGCGAACCCATGCGATCCCTTGCTCCCTGAACACTGCGGAAAGCCCTGTTTACCCGGTTGAACGGACTTGGTCCACACCCCTCAACCCCTTGTGTGGCGCCATTTTTGCTGCCCGCTAAGTCAATTATTGCCTTGCCATTGAGCGATCTCAATGAGGCTGGGCGCGCGGTCCTCTAGTGTTGAGCAAGGACCGTTACCATATAGAATATGGACGATGATCCAGAAGATGGGATCAGGCATATGACAGAACTCGTGGGTCAGGAAAATCGCAACGACGAAACGGTGGGACTGCCTTTCTTTTTTCGCCTCGCCTGCAGCATTGCATCCAGAATTAAATATGGCAGCGTTTCCTTTTCGCTTCCGGACGGACGCCGACTGACATTTGAAGGCGATCAGGAGACGGACGAAAAAGCCGAGATCATCGTCAAGGATTACGCCTTCGCACGGCGCACGATCCTCGGCGGCGACATTGGCTTCTTTGAAAGCTTTGCAGCGGGACAATGGGAAACCCCTGACCTCGCGCAATGCCTTTATGTATTTGCTCGGAATGCTGAATATATTCAGGACGCCTTCCGGGCCGCGCCCCTTATCGATATGGTCAATAACCTCCGGCATATGCTCAACCGGAATACGCGCCGCGGTTCGCGCAAGAACATCATGGCGCATTACGATCTCGGCAACAGCTTTTACGCCCGCTGGCTGGACCCGACCATGACCTATTCCTCGGCGCGGTTTCCTTCGCCAGGCGCTGATCTCAAAACAGCGCAGATTGAGAAATACAAGTCGCTGGCGGAGAGCATCGATTTAAAGCCTGGCGACACCGTCCTCGAGATCGGCTCCGGCTGGGGCGGGTTTGCGGAAGTTGCGGCCAAGGAATATGGCGCCGAGGTGACCGGCCTGACGATTTCGCCGGCGCAATATGATTACGCCAACGAACGCATCTTCAAGGCAGGCTTAAGCGATCGGGTGAAGTTCCGCCTCCAGGACTATCGCGACGTTGATGAAAAGTTTGACAAAATCGCTTCGATCGAAATGTTCGAGGCGGTCGGCAAACAATATTGGCCCGCCTATTTCGAAAAAGTGCGCAAGTCACTGAAACCCGACGGCGCGGCCGGGCTCCAGATCATCACCATCGCTGACCAGTTCTATGAGCGCTATGCGCAGTCTACTGACTTTATCCAACGCTACATATTTCCGGGCGGCATGCTGCCGGCGCCGTCGATCTTGAAGCAACAGATCGAACAAGCAGGACTAGTCTGGCGGCAAAGCGTCGAGTTCGGTCAGGATTATGCGCGCACGCTCGCGCATTGGCGGACAAGGTTCCTTGCCGCCTGGGACGATATCAAGCAGTCCGGCTTTGATGATCGCTTCAAGCATTTATGGCAGTTTTATCTTGCCTATTGCGAGGCGGGCTTTCGCGCCGGCAACACAGATGTCGCGCAAGTCACGGCGGTGCGGACCTAACGTTATCCGCTCAAGCGTCAACGCTTGAACGCTGTGACGACGCAAACGGCGCGTTGCGGCTATCCGGCTGAACAAGGTGCTGATCTTTGATCACGAGCACGCGATCCATGCGCTCCGCAAGCCGCCGATCATGAGTTGCGATCAGCGTCGCGAGCCCTTCTTGTCGAACAAGGTCAAGCAGCGCATCGAATACGACATCAGAGGTTTTGGGATCGAGATTGCCGGTGGGTTCGTCCGCTAGCAAAACAGCCGGCTTGTTGGCGAGCGCGCGCGCGATCGCCGTGCGCTGCTGTTCACCGCCGGAAAGCTGCCCCGGCTGATGGCGCAATCGCTCACTCAAGCCCAGCGCAGACAAGAGCCGCTCCGCTTCCACCTCAGCATGTTTTTTGTTCGCGCCCGCGATGAGTTGCGGCAGCACAACGTTCCCGAGCGCAGAAAACTCCGGCAGCAGATGATGAAACTGATAGACAAAGCCGAGCATGTCGCGGCGAATGCGCGTTCGTTCCGCATCGTTGAGTTTCGATGTGGCGCGGCCCGCTATCACGACCTCGCCGCTCGAAGGCGCTTCCAAAAGACCGGCAATGTGCAGAAGCGATGACTTTCCGGACCCTGACGGCCCCAACAAGCCAAGCGTTTCGCCAGGCGCGAGCGCGACATTGACGTCTTCAAGGATCAAAAGATCGCCATAGCGGCGCGAGATCCCTTTAAGCTCGAGAACCGGGCCGCCGGCTGTGTCACCCTTCATCGCTATGCCACCACTCGCGGAAGGAAAGTGCTTTACCGCCTTCTGCAAACTGCACAACAAAGATGCCGTCTAGATGCACGCGCTTTTTTGTTTCCGTCCGGGTAAACGCGCAGCTCCAATGGGCGGCGCCAAGCTGCGCCTGCACATATAAAACACGCGCGCCAAAATCGATGTCGTCCTGGCGGGCGACAGCATCGAGAAACGCCCGCTCGATTTCACCGACGCCTTTTTTCGGATCTTCGAACGGGGTCCAGTAATAAAGCCCCTCTGCCTCAAACAGCGCCGCGAAGGCTTTGCCGTCTTTCGCCTCCCAGGCTTTGCCATAATCGCCAAGCCAAGTTTCGAATTGTTGTTCCGTTATCGTCATATTGGACCGCCTATTCGTATCTAAGGGCTTCCACGGGATCGAGCCTTGCCGCCCGCCACGCTGGATAAAGCGTCGAGACAAAAGACATTAGCAGAGAAAAGCCAGCAATGGTCGCAATTTCGCCAAGCTGCATTTCCGCCGGGATTTCACTGAAGAAATAGATGTCGGCGTTGAAGAGATCCTGCCTGAAGAGCGCCGACAGCGCGCCTTCAATCGCGTCAATATTGATCACAAAGAGCGCGCCGAGAACGACGCCGGCAATCGTTCCGAGCACGCCGATGGACGCCCCCGACAGAAAAAAGATGCGCATGATCGAACTCTGCGTCGCACCCATGGTGCGCAACACAGCGATGTCGCCGGTCTTGTCCTTTACCAGCATAACCAGCCCCGTGATGATATTGAGAGACGCCACTGCAACAATCAGCAAAAGGATCAACCGCATTACATTCCGTTCAATCTGCAACGCGCTGAAATAAGGCCCAATCACCTGCCGCCAATCCATCAGCGAATGGCTTCCAGCCGCCGCTTGGATCGCTGGAAGATATTGGTCAACGCGGTCGGCGTCCGTAACGCGGATTTCGATTTGCTCGCCTGCCTGCCCTGCAGTAAAAAACAGTTTGGCTTGTTCATACGGCATCAAGATGATGCTGGAATCATATTGCGAGTTATCGACCTGAAAGACCGCGCCGACAACAAACGTTTTAGAGCGCACAGGAATACGCCCAAAGGCTGTTTCTGCGCCGCCGCCGGTAATCAGCGTCACGCCTGCGCCGGGGCTAAGACCAAGATTGGCCGCCAGCCTTATCCCGAGCGCGATCTGATTGCCGCCGTTCTTGCCGGCACCAAATTCTTCAAACGATCCGTCTACGATTTGCTCCTGTCCCGTCAGCAAACCGATATTCATCAAATCCGCCCGCGGCATGGCGCGCACCATCACCGCCTCTTCGCCAAGCGGCGTTGTCGCATACACCGGCGATTGAATGAGCGGCGCCGCCTGCACGACGCCAGGAATGTCTTCGAGCGCTGAAATCAGCGTCGGATAGTCCGTCATGTCTTCAGACGCCTGAACGAAGACATGGCCGTTAAGGCCGAGCAATTGGTCGAGCAGCTTGGCGCGAAAGCCTTGCATCACCGACATCACGATGATCAGCGTAGCAACAGCGAGCATGATCCCGGCAAAGGCGATGATTGAGATGAGCGATACGCCGGCGCCGGTTCTCGTCGCCGCCAAATAGCGCCGCGCAATCATCCATTCAAAAAAGGAAAAAGGCGGCGTTGCACCGCCAATCGCCGAACCCGAAGCCATCAATCAATTCCTCTCAGAAACCGTTACGCTAGTCTGGTTTGGCGGCAAGGCAAAATCGTGGCGCGGCCGCGTTACGATTTGCTCATTAGCGGCGGCGCAGCGGCGCCCGCTCAATCATAGTTGAGGGCGTCGCGCACCCGATCCTCGATTACCGTCGCCGCTAATGAGCAAATCGTAACGCGGCCGCGCCACGATTTTGCCTTGCCCCCAAACCAGACTAGCGTAACGGTTTCT
>JANQOV010000001.1 GCA_028285645.1 Hyphococcus sp.
GCGGGATTTCTTCGCCGGGAAGGTCAAGCCACTCTGTCGGAAAAGGAAGCTGCTCGAACCGATTGGCGCCGCGGCGGCGCATGCCGGCCGAAGGCTCTAGCGCATAGAGCCGGGTGATTTTTTCGGCGGCGTAGAAGGGCGCATTGTGCCCGGAGCCAAAGCCGATTTCGAGGACGTCTCCCGCTGCTTCCGGCACGATTTGCGCGCGCTGTCTGGAAACCGCTTTCATGCCGCAAGCAAAGGAAACAATCGCCGGTTCGATATGATCGCCGTAAAAGCCCATGAGTTCCAATTTAACGCATAAGCGCCGTTAGCTTATCGGGGGGCTCGGCGCGACCCTTTGGTTAAGGCCCGGAATTATCCGGTCCGGCGGTTTATGCCCGTCGGCAAACATCTTGATGTTGATAATCACCCGCTCGCCCATCTCAAGTCGCGATTCGATCGTCGCGGACGCCATATGCGGCAACAGGACGACATTGGGCGCCCGGGTCAGCTTGGGGTTGGGGCTTTGCTCACGCTCAAAGACGTCCAGCCCTGCGCCCGCGAGACGCCCCTGTTCGATCAAGTCAGCCAGCGCATTTTCGTCAATGATTTCTCCGCGCGAGATGTTCACCACATAAGCATGGGGCTGCATCAGCTCGAGATGCCGTTTCGATAGTAGGTGATAGGTCGCCGGCGTATGCGGACAGTTCACCGAAACAATGTCGACCCGCGCCAACATCTGGTCGAGGCTCTCCCAGTAAGTCGCCTCCAGCTCTTCTTCAACATGCGGATTAATCGGCCGGCGATTATGATAATGGATCGAAATCCCGAAAGCGCGGGCGCGTCTTGCGATCGCCTCGCCGACCCGGCCCAGCCCGATGATGCCGAGCTTCTTGCCGCGCACCCGACGGCCGAGCATCCATGTGGGCGACCAGCCTTCAAAGGCGCCGCTCTCAAGGGCGCGAACGCCTTCCACCAACCGCCGCGGCACAGCGAGGATTAGCGCCATCGCCATATCTGCGGCGTCTTCAGCAAGCACGGACGGCGTGTTGGTGACGGTGATGCCGCGGGCGTTGGCGGCTTTTACGTCAATATGATCAACGCCGGCGCCGAAATTCGCTATGAGGCGCAAGCGATCGCCAACGCCTGCAAAAAACTCCGCATCAAGACGGTCTCCAAGGGTCGGCGCCAGAACGTCGGCATCCTTCGCCATCGCCAAAAGCGCGCCGGGGGAAAGCGGCTCATCGCTGTCGCGCAATTGCGCATCGAACAAATCCGCGAGCCGCGCCTCGACCTCACCCGGCAGCTTGCGCGTAACGGCCACTTTCAGCATCTTGCCGCTCATCGCGCGCTCCCTGCGAGGCTATGACGAAGGCCCGCTCTCGGCGATAATGGCGCAGAAGTTAACCGGAGATTAACCCAATTGGCGCTCCATAAGTTTTTGTTAATCCTCAACACGCCGTTCGTGGACCCCATGCCTCGTCAGATCTGCCGTCAAATCGCGCTCGCCGCGATCATCGCCATTACTATGACCGCGCCCGCCCGGGCTGCGCAAGAAGCAAACCCCTCATCGGAAACGGCAATTTTCGACGGCGAACCGGTGCGCCTCGACACGCCGTCTGGCCTTCCGGTTCCGCGATTCGTCTCCCTTAAGGCCAAAAAGACCTATTGCCGGGCGGGTCCAAGCTTTGATCACCCTGTGCGCCTTACCTTCATGCGGAAGGGATTGCCGGTGATTGTGGTGGCTGAAACAACCGATCACTGGCGGAAAATCCGCGACCGGGAGGGCGACGAGTGCTGGACCCATAAATCGAAACTTTCAGGGGTCGAGACAGCGCTGGTCACCAAACACAAGCTGATCCTGCGGAAAAAGCCCAATGACCGCGCACCCTGGACGGCGCGCCTCGGCGAGGGCGTCATTGTGGAAATCGAGAAGTCAAAGGGCGACTGGCGGCGTGTCAAAGCCGCCGGAAACCGCGGCTGGGCGCTCAAGAAGAACCTTTGGGGGGCGCGCTGAGCCGCGTGATTGACGCGACCCTCCGTCGCCTATACCTAGCCGCAAACGATAACGGCGATCCTTTATGCTCGAACAAAAAAGCAGCTATAACCGGGAAGAACTGCTGGAATGCGGCTATCACGGCTTTGCGGGGCCCGGCACAGCTCAGCTTCCGGTACCGCAGATGCTGATGTTCGACCGGATTACGCATATCAGCGCCGATGGCGGGGCCTATGACAAGGGCCGTATCGAAGCCGAACTCGATATCCACCCGGATCTGTGGTTCTTTGACTGCCATTTTCCGGGCGATCCGGTGATGCCGGGCTGTCTTGGCCTCGACGCCCTCTGGCAATTGGTGGGTTTTTTTCTCACCTGGACCGGCATTCCCGGCAAAGGCCGCGCGCTCGGTTCGAAGGAAGTGAAATTTTCCGGCCAGGTTGAGCCAACCGCCAACGTAGTGCGCTACGAGCTTGACGTGAGGCGGGTGATGAAACGATCTTTCGGCCTTGGGATCGCTGATGGCGCAGTGCTGGTTGACGGACGCACTATATATGAGGCGAAAGACCTCCGCGTCGGTTTGTTTTCGGAAGACCAATTAAGCGCGGGGAAAATGTAACCCAACCCTGGGAGGACCAGATTACCATGCGTCGCGTCGTCATAACCGGTCTTGGCGTTGTCTCCTCAATCGGGGACGACGCTGATCAGGTGACCGCCTCGTTGCGCGAAAGCAAGTCGGGCGTTGCTCGCGCTGAAAAATTCGCTGAACTTGGCTTTCGCTGCCAGGTTGAAGCGCGGCCTGGCGTCAATGTGGAAGAAGCGCTCGACCGCAAGACCCGCCGTTTCATGGGCGAGGGCGCAGCCTGGAACTACATCGCCATGCAACAGGCAATCGCCGATGCGCGGCTTGGCGAAGATGAGATCAGCCATCCCATGACGGGCATCATCATGGGCTCCGGCGGCCCTTCCACCGGCGTGATTGTAGAGGCCGCCGATAAAACCCGCGATACCGGCGGCACCAAGAAAATCGGCCCGACGCAAGTGCCCAAAGCCATGTCGTCGACAAATTCAGCGACGCTTGCGGTCCCTTACAAAATTTTGGGCGTCAACTATTCCATATCCTCAGCATGCGCCACATCAGTGCATTGCATCGGCGCCGCGTTCGAGCAGATCGCCTGGGGCAAACAGGATATGATCTTCGCCGGCGGCGGCGAAGAGCTGGACTGGACGCTGGCGAACCTATTTGACGCCATGGGCGCCATGTCCACCAAGTTCAACGATACGCCGGAAGTCGCCTCCCGCGCTTATGACAAGGATCGTGATGGATTTGTCATCGCCGGCGGCGCCGGCGTCGTCGTGCTGGAAGAACTGGAGCGCGCCAAGGCCCGCGGCGCTGAGATCTATGGCGAGATTGTCGGCTATGGCGCCAATTCCGACGGCTATGACATGGTGCAGCCTTCAGGCGAGGGCGCGGTGCGCTGCATGAACCTGGCGCTTGAAACCGTCAAGCAGCCCATTGATTACATCAACACCCATGGCACATCGACGCCAGTGGGCGACGAACGGGAAACCGGCGCGATCCGCGAGACCTTTGGCGACAATATCCCGCCCTTCTCATCGACAAAATCGCTGACGGGCCATTCCCTTGGCGCAACAGGCGCGCAGGAAACGATCTACTGCCTCCTCATGATGAAGCATGATTTTCTCGCCGCCTCCGCCCATATCGATGCGATCGATCCTGCATTCGAGGATTTGCCGATCATCCGCGAGCGCGTCGACAATGCAAATCTCAACTGTTTCCTCACCAACAGTTTCGGATTTGGCGGCACCAATGGATGCCTCGCCATTGCGCGCTATGACGGTTAGACAAGCGTGAGCGAAACAACGCTTTACGCTGTCTTCGCGGGCGTCGTCGTCGCCAGCCTTGGACTCTGGTGGTTTCGATTGATCCTAAAAAACCTTAGAAACCTGCCGCGCCAGACGCGCATTGGGGTTTACGCGCTGGTCTGGCTTGCTTATTTCATCCTGACGCTGATTGTCATCAACAATACGTCTGGCGGCGCGGGTTAGAACAGGCTGCGCTGGCGTCAGCGGCGATTAAGACGAAAGGACACTCACATGGGCGGCGAAGTTCCATTTCCAACTGGCGATCTGATGAAAGGCAAGCGTGGGCTCATCATGGGCGTCGCCAACAAAAACTCGATCGCCTGGGCGATCGCGCAGCAACTGCATGCGCAGGGCGCCGTGCTCGGATTTACCTATGTGAACGAATCGATGGCGCGGCGCGTTGTGCCGCTGGCCGAAAGCGTTGACGCCGAGCTAATCATCGAATGCGACGTTACGTCGGACGCATCCATGGATGCGGCCTTCGCCACAGTTGAAGAAAAATGGGGTGCGCTTGATTTTCTGGTCCACGCGATCGCGTTCACAGACAAAACTGCGCTTGAAGGGTCGTTCGTTGAAAACACGACGCGGCAGATTTTCAAGGACACCATGGACGTCTCGGCCTTTTCCTTCGTCGACGCCGCCAATCGCGCATCCAAACTAATGAAGCCAGGCGGGTCCATGATAACGCTCACCTATCTTGGGTCCGAGCGCACGGTGCCGAATTACAATGTTATGGGCGTCGCCAAGGCGGCCCTTGAAGCCTCGACCCGCTACATCGCCCGCGATCTCGGGCCGCAAGGCATTCGCGTCAACGCTATCTCCGCGGGACCGATCAAAACGCTCGCCGCGGCAGGGATTTCTTCAGGCCGTCACATGTTTTCATTCAACAGGGTGGCAAGCCCTTTACGCGACGACACCGACCCGAAAGGCGTTGCAGGGGCGGCGCTTTATCTTCTCTCTGATCTCGGCGCGTCCTGCACCGGCGAGACCCACCATGTTGACGGCGGTTTCCACATTGTCGGCATGCCCGACGAGGCAGCGCTCAAAGAGTGAGCCTTTCGGCCAAGGACATTATCGATCGCCTTAAGCTCGAACCCCATCCGGAAGGCGGCTGGTATCGGGAGACCTGGCGCGCTGACGCTGGGGACGGCGCGCGCGCCGGGCACAGCGATCTATTTCTTGCTGGAACGCGGACAACGCTCCCACTGGCATCGCATCGACGAAGCGGAAATCTGGCATTATTACGCCGGCGCATCATTGGAATTGTCTTTGTCCGAAGACGGAGCAAACGTCAAAACGCAAACGCTCGGGCCGGCTCTTGATGCTGGGGAAAGCCCCCAAATCATCGTACCGCCGCATTGCTGGCAGGCGGCGCAAAGCCTTGGCGACTGGACGCTTGTGGGCTGCACCGTCTCCCCGGGCTTTGAATTCGCGCGGTTCGAATTGGCGGCGCCCAATTGGAGCCCAGGCTAAACCCTCAAGCCGCTTTCTTTGCGGCAATCCAGGCGTTGATTTTCTTTTCCAGGACCGGCAGCGGCATGGCGCCGGTTAAGAGCACCTCGTCATGGAATTCGCGGATATCAAAGCCGTCGCCGAGTTCGGTTTCCGCTTTGGCGCGTAATGCCTCCATCTTGATCATGCCAAGCTTGTAAGCGCAGGCCTGCCCCGGCCAGACGGCGTAACGCTCGATCTCGCGGGTGATGGAAGCGCGCGTGTCGCCGGTGACATTCAGCATATAGTCGATCGCTTCTTCACGGGTCCAGCGTTTGTGGTGAAGACCTGAATCAACAACAAGGCGCGCCGCGCGAAAAAGCTCAGACTGCAGACGACCAAGATCGCCGAGCGGATCATCTTCATACATGCCCATCTCCGCTGCGACTTTTTCAGCGTAAAGCGCCCAGCCTTCGGCAAATTCCGAATAGCCGAGCATGTTGCGGATGAGCGGCATGTCAGCAGCGCGCTCAAGGGAACGCTGGAAATGATGGCCCGGAACTGCTTCGTGATAGGTCAACGTTTTTAACGTGTGCTTCGGCCAATCTGCTGTGTCTTTCAAATTAATCCAGTAAATACCAGGGCGCGCCCCATCAAGCGGCGGCGACGTATAATAACCGCCTGGCGATGTATCCTGCTCATAGACGGGTATGCGCCTTACCTCGACAGGCTGCGACGGAATTGCGCCGAACCAGTCGGGCGCCTTTTCCATGATCTCGTTCACTTGAACATTAAGATCAGACAGCAACGTCTCGCGCCCTTCGTCCGTGTTCGGATAACGCATGTCGGCGCGGGCGCCGATGGCGGCGAAGCGCGCCGCAACCGTGCCGTCGGCAAGGCCTTGCGCTTTCAGGATGGCGTCCATTTCGGCGGTGATGCGTTCAACCTCAGCAAGGCCGATTTCATGGATTTCTTCGCCGGTCAGGCCGCCGGCGCCATAGGAATTTAGCGCATGGGCGTAAAACGCTTCGCCCTCCTCCCCAAGGCGCCAGACGCCAGCGTCGCGACCGGCTTGCGAGCTTAAATTCTCAAGCGCCGCCGCGAGCCGGCCATAGGCAGGATAGACCGCCGTTTCCACCAGTTCGGCAACGCGAACTTCTAGCGCCGCGCGGCCTTCTTCCGATAAGCCGTCAATCTCTGCGATCCGTGCGCTGAACGTCGCCGCTAGCGGGTTATCCGCCGGCGGTGAGGCGATAAATCCATTGATGGACCGCACCGCGCCTTCAATGGCGAAATAGGGCGGCGCAACGCCAAGCGCTGCATCAGCGCCGATCGACTGCGCAACCTCGTCGAAGACGCGCGGAAACTCAGCAAGCCGCGACAGATAATCTTCCGCATCCTGCTTTGACTTGAGCGTGTGTTGAGTTTGCAAAAGACGCGGCAAAAACAAATGCGGTCCGGTCAGTTGTGTGACCACATAAGGACCGCTCGATCCCCATGGCGCGGCGCCGCCGAACTCAAACTGATGCCGCTGAGCCGCCATTTGATAGGCGCTGCGCAACACGTCATAAGTGATGGCCGATTGTGCATCGAGCTTTGCGCGATCAAGGCTGCGCAGCTCTTGCATGAACTCTTCATTGAGCTGACGCGCGCGTTGATTGCCTTCAAAACCATAATCGCCAAGACGCGCCTGAAACCCCTCGCCCGCGAGGTCTTCGCCGACGCCCAAAAACGTCGCCCATTCCGGCGCCTCGGCCAGGGCCAGCGCTGCGTGGCGGTCCGCCATCTCGCGCAGCAATCGCGATGTTGATCTTTCTTGGGCGGGCGCTTCAGCGTTCGTTTCAGCCGGCGGTTCGACCGTTTGCGGCGCCTCGCTGCAAGCGGCGAGACCAACGCAAAACACAGCGGCCACAATAGAGCGCGCGAGTTGACAGACCATGATACTGTCCCCTTGTTGTTTCCGTCGCCCGCATGAAGTTTAGCGGTTTTGACGGCGGCGCTCATTCACGAAAACAGCGAATTTCAAAAAAAGCAAAAGGCGGGACCTGATTGCACCAGTTCCCGCCTTCAACCTAAAAAGTGCCAGAATTTCAGACGGTTACCCGTCCTCTTTTTTGATCTCCTGGCCCGTAGATTGGTCAACCACCTTCATGGAAAGGCGAACCTTGCCGCGATCATCAAAGCCGAGAAGCTTGACGAACACCTCATCGCCTTCCTTGACGACGTCGGTGGTTTTCTCCGGGCGCCCATCATTGAGCTGCGAGATATGAACAAGTCCGTCGCGCGGTCCGAAGAAGTTTACGAAGGCGCCGAAATCCATGGTTTTGACGACGGTGCCTTTATAGATTTCGCCAACCTCCGGCTCCGCAACAATGGAATGAATCCATTTGTACGCCGCCTCGATTTTTTCTTTGTCGTTAGATGCGATCTTGATCAGTCCGTCATCATCAACATTGATCTTGGCGCCGGTTTCTTCAACGATCTGGCGGATGACTTTACCGCCGGAGCCGATGACATCGCGGATCTTATCCTTGTTGATCTGCATGGTCTCAATGCGCGGCGCATAATCGCCAAGGTCTTCGCGCGCCGTATCGAGCGCCTTGCCCATCTCGCCGAGAATATGCAAGCGCCCGTCTTTTGCTTGGTCGAGGGCAATTTTCATGATCTCTTCGGTGATGCCGGCAATCTTAATGTCCATCTGCAAGGACGTGACGCCCTCATTGGTGCCGGCGACTTTGAAGTCCATGTCGCCAAGGTGGTCCTCGTCGCCGAGAATATCAGACAGTACAGCAAAGCGATCGCCTTCAAGGATGAGCCCCATGGCGATGCCGGCGACCGGACGCTTGATCGGCACGCCGCCATCCATCAATGCGAGCGATGAACCGCAAACAGTCGCCATGGAGGAGGAGCCGTTGGACTCGGTGATTTCCGACACCAGGCGAATGACGTAAGGAAATTCTTCCTGGGTCGGAATAACCGCCTTCATGGCGCGCCAGGCAAGCTTGCCGTGGCCGATTTCCCGGCGACCGGTAAAGCCCATGCGGCCAACCTCGCCCACCGAATAAGGCGGGAAGTTATAGTGCAGGAGAAAGTGCTCCTTATAGGTGCCGGAGAGCGCGTCGATGAACTGCTCGTCCTCGCCGGTGCCGAGCGTCGCAACGACCAGCGCTTGGGTTTCGCCGCGCGTGAAGAGCGCCGACCCGTGGGTGCGCGGCAGAACGCCAGCCTCAGCGACAATCGGCCGGACCGTTTTGGTGTCTCGCCCATCAATGCGTTCGCCGGTATCGAGGATGCCGCCGCGCACGATGTCGGATTCGATTGATTTGAAAGCGCCGCCGACAACAGATTTCGACGGCGCGTTTTCATCCTCTTCATCGCAGAGCGCTTCAACAGCTTTATCCCTGGCGGCGCCGATCGCGTCCACGCGGTCCTGCTTGACGACAATTTTATACGCTGAGCGCACATCTTCTTCGACAAGCCCGCGGACCTTGCTTTCAACGTCGGAATTATCCGGAGGCGTAAACTCCCAGGGGTCTTTCGCGCAATCTTCAGCAAAGTCGATGATCAGATTGATCGCGTCTTTCGCCGCCTTGTGGCCGAAAGCGACCGAGCCCAGCATGACGTCTTCCGAAAGTTCCTTCGCCTCGGATTCAACCATCATCACCGCATCTGCAGTGCCCGCCATGACAAGGTCGAGCTGTGTTTCGCCCATCTCGTCGATTTGCGGGTTCAAGACATATTCGCCGTTGATGTAGCCGACGCGCGCGGCGCCAATGGGGCCGAGGAACGGCACGCCGGAAACCGTCAGCGCAGCCGACGCTGCGATCATCGCCACAACATCCGGATCATTTTCAAGATCGTGACTTAGCACCTGCGTGACAACCAGGACTTCATTTTTGAACCCCTTCGCGAACAAGGGTCGGATCGGCCGGTCGATGAGGCGCGAGGTCAGCGTTTCCTTTTCGGTCGGGCGCCCTTCTCGCTTGAAGTAGCCGCCGGGAACGCGGCCTGCAGCGTAGTATTTCTCTTGGTAATGAACAGTCAGTGGAAAGAAATCGAAATTCGGGTTCGGTTCCTTCGCGGCCGTTACTGCAGCAAGAACGGATGTTTCGCCATAGGTGGCGAGCACCGCGCCGTCAGCCTGGCGCGCGATGCGCCCTGTTTCGAGGGTCAGCGTGCGACCGCCCCATTCAATCGATTTTTTTGTAATTTCAAACATTTCTTCTCTTCTCTTCGGTAATAGCGCCGAACGCGGATCGCTCGACGCTTCGGGTTATGTAGCCGGATAAACGATCCGCTCGCTTATTGTGTTTGCCCGCCTTCGCGGGCGGGAGAGCGGCGCCTTGTCTATCGCGGCTGCATTCGGATGGCGCCGTCAATGCGAATGACGGCGCCGTTGATCATTGTGTTGCGACATATCTCCAACGCCAATGAGGCGTATTCTTCAGGTTTGCCAAGCCGTTTTGGAAACGGCACCATGGCGGCAAGCGCGTCCTGCACCTTCTGGTCCATGCCTTCCATCATTGGCGTCCAGAAAATGCCCGGCGCGATGGTGTTGACACGGATGCCCGCATTCATGAGGTCGCGCGCCATCGGCAGCGTCATGGCGACCACGCCGCCCTTAGACGCCGAATAGGCGGCCTGGCCGATTTGCCCTTCATAGGCGGCGACCGACGCAGTGTTGATAATCACGCCGCGTTCTCCATCCGCCTGCGGATCATTCTTCTCCATGGCTTCAGAGACGAGCCTTGAGCAATTGAACGTGCCGGAAAGATTAACGTCCAGCACTTTGTTGAAGCTTTCCAGCCGGTGCGGGCCGTTTTTGCCAACGGTTTTTTCGCCGATGGCGATACCGGCGCAATTCACCAAAATTGACGGCGCGCCGTTTGCCGCAATAGATTTTTCAAGCGCCGCCTTGACGCTTGCCTCATCGGAAACATCGGTTTCGCAAAAGACGCCGCCGAGTTTTTCAGCATGCGCTTCGCCCTTCGCGACATTCATGTCCCATAGGGCGACTTTGACGCCAGCCTCGCCTAACGCTTCTGCGGTTGCGCCGCCAAGACCCGAGGCGCCGCCGGTGATGATTGCTGATGTTCCGGTGAGGTTCATGCTCAGTTCCTTTTGTCATCCCCTGTGCAGCGCGGTGTCTTCGACAGTGCGTCGCAAGGGATTTGTTTCAACGGGCGTCGCTCAAACTGGCGACCCGCTCGGATCGGCCATGCAACCTTCAAGGGGTCGCCCCGCATCCAAGACGGCGATTACCGCCGCAATCCAAGCTCGCTGATCAGCTTTTGATACCGCGCCTCATCATTTCGCTTTACGTAGTCAAGCAGGCGCCGCCGCTGGGAGACCATCTTCAACAGGCCGCGCCGGGAATGGTTGTCCTTTTTGTGGCCTTTAAAATGTTCAGTGAGGTTGGCGATACGCTCCGATAGGATCGCAACCTGAACTTCGGGCGAGCCTGTGTCGCCTTCATTTTGCGCAAATTTTTTGATGAGTTCGGCCTTACGGCCAGCCGTAATCGACATCTCGTTTTCTCCGCGGCGTCCGTGAATTGCCGGCCCTGCCGGGACGCCGTCCAGCAAGGTCGAGGGTTGGCGGGTCTTTAGGTGAAAAGCCTTCCTGAAGCAAGAGTAGAAGCGGCCCGCATGACGAGCGTTTAGCCGATAATGCCAGTTTTGGCGGAAAGGGCCGATTTTCGCTAATTTATGCGGAATCGAGGGGCCGGATTGTCTTATGCGGTGCAGCAATTTGCCGGATGGACCCTTCGAGCCCAGAAAATGCCCCCCAATCCCGACGATATTGCCGGCCTGACGGCGCGGGCGGAAGCCGGCGAAACATCAGCGCAAATCGACCTTGCCTTTTATTTTGAGGGCAAGGGAGACGCAGGCGCGGCCGCAAAATGGATGGATGCAGCGGCGGAAAGCGGCGATTCACTGGCGCGGATGCAACGGGCCGCCTGGCGGCTTTATGGGTCCAATTTTGAGCGGGATGAGGCCGCTGCGCTCCGCGAAATCGAGGATATTGCCGAGACGGGCGCGAACCCTGCGGCGCCGACTTTCGCCGCTGTCTTGCGCGCAGCCGGACTTGGTGCGGCGAGCGACTGGAACGCAGCAACCAACTGGCTCGCCAGAGCCGCCTTCGACGACGAACCACGGGCGCTTGCGCAATTATCGCTCTTGCAGCCGGACACGGATGACGGCCGCCGCCGGGCGGGGTTATTGCTCGGCCGCGCCGCCGCGCTTGGATATGAACCGGCGCTTTCCATCATCGGCGAAGAGCCCGCGCCGGCAACGCCTAAACAGTCAACAGCGTTGATTGTGGAAGCAGCGGACGCAGCGGAAGATCCGTCTTTATGGCGCCCTTCCGAGCATCAAATTTTCTTAAAGCGCCCGCGGGTTGATATTTATCCGCATACGGCGCCGGCGCTCTGGCGGCGCTATATCATCGAAACCGCAACGCCTCTCTTGCAGCCGGCGCAAGTCAAAGACGCCAATACCGGCAAACGCGCCGATGACCCGATGCGCACCAACCGCGTCGCCATCATTGAGCTGTGGAACAGCGATTTAATTTTTTACGCCCTCACCCGGCGCATCGCTGCAGCCATGGGCGAACCCCTTGAACGCCAGGAAGCGCCGCGGGTTTTGCATTATCGTCCGGGCGAAGCTTATGCGCCCCATTTCGATTTTGTGAACCCGGAGGTCCCGGCTTTCGCCCGCGAGCTTTCCGTCAGGGGCCAACGCATCAAAACCCCGCTTATCTATCTCAATGACGATTACGCCGGCGGCGCCACGAGCTTTCCGGAAGCCAATGACGCTTATAAGGCGAGAGCCGGCGATCTTCTCATCTTGCGAAACACGCGATCGAGCGGCAAACCCGACCCGAGAAGCCTGCACGCAGGCACACCGCCGATCCGCGGCGACAAATGGGTGATGTCAGCGCGCACCAGAAGCAAGCCGCAGATCGCGAGGATTTGGAGTGATTTTTAGGGCGCGGGCCTACAGATTAAAAACCCGCGCCGGTTTGAGCTTCAGCCCATCCAGCTCGCAAATCGCAACCGGAGCGTCGTGACAAACCGCAAGAACCGTCGGCACAACACCCGCCTCGCCGGCGCGCACGCCCTTTGCCGTCGCCGGCGACAGCACAGCCGCCTGACCACGTCGCAATTTGTCCGCCTGCGGACCGTCAATCAAAGCTTGCGGCAAAGACGCAAGCGCTGTTTCTACTGGCGCGAGCGTTGCGTCGCGATCTTCGATAAGACTGATCTCTTCAAGCGCCTCGATTGTAACTGCATCATCTGCGCGAAACGGCCCAACGGAAATACGCCGCAAAGAAGAAACATGCCCTTCCGCGCCGAGCGCGTGCGCAAGGTCGCGCACCAGCGCGCGCACATAAGCGCCCTTGCCAGTCACGGCTTCAAATACCGTTTCATCCGCATTCGGCGCATCAACAATAGATAACTCATGCACGGTAATCGTGCGCGGCTGAAGCTCGACGGTCTCGCCTTCCCGGGCGATGTCGTAAGCGCGTTCACCGCCAATTTTGACCGCAGAAAATTGCGGCGGGACTTGTTGAATCTCGCCTATGAAACCGGGCAACGCAGCTTCGATGGCTTGCGGGTCGGGGCGCTCCTCAGAGGTCGCGATGACTTCGCCCTCTGCGTCGTCGGTCGCCGTCGCCTCGCCCCAGCGCGCTGTGAACCGGTAGCGCTTTTCGCCGTCCATGGTGTAGGGAACGGTCTTGGTCGCCTCGCCGAAGGCGATTGGCAAGACCCCGGTCGCGAGCGGATCAAGGGTGCCGGCGTGTCCTGCTTTTTGCGCCTGAAACAACCATTTGGCCTTCGAGACGGCTTCCGTGCTCCCAAGCCCATAAGCTTTATCGAGAATGAGCCAACCGGAAATCGGCCGGCCCTTTTTTCGGCGTCTGCCCATGGCGGGCGTCCTCCATTTTTGTTGCCGTTTGATCGGTAAGCCCACGGCCGCCGGATCGAACGGCTGACCGCTGCTGAAAACACTACCGCGCCTTCAATCAGACCCTGCAAGACCGGTCAAGGGGCGACAGCGGATGGCCGCGATCAGTTATCTTCTTTGCGCAAATCCCTGGCGACTTCTGGAGAGGCGAGCAGCGTGTCTATTCTTTCCGCTTCGGCAAAACTGTCGTCGCTACGAAAGACAAGCGCCGGGGTGAATTTCATCTCAATCTTGCGGCCAAGCAGCCCGCGTAAGTGCGGCGCAACTTTGTTGAGCGCCGCAACGACCTCTTCCTTGGCGCCGCCGCCAAGAGGCGTGCAGAACACCGTCGCCTGTTTTAAGTCGGGCGAAGCGCGCACTTCGCTCACCGTTACCGAAACACCGGAAAGCGCTGGCTCGCGCAAATCCTCCCGCTGTAGAATTTCCACCAGCGCATGACGGATGAGTTCGCCGGCGCGAAGCTGGCGCTGGCTTGGGCCTTTGGAATTTGAAAAACGTTTGGACATGGAATTAGCCGGCGCGCCATGCGCCATAAGTAAATAACAAAGCAACGTGTTTTCAGAAGACTAAAGCGTCCGCGTCACCGTCTCGACGGAGAAACACTCGATGACGTCGCCGACCTTCATGTCTTCGTAGTTAGCGAAGCTCATGCCGCATTCCTGGCCTGCGGGCACTTCCTGCACGTCGTCCTTGAAGCGTTTAAGCTGCGAGAGTTCGCCTTCGTGAATGACAACATCGTCGCGGATGAGGCGTACTTTGGCGCCGCGCTCGACCTTGCCTTCGGTAACGCGGCAGCCTGCAACCTTGCCGTGCTTGGAGATCGAAAAGACTTCGAGAATTTCCGCATTGCCGAGGAAGGTTTCGCGCAGTTCCGGCGCAAGCATGCCTGAGAGCACGCCTTTGATATCGTCAATCAGGTCGTAAATCACTGAGTAATAACGGATTTCAACGCCGCTGCGTTCGGCCTCGTCGCGCGCGCCTTTGTTCGCGCGGACGTTAAAGCCAATCACCGGAGCGCTCGATGCGCCCGCCAGAATGACGTCGCTTTCGGAAATGCCGCCAACGCCTGTGTGCAAAACGCGGACGCGCACTTCATCCGTAGACATCTTTTCAAGGCTTGAAACGATCGCCTCGACCGAACCCTGAACGTCGCCCTTGATGACGATGGGCAGTTCTTTGATTTCAGAATCCTGAAGCTGCGCCATCATCTGATCGAGCGACGTGCCCGACGATTTGGCGACTTCTTTTTCGCGCCGCTGACGATGACGGAACTCCGCCACTTCACGGGCCCGCGCTTCGCTATCGACCACAACGAACTGGTCGCCAGGTTCCGGCACGCCGTTAAGGCCAAGCACCTCAACCGGAGACGCTGGTCCCGCCTCTTGAATGGTTTTGCCTTTGTCGTCGGTCATGGCGCGGACTTTGCCCCATTCAGCGCCGACCACCATGATGTCGCCGCGCTTTAAGGTCCCGCGCTGAACAAGCAGCGTTGCGACCGCGCCGCGCCCCTTGTCGAGCCGCGCTTCAACAACAGCGCCCTCAGCCTCACGATTGGGGTTGGCTTTCAACTCCAGAAGTTCAGACTGCAAGAGGATTGCTTCCTGCAAGCCGTCGAGATTGGTTTTCTGAAGCGCCGAGACCTCAACATCCTGCACGTCGCCGCCGAGGCTTTCGGTCTGGATTTCATGCTGCAGCAAGTCTGTGCGCACCTTGTCGGCGTTGGCCTCAGGCTTGTCGATCTTGTTGATCGCCACAATGATCGGCACTTCAGCCGCCTTGGCGTGGCTGATCGCTTCTTCCGTTTGCGGCATAATCGAGTCGTCCGCCGCAACAACGAGGATGACAATATCCGTCACTTCAGCGCCGCGAGCGCGCATTTGCGTAAACGCAGCGTGGCCCGGCGTATCAAGGAAGGAAATTTTCCGGCCGTCTTCGGTTTCGATCTGGTAGGCGCCAATATGCTGGGTGATGCCGCCCGCCTCGCCGGCGACCACATCGGTCTCGCGCATGGCGTCGAGCAGAGATGTTTTGCCGTGATCCACATGACCCATAATGGTCACCACCGGCGGACGCGGCTCTAAATCCTCGTCCTTATCCGGTTCGCCGCCAAGACCCTCTTCCACATCGGCTTCAGAGACGCGTTTTACGGTGTGACCGAGATCTTCAACGATCAACTGCGCCGTATCCGCATCAAGGAGTTCATTGGCGGTCACCATCTGGCCCTGCTTCATCAGCTCCTTGGTAAGATCGACAGCGCGCATGGACATGCGCTGCGCCAGTTCCTGCACCGTGATGGTTTCCGGAATGACAACTTCGCGGACAACGCGCTGAACATCGCCGCGCTGCAGGCGCGCGCTTTTTTCGCGTTCGCGGGCGCGCTTCACAGAAGCGAGCGAGCGTTGTCGCTCATCATCATCAAGCGCGTTGGCGATGGTCAGTTTTCCGGTGCGCCGGCGAACCGGTTCTTTGGGTTTTGAGTCGCGCCGTTCTTCAACGCCCTTACGCCGAGTTTTCAAACGCCCGCCAAGTTGCGCAAGCGGATTGTCGGGGTCGGCTTCGACCTTGCGGTCTTTTTCAGTATCGGCGCCCTTATCCTTGGCGTCCGCTTTTGCAGCGCTGCGTTGTTTGCGTTCGAGTTCTTCTGCCTCAAGCGCAAGGCGCGCTTCTTCTTCAGCCTTGCGGCGGACTTCCGCTTCGCTGGCGCGTTTTGCTTCTTCTTCTGCGACGCGCTGGCGCTCGGCTTCGAGCCTCGCGCGTTCTTCAGCCTCACGCGCTTCGCGGTCCGCCCGCTCGGCGGCTTCCTGCTTGGCGCGCGCTTCCTGTTCGCGGCGGGACTTCGCGAGCGCTTCCGCGCGAGCCTGCTTTTCGTCTTCTGAAAGCGTTCTTAAAACCGCGCCTTGTTTTTTTTCATCATCTTCTTCCGGCGGCGGGGCTGCTTTTTTCGCCGCCGGTTTCGGCGTCAGGGTTTTCTTCTTGACGACTTTTGTCGGTGTTTCAGACGCAGCAGCATCGGACTTCGCGCCGAGAACACGGCGACGCTTGGTCTCCACAACAACCGTCTTTGAGCGGCCATGAGAAAAGCTCTGCTTAACGGCGCCTTTTTCCGTGCGGCGCAGCGTCAAGGGTCTCCGGCCCGACTTCGGTTTCGTTTCTGTTTCGACGTCGTCGCTCATCCAATCTCCAATTTGCATCTCTGATGCGAGATGCGCTTTCTTTTTCTCATGAAAGCTGCACAGGACATACAGCCCTAGCCAGCCCGGGTCCATGGGGAACCCGCATTAACTCTTCACTAACGCCGGCGCTGATCGGAACCCCTCAAGCCGCGCCGCCGCGCGCTTAAACCGTTCCGCCGCCGGCCCTTTTTTTAATGCGACATGGACAACGCCGTCGCGTCCAAGCGCCTTAGACAACTCAGGGCTCGAAAAAGCGTCCACATAAAAAGCGCCTTTTGCGAGCGCTTTTAACTTTCGCTTGCCGTCTTCGCCGCCTTCCCGCGCCGCCGCCAACACGGTTGCATCGCCATCCTTCAAAAGCCGTTTGACCTGATCGAAGCCCGCCGCAGCGTCGCCGACCCGGCGCGCCAGCCCCAGCGCGTTGAGCGCTGCTTTAACAAGCCCTTGCTCAACCGTTTCAGCCAACGCCTCGGGCGTCTTAGCGCCCGTCTTGAAAGAACGCGCGAACGCGCCGCGCTTAATCGCTTCTTCAAGCGCTGACCTGTTCGCCGTCACCCAGGCGCCGCGCCCGGGCAATTCGCCGGCAAGATCCGGCGTCACAACGCCGGAAGGGTCTATGACAAAGCGCAACATCGCATGAGATGATCCGACCGCGCCGGTCGCGATGCATCGTCGCTCAGGGTCGCTTTGCGGCTTAGGCGTTTTCTTCAACAGCTTCCGTTTCCTCCATTTCTTCCGCTTCTGCTTGGGCTTGCATGGCGTCAATGTCTTCCTGGGTCAGCCAGCCCGCCTTCAATCTTGCGCGGATGATTAAGTCTTCTGCTTCTTCGGCCGTCATCTTGAAGGCTTCCAGCATGCCTTCGTAATGTTTGCGTTCGCCATCAACGCGTTCGTTCCAACCAACCAAATCATCGGTGGCGCAACCCGCCAAATCTTCAACAGATTTCACATCTTCTTCGCCAAGCGCCACGATCATTTTAAGATCAAGGCCTTCGAGTTCGAGAATGTCGTCGGCGACGCCAAGCTCTTTGCGTTTTTCATCGAGCTTCTTGTTTTCTTCCTCGATGAAGTCTTTGGCCCGCGCTTGCAATTCTTCGGCGGTTTCTTCATCGAGCCCGTCAATATCCAACAGCTCATCGATCTCCACATAGGCGATTTCTTCGATGCGTGAAAAACCCTCGGAGACAAGGAGACCGGCCATCATGTCGTCAACGTCAAGGCCTTCCATGAAGCGTTCCGACCGTACGCGGAATTCTTCCTGACGTTTTGCGCTCTCTTCTTCCTCAGTCATGATGTCTATCTCATAACCGGAAAGCTGCGAGGCGAGCCGCACATTTTGACCGCGCCGGCCAATGGCGAGCGACAATTGCTCGTCAGGCACCACGACTTCGATACGCTGCAATTCCTCGTCGAGCACGACCTTGGTGACCTCGGCGGGGGCGAGCGCATTGACCACGAACGTCGCGTCATCCGGCGACCACGGCACAATATCGATCTTTTCGCCGCCAAGCTCGTTGACCACAGCCTGCACGCGGCTGCCGCGCATGCCAACACACGCGCCCACGGGATCAATCCCGCCGTCATTGGACATCACGCCAATTTTGGCGCGGCTGCCGGGATCGCGCGCCACAGCGCGGATTTCAATAACGCCGTCATAAACTTCCGGCACCTCCTGCTCGAACAGCTTCGCCATGAATTGCGGGTGCGAGCGGGAAAGGAAGATCTGGGGCCCACGCGGCTCGCGGCGCACATCCATAATGTAGGCGCGTACGCGCTCGCCATTGCGATAGTTCTCGCGGGGCAATTGCTGGTCGCGGCGCACAATCGCTTCTGCCTTGCCGAGATCGACAATCACATGACCATATTCAACGCGCTTGATGATGCCGTTGATGATCTCGCCGATGCGGTCCTTGAAGTCTTCATACTGACGGTCGCGCTCGGCGTCGCGCACTTTCTGAGTGATTACCTGTTTGGCAGCCATGGCGGCCACGCGGCCGAAATCGATCGGCGGCAAAGGCTCTGACATAAAGTCGCCAATTTCGGCTTCAGGGTTGCGGTGACGCGCTTCATCGAGGGTGATCTCGGCGGATTCGTTTTCCACCTCCTCAACCACTTCCATCAGGCGCCACAATTTCGTTTCGCCTGTGGTCGGGTTGATTTCCGCTTTGACGTTGGTTTCGTGGCCGTAGCGCGAGCGCGCGGCTCGCGCCAATGCGTCTTCCATAGCGTCAATGACCAGCGCTTTTTCAATCGATTTTTCGCGCGCGACCGCATCTGCGATCTGGATCAATTCAAGCTTGTTGGCGCTAACCGCGTTCATCAATGGTCTCCATTTCAGGCGTCTCCTCATTTTGCGGCATCGTTTTCGCCGCTTTCAGACTTTCTTTGATCAGTTCATCGGTAAGGGCGAGTTTGGCGTTTGCGATCCATTCGAATGGAAAAAGCGCCGTTTCGTCTTCACCCTCTATGTCGAACGCGACATTGTCGCCGTCGACGCCGGCGAGCACGCCGGTAAATCTTTTGCGCCCCTCAACCATGCGGTTGAGTTCAAGCTTCGCCCCGTAGCCTTGCCAGTCTTCGAAATCCTTGAGCGCAACCAACGGTCGGTCAATCCCCGGCGACGAGACTTCGAGAACATAAGCGCCCTCGATCGGGTCCGCCGCTTCCAGGACCGGCGACAAGGCCCGTGATAGCCTTGCGCAATCTTCAGCCGACATGGTCCTGTCCGGACGCTCCGCCATCACCTGGAGGGTTTTGGTCTTAGCTCCGGTGATGCGCACGCGCACGAGGACAAACCCCTGTTCTAAGACAGTCGGTTCAATCAGCTCGTTAAGGCTCCAGCGCTCCATTCGCCAATCCATATTGCGGTAACGAAAAAGCGGGCCCCGAGGGGCCCGCTTTCGATTTTTCGAATAGCGTTTGGCCGTTATATAGGGCGCCCAATGCGGTTTGTCAGCCCCCGGCGCGCCTTCATTGGTTAACAAATCCTTTCAAACTGGCGCCGGGCTTGAATCGGAACGTTCTCTAGCAAAGACGGACGCATCCCATGAAACGCCGCAGAGCCATCGCTTTCTTGTTGTTTTTTCTGATGACGACTGCTGCGGCAGCGCCCATCGCGTTTAAGGCGGGCAAGGCGAATGCGACCGCGCAAAAACAGACGAAAGCAGCCTCGTCTCATTTCTCGATAGGCAAGGCCAAACCATGGGCAAATGCGGGACATGGCCGCGCCGTCACCGAAAAAGATTGTGCGTTTTTGAGACATGAAGGGTCGTTCAGCCGCATTGGCGCGGAGATCGATTGCTTAACGCGGGGGTCCGGGAAACGCCGATTAGAGGTAAAAACCGCGGCGAACTCCATTAAAGGGATGAAAACGCAACATGCCGGATTG
The DNA here is from genome assembly GCA_028285645.1 of Hyphococcus sp. Taxonomy (GTDB): domain Bacteria; phylum Pseudomonadota; class Alphaproteobacteria; order Caulobacterales; family Parvularculaceae; genus Hyphococcus. The sequence goes on from JANQOV010000001.1 coordinate 19,825, forward strand.
GAAGATGCGGTCATCCGCGCGATCGCAGGCGGCGCCCAAGACCCGAACGCAACGCCCTACGCCAGTCCGAACGAAGTTGTTCCGGCAGCACCTTTTGCAGCATCCAGCGCAGCAACGAGCACCGCGGTCGGCACAGGCGGCGCCGGCAGACAAAAGCACGGTACTGGCGTTGGAAACCATGTGGGCCTTCCAGACATCATCATTTCCGATGTGTTTCGCGCGCCAGGCCTGAGCGCTGGCGGAACCGCCGGTGGAGACGACGGTGGAAGCCCGCCTAACATTATGGAGCCCGACCCTTTCACGCCCCCGTCGGGCGGTGGCGGGTCCGGCCCAGGGATTACAGATCCTGGACCTCAAGCCATCCCCGTGCCGTCGGCGCTGCCGCTGCTGCTTACGGGACTTGGCGGTATCTGGTTGGCGTCGCGGCGTCGCAAGCGCAGCTGAACTAAAGTCGCGCCGGCGGGATTTTCACACAATCTGCAGCCCGTCACAGTTCGAAATTGCCAAGCATCCCCATTCTGCGCCGTTTCCAGGGTGTAACGATGCGCGAACGGCCCTAGATTTTGCCGCCGTCATCGGTCAAAATCGCAACCGGGGTGACGAGAGCACGCTGTAATGGAGGGGTCGCGCTGTGGGTCGTTTTCTAGCTTTCATTCTGGGGCTCGCCGGTGCGGTGATCGCATCGCAAGGGCCGGGCTTTACCCTTCAATATATGCAGAACCTTCAGGGCCGCGTCGATGAGCTTCGCCCGATCGTCGAAGAGTTCGAGGCGAACGTCGAACAACACGGCTATACCCGCGCCACCGCCATGTCTGAATGCACGACCGCGGAAGGGCTCTTGGACGCGCTTTGCACCACTTATCGGAGCGCGGTTGTTCGCTATGAACTTTTGACGGCGCATCTCGCGGAACTCAACGCGGCTTCCGACTGGGTGCGGCCGCTGATCCTTGCGCGCACCTATTACAAAGACATTGCAGAATCCGTTCACGAACAATTTGAACCGGCGATCCCCGCAACGCTGCAAGGCGCAGCTTACGCGGGCGGCGGCTTCGCGGTTCTCTGGGGCGGCGCGTCGTTTATCTTCGGCATCCTCGGCGCAATGTTCGGCGGCGGGCGAAGGTACGCCTGACCTTTCACTAAAAGCAAAGAGCCTTACTCTTCGCCCTTCAAATATTTGTTCAAGAACGCGACATAAGCGTTGGAAGCGGTGATTCGGTTTTCCCGGCGCAAAAACCCGTGCCCCTCGTCGGGGAACACGACGTATTCGACGGGCACGCCGTTTTTCTCGAGCGCCGCGACCAGTTCGTCGCTTTCGACCTGCAGCACCCGCGGGTCGTTTGCGCCCTGAACAACGAGCATGGGCTTGGTGATGTTTTCCGCGTGGAACAGGGGAGAAATGCGGCGATGACGTTCGCCGTCGGTCGCGGGATCGCCCATTTCATCATAGAGCGCATCACGAAACGCGCCCCACCAGGGCGGAATGCTTTCGAGCGTGCGCACCCAGTTAGTGACGCCAAAGATATTGACGCCAACTTCAAACGCGTCAGGGTGGAAGGTAAGCGCCGCGGCGGTCATGAAGCCCCCATAGGAGCCGCCCATGACGCCGACTTTTTCAGCATCGACCCAGTCAAGGCCGCGTAAGTAATCGCCAGCGGCGACGATGTCTTTGAGGTCTTCTTCGCCATGGCGGCGATCATCCATGTGAAAGAAGGTTTTGCCGTAGCCTGAAGACCCGCGATTATTCGCGGCGTAAATGGCGTATCCGTGATTGACGAGATGCTGGATGAGCGCGCTGTAACCGCGGGTGGATTGCCCGCCGGGGCCGCCATGCACCAACACGATCGCGGGGACGGGCGTTTCAGCAGAGGCTTGTTTTGGTTTGTAAAGGACGCCCGGAATAACCAAGTCGTCAAAGCTCTCAAAGCGCTCGATTGTCGCCGTAACGAGATGGCGCTCATTGATTTCGGGGTTTAGCGCATTGGTAAGGCGCGTTGCCGGCTCGCCCAATGTGGTGAGGTAAAGGTTGAACGGCGACGTGTCCGTGTTCGCTCCGAAGGCAATGCGCGTTTCATCGCGCGAAAAACGGATTTGCCCAAGCTCCCCCTCGGGCACGCCCGGCAGTGAAACAGCTTCGCCGGTTTCATTGTCAGTGATGGTCAGCTCTGTTAGCGCATCTGCGTTGATCGCATGGACGCGGTATCGCCCGCTCGGGCTGTCAAAGACAAAACTGACATCCCAGTCCGCTTCGATGAGCGGCGCTTTTTCACCGCTCTCTGGCGTGTAGGTCCAAGCCTGATTGAATTCGCCATGTTCGTTGGTTGCGTAAATCAGTTTCTCGCTTTGCGCATCGAACCCATAGGTCCCATAAGCGATATTACCCTCATGTTCGGTAATCAGCATGGGCTCCGGCGCCGCTGCAGCGAGGTCCACCAAATAGATATCGGAATTCGCGCTGGTAAGTGGTTTGTCGAGGGCGACCCACCGGCCATCAGGGCTGATGCCGCTCAGTTGAAAACCGGGATTTTCATAAATCAGCTCCCGCGCATAATCATCGACATTGTAGGCGTATAAGTCGAACGACGAAGGATCGCGTTCATTTGTCGAAACATAAAAGACCTGATGGTCTTCACGCCACCCAGCGAACTGCGCCTTGACTTCTTCGCCTGGCGTTAGGTCTTTGAGCGTCCCGTCAAGTTCGCGAACATAGATGTGGTTTAACTCATTACCGCCCTGGTCCGCCGTCACCAATATGCGGTCATCCTCGGGGAAAAAAGTTTCGGCGAAATGCGCGTCAGTCGTCGATTCTGTGAGCGGCGTTACTGAGCCGTCTGCCGCCAGCGTAATCGCATTGAAAACACCTGAAGCGTCGGAGGGTGCGAGGATTTTCGATCCGTCAGCAGAAAATGCAAAGCCTGCACTATCGGCCAGCGTAAAGCTCGTCGTCTGGAAAAACGCTTCTGCCGAATAGGCTGGGATTGACTCTGTTGCAGCAATTTCTACGTCCGGCGCGCCTGGCGCCGTCTGCCCTACATCGGCGCTATCGCACCCAACTAATCCCAAAACCAAAAATCCGGCTGAAACAAGTCCCGCACGCATGCGCCCCTCCCGTGATGAAATGTTCCGGGGACATTAGCGACGGGCGACGCCCGTGTCTAATGGGTTCGCACAGCGCTTGTCGGAAACCGTCGCTGATTTATTCCTCGACCTTTAGGTCCTCAAAGTTCCAAACCCGCTCATCCGCCAGATGGCTGGGCCTGACATTTTGAAGCGCCCGGAACATTACCTCGCGGCGGCCGGGATGTTTTTTCTCCCAAGTCTCGAGCATCGCTTTCATGGCGGCGCGCTGCAGCCCGTCCTGGCTGCCACACAAATTGCAAGGGATGATCGGATAGGCCATCGCCTCCGAGAATTTCTCAATATCCCGCTCGGCGCATAAAATCAGGGGACGGAGGACAAACAAATCGCCCTCGTCATTGACCAGCTTTGGCGGCATGGCGGCGAGCCGCCCGCCGTGAAACAAATTCATCATGAAGGTCTCAAGGGCGTCGTCCCGGTGATGGCCAAGGACGATGGCGTCGCAGCCTTCTTCTCGCGCTGCGCGATATAAAATGCCGCGGCGAAGGCGCGAGCAGAGGGCGCAATAGGTTTTGTTCTCCGGCACTTTTTCCGTGACGATGGAGTAAGTGTCCTGGGTGATAATCCGGTATTCAACGCCGAGCTTCTCGAGATAGTCCGGCAAGACTCCCTTCGCAAAACCCGGCTGGCCCTGATCGAGATTGCAAGCGACAAGCTCCGCCTTGAGCGCGCCCTGCCATTTAAGGTCAAGCAGCGCTGTCAATAGCGTGTAGGAATCCTTGCCGCCGGAAAGACAGACCAGCCATTTTTGCGGAGCGCCATCGGCGTGGGGAGCGTCCATGCCATAGCGACGGATAGCGTCGAGGGTCTGGCGCAACAGCCTTTTGCGCAATTTCTTAAACGCAACGCTATTCGGCGCATCACGCATCACAGTGGAGACGTAAGGCGTCTCGCCCTCTTGTATCTCAAGCTCGCTCATTTATCGCTCAGGCTTCAGCCGGCGCATTGCGCATTGTCGCCGGATCAAAAATCTCAGCGCCCTCCGGCGCTTTTTCAATATAGACCGACTGGCTCGGGAAGGCGAAGCCTGCGCCCGCGCCCTCAACGATCTCGATGATCCGGCAGGCAAGCTCTTCCTTGATCGCCAGCCAATGCCCCCAATTGGTGGTCTTGGTGAAGCAATAGAGCATGATATTGATGGATGAATCCGCGAAGCTGTCCACATGCACAAAGGTTGACACTTCCGACGCCGGCGCAAAGGCCTCGTTCTCGGTGACATAAGCTTCGATGCCGTTGCGTATCTGGCGCAACTGATCGACGCTGGTGCGATATTCAAGGCCGATCATCCAATAGATGCGCCGGTGGGTCATGCGCGAGAAATTCGTAACGGCGTTGTCGGCGAATACTGAATTCGGCACATGCACCGGCGCCTTGTCAAAGCGGCGCACCTTGGTGGAGCGAAAGTTGATCCGCTCCACCGTTCCCTCAACGACGCCGTCAACCTTGATCCACTCGCCCGGCGCAAAACGGCGCTCGGCAAGGATGGTGGCGCCGCCAATGAGGTTTTTGAAAAGGTCCTGAGCGCCCAGCGCAATGGCGACGCTGAGAAGAGAAAAACTCGCAAGGATCGGAATCACCGGGATGTTCCAGATTTGCAGGACGGCGACAGCGCCGGCGAAAAGGAAAAAGAGTTTCAACGCCTGGCGGAACCAACTGACAATGGTTTCCGTGAGTTCGCCGCCGCGCAGCGCGATCAGCGAAGAAATCGGCGGCACAAGGCGCGTCAGTCCCCAAAAGATGATGATCGCAATCAACGTGCGGTCGATCCTGTCGGCGATCGCGAGCGCCTGATCCGGCAATTGCAGAATGCGCGCCGCCAGAAAAATGCCAAGGGCGATGGGCGCTAGGGTGAGCGGCTTTTCAATCGCCTCAACGATTTCATCATCAAGGTCGGTTTTGGTGCGCGCGGTCAGCTTTTGCAGCCAAACTGAAATCAGATGCGCAATGAAACGCCGCAACAAATAAGACGCAAAAAGGACGAGGAACGCCAAGAACACAAGACCCGCCTCAATGCCGAAAAAGCCAAGGTTCCACACCTCAACGACCCGGCCCCAGAATTCCACAAGAAAATCAGGCATTTTTCATCCGTATACGTCCAGAAAGCTCGCTTAAGCAGAGGCAATCTAGGCCGTGTCGCCGGGAAGGTCACCCCCGAACGGATGTCGAATATGCAAGGCAGTCAGCTTTCGCCGCGGGCAAAATGCGCGCCCAAGAATTCAAGGAACGCCGGCCAGTCTTCTTTGACGACCCCATGGGTGCCGGGCCTGATCCAGAAGGCAAGCGCTGCTTCAGGCCGCCACTCATCAAGCCGTTCCTGCTCAACGCCGCCGGCGCCTAAGAGTTCGTAGACGGGATCAGCGCCAAGCGCCGCACGAAAGGCGCCGTTAGGATCGGACCAGACATCGCGGCGCGCATTGCCCAAAAGCACCGGCCGCGGCGCGATCAGCGCCAGGAGATGGTGCTGGTCGATCGGCATCTCTTCTTCTCGTCCGGCAAAGGCCGCATAGCTTTCCGCAAACCAATGGGGATATGTGTCTGTAATCGCGGCGATGCTTTCGCCTTTCTTGCGCCGGTTAAGGGATGCGCCGCCGGTTCCCGATTGGTGAGAGACAACGCCATCAATGCGTTCATCGAACGCCGCCGCCAACAGCGCCGCCTTGCCATAGCGGGAATGTCCCCAGAGGATAAATCCCTCTTGGTCAAAGCGCGCGTCTTCTTCAAGCGCCGTTGCAACGCTTGAAAAGAGCCATCCCCAGGCAGCGATGGCGCCCCAGCGCTCGCCGTCAGCATCAAGGCCTGCAGACAGCCGTTTTAATTCCGCAAGCCCCTCTTCGCGGCGGTCGGGTATGACCGCGCCGGGATAAATCGATGCGATGGCGTAGCCCTCGTCAAGGATCATCTCGATGGGCGGCGTGCAGATATATCGCCCAAACACATAGGTCGCGATGCCGCCGATGATACCGCCGCTCATGGAGTTGGCGTCTTCCGGGCGCCAAACCTCAGGATGAGGAATAACGTCCCAGGAGGGACAGAACGTCTGCATCAAGATGACCGGGACCGAGCCCTTTGCATTGGTTGGCGTTAGTAGCTGAATGAGAAAACCATCATGGGGGCCGACTTTCTGGGTCGATACCGCAACGCCATTGAACGTCGCCGTTGCGGATAGCGTCCATTGTTCAAGCCGGCCGCGGCCGCCAAAGGCGGCATCGTCAAGGAGTTCGCGATCAATGACGTCAACATCCGTCGCGTCCGGCATCACGCCAAAAACGTGGCGCTCAAGCTCGTCACGATAAAGGTCGATCCGGTTTTGCCAGTCTGCAGATGTCTCAACCGGCGCGGCCACGCCGAAAGCGCCAAGGGCCTCAGGCGTTGCGGCCTCGCCGTCGGGCTTTAGGTCAGCCCAGGCAAGGGTGAACTTGACGCAACCGGTGAGGCAAAGCGCCGCCGCCGCAATCAATGGAAGTTTTAGTCTACGCATGAACGCACCAATTGCTTTGCAGCTATATTCATGACGCCGCCCGGCAGGCGCAAGTCACAAGGTGTTCAGAAGAAATCTATAAACGACGGAATTTAAGATAGGTGGCCGTCCTGCCTTCGCGCAACGCTTTCGCCTCATAGCGGGTTTGCGGCCAGTCATCGGGGCGGTTTCGCCAATCAACCGGCGCCGTTGCCGTCCATTCAAAGTCTTTGGCGCTGCGCGCATGCATGAGCGTCCAACGGATGTAATCGTCGATGTCCGAGGCAACGCGCAATTCGCCGCCGGGGCGCAGTAACCGCGCCGCTTCAGCAAAAAACCACGGGCTTATCATCCGGCGCTTGTGATGGCGCGTCTTCGGCCAAGGATCAGGGTGGAGGACAAAGAGGCGCGCGAGCGACGCATCCGGCAGCGCCTCCATCAGCGGGCGGGCGTCGCCATGATGAATACGGATATTATCTAGCTGTTGTTCTTCGATATGAACAAGGAGCTTAGCGACGCCATTGATAAAAGGTTCAGCGCCGATGAGCCCCACATGCGGGTGCTGCGCCGCCTGCCAGGCAAGATGCTCGCCGCCGCCAAACCCGACCTCCATCCAGATTTCTTCCGCTTGCGGAAAAAGCCTTGCCAGATCAATGGTTCCTTGCGCAGGATCAGACATGGCAAGTTGCGGCAGCAGATCCCGCATCAACCGCGCCTGTCGCGGTTTTAGCGGCTTGTCCTGCTGGCGGCCGTAAAGCCGCGGGATATATTTCGGTTGCGCCATAACTTCCGAGGCAATAGCGAAAACGCGATTGCCGCGCTAGATTGCCGGCCCATGTCAAAGAAACTCAAAACCCTTTGGACAAAGCTCCACGATTATGCGCTTGGTTTTCCTGAAGCGTATGAAGAATTTCCCTGGGGCCATCCGGCGATCAAAGTGCGCAAGAAAGCCTTTGCGTTTATGACGGCGGAGGACCTGCCGGAGGGGAAATTATCGCTCACCGTCAAACTGCCCATCTCGGCGGAGATGGTGTTGTCACTCCCCTATGTAGAGCGCACCGGCTATGGGCTCGGTCGTTCCGGCTGGGTGACGATGACGCTTGCGCCCAAGGACAAGCCTGACCTTGAAATGTATAAAGGCTGGATCGATCAGAGCTATCGCGCCATCGCCCCCAAAACGCTGGTGAAGAAACTTGATGAAAACGCGGCGTGAATTCTTCCCCCTGGCGGGTGCGGCAGGCCTTGCCGCCGCGTTCGGCTGCAATCCACACGTTCGCGCTGACGAGGAAAAACCGATGACTGCAAAAGCCGCCGGTTTCAAAATGCCGCCTGAAGATGCGCCTCATGAGCGCACGTTCATGCAATGGCCGTCGGTCGCAAAAATCTATGGCGGGCGGCGTTACCTTGAAGAAACGCAAGCGGCGATTACAACGCTCGCTAACGCCATAGCGGACTTTGAGCCGGTGGTCATGGTGGCGGATGCGGAACACGCAACGCATTTGAAAGCTGAACTATCGGGCGCCGTCGAGCACTGGGACATTCCAACGGAAGACCTTTGGTGCCGCGACGCAGGTCCATGTTTTGTTGTGTCGGACAATGGCGAACTTACGGTTGCGGATTTCAACTTCAATGGCTGGGGTGGCAAGCAGAGCCACACCCATGACGGGCTCATCGCCCGCAAAGTTGCCGAACGCATGGGGCTGCGCCATTTCGACACCGGCGTTGTCGGCGAGGCCGGCGGTCTTGAGACCGATGGCGAAGGAACCGTCATCGCCCATGAAAGCTCCTGGGTGAACCCGAACCGTAACATCATGAGCCGTGATGAGATTGAACAACGCATCCTTGATGGACTTGGCGCGGAAAAGATGATCTGGGCGCCGGGCCTTAAGGGCGAAGACATTACAGACTACCACATCGATGCGCTGGCGCGTTTCGTTACGCCAGGCAGGATCGTTATCCAGCTGCCTGACGCTGTCGATCCTGACGATCCCTTTTCCATCGCCGCACGCGAAACGTTTGAAATCCTCCGCGCCGCAATAGACGCTGAAGGCCGCGCGCTCGACATCACCGTTTTGCCTGAGCCGATCGACATTCGCGGGGCGTCGGAAGAGTTCGTTGCAAGCTACGTCAATTATTATGTCTGCAATGGCGCTGTTATCGCTGCGCAATTTGGCGACGAAGAGGCCGATGAAATAGCGGCGGCAACGCTTGGGAACTTATATCCCGGGCGCGAAATCGTCATGCTCAATGTCGACCCCATTGGCGAAGCCGGTGGCGGCATTCACTGCGCGACACAGCAACAGCCGAAGGTTTAACGGATCAACGCACTTTGATCAGATGCCCTGGACCCCACGGATAAGCCATAGGGAGTCGAAGAAAACTAAACTGCAGCCTTTAGCGCATCGACGAGATCGGTGCGCTCCCAGGAAAAGCCGCCTTCCGCATCAACGTCGCGGCCGAAATGACCGTACGCCGCCGTGCGGCCATAGATCGGCTTGTTGAGATCTAGCGTGCGGCGAATGCCCGATGGCGATAGGTCCATGACTTCAGCAAGGGCTTTTTCAAGCTTTGCTTCATCGACTGTGCCAGTGCCGTGCAAGTCGACATAAACGGAAAGCGGCTGCGCGACGCCGATCGCATAGGAAAGCTGGATGGTGCAGCGTTCCGCAAAGCCAGCCGCAACGACATTCTTGGCAAGATAGCGAGACGCATAAGCCGCCGACCGGTCAACCTTGGTGGTGTCCTTGCCAGAGAACGCGCCGCCCCCATGGGGCGCTGCGCCGCCATAGGTGTCCACGACGATTTTGCGGCCCGTAAGACCAGCGTCGCCGTCAGGGCCGCCGATGACGAACTTGCCGGTGGGATTCACATGCCAGGCGCAATCGTCGGCGATCGTTAAGTCGCCCACAGATTTGCGGATGTATGGCTCGACCACAGAGCGCACTTTGGCGGAATCCCAGGTTTCGTCGAGATGCTGCGTCGACAGAACGATGGACGTGATTTCAACCGGCTTGCCGTTTTCATAACGCACCGTCACCTGGCTTTTTGCGTCGGGGCCAAGCATGCCGGCTTCGCCTTCGCCGGCGTGACGGGCGGCTGCGAGATCTTCAAGGATCTTGTGGCTGTAATAGATCGGCGCCGGCATCAACGCCGGCGTTTCGGTACAGGCGTAACCGAACATGATGCCCTGGTCGCCCGCGCCTTCTGAATTAGCGTCGGCAGCATTATCAACGCCTTGCGCAATGTCAGTAGACTGAGCATGCAGGAGAACCTCAATCTCTGCGTTCTTCCAGTGAAACCCGTCCTGCTCATAGCCGATCGACTTAATCGCCTCGCGCGCCGCTTCGACAAATGGCTCCGGCTTAACGCCGCCATGACCGTTCATCAGCGTTTCCGGTGCCCGCACCTCGCCGGCAATCACAACGCGATTGGTCGTCGTCAAGGTTTCGCAAGCAACCCGCACATCCCAGGCGTTCATGCCGGTCCGCTCCGCTTCGCGGTAAATCAGATCGACAATTTCGTCAGAAATGCGATCGCAGACCTTATCCGGATGACCTTCAGAAACGCTTTCGCTGGTAAACAGATAAGATTGGCGCGCCATGACGATGGGTGTTCCTCTCATATAAGGAAAAGTTTATATGGCGCGCCATATAGCCAAGGGCGAAGGGCTTGTCCATGGCCGCAAGGCAATGCGCAATCGCTGGGCGGCGCCTGTCAGGAGGCCGCCGCCTTTTCCTTATCGCGTTCGCCTTCGGCAATCGAACGCACCAGTTCCAAGACGCGCTTTCGCACCTTGGGGTCGCTGATCTCGGAAAAATACCGGCAAAGCTGGATGCCCTCAGGAGAATTGAGCAGCTCCATAAATGAGTCGCCCGCTCCGCCCTCCGCCATGCCGGGGGCTGCGCCGATAACGCCGTCATAATCATCGTAAAAATACTGGATCGGCACTTCCAGCAGTTCGGACAGCTTAAAAATACGGCTGGCGCCAATGCGATTGGAGCCTTTTTCGTATTTCTGAATCTGTTGAAATGTAAGGCCCAGCGCCTTGCCGAGCGTTTCCTGGCTCATGCCAAGCATTAGCCGCCGCAGGCGAACCCGGTTACCCACATGCACGTCAATGGGGTGTGGCCCCGACTGTTTCTTTTTTTGTGCGTTTCGTTTCTTTTTGTCGTCCGCCATGTCTCCACCCAAAGCCGCACGGAGCTATCCGTTACAGCCCTCCCAGCGCCTTGAAATCTATAGCGGATTTTTATTGACCCGCAAAGGTTGCGGGAATCAAGACCTAGCACCTCGGCTTCTCGCCCCGCCAGAATACACGCTTAGCGCGAAAAATACTGCAACCAAAGCGAAGAAAAACCAGTTCCCGACTCTGTCGTAAATTGTGCGCGGCAGCTTGCCTGGCAAGGCGGCGTCGATCCGCCCTGGCTCATATAGCCGAACCCGTTCGACAATCCGGCCCTTGGCGTCGATCAAGGCTGATATTCCCGTATTGGCGGAGCGCGCCATGGGCAGCCCGCTTTCAATGGAGCGCAATCGCGCCTGATCAAGATGCTGGCGGGGCCCTGACGTATCACCGAACCAGGCGTCATTGGTGACCGTCAACAGCCAGTCAGGCCGCTCGCCGCGGGGATAAATCGCGCCCGGGAAAATCGCCTCATAGCAAATCATCGGCGCAAAAGAAGGCCCGCCTGCTTTCATGACCTTGGGGCCCTCGCCGGCAGAAAACCCATCGTCATAAGGCGCGAGCTGGGCCAGGCCGACCGCGCGCAAAAGCCCCTGCAGCGGCAGATACTCCCCGAAGGGAACGAGGTGATGCTTGTCATAAAAGCCGACGACCTTGCGGCCTTGGGCTGTGTGCGGCGTAACGGCGATGGAATTATAAAACCGCATCTTGCCGGTTTCATCTTCCGCCCGGCGTACTGCGCCGGCAATCAGGACCGCATTCGGCGAAAGCGCAGCCTCCATATCTGCAAGCGCGCTCGCCGCCTCATTGATGAGAGGCGCGCCGTTCTCTGGCCAGATGATGAAGATGCGGCCGCGATCAGGCAGTCCTTCCGAAGAAAGCGCTAATTGTCGGTCGAAATTTCGCCGCCAAAGACCTGGATCAATCTTTTCTCTTTGCGGAATATTCGGTTGAATGATCCTGACAAAGGTTTCCGGGCTGGGCGCCGGTTCTGGGGCGACAAGCCGGATGGCGCCAATTGCAAACAGCACCGCCGTTGCAGCAATAGAGATGATCGGACCAAGAAGCTGGCGTTTAATTGGTAGTGCATAGCCAGCCCACGCCGCAGGCGCGGCCGCGATCAAGACCGTTATAAGCGATAGTCCATAGGCGCCGTACCAGGCGGCGGTTTGCGCGCCGATGGCCGATCCCGCCAGCGCCTGACCGGCAAGGTTCCAGGGAAGGCCGGTAAGGACATGGCCGCGGGTAAACTCAAAGAGCGCCCAAACGCACGCGAAGAGAACAACACGCCGCCATCCCGGACGCCAGAACGCCGCCGCCGTTAGACAGGCGGCGCCGGTAAAGAGACCAAGAAAAGCCGGCATGCCCGTCACCGCAAACGGCGCCATCCAGGCGAACTCTTCGGCTTGAACAAAAAACGAAAACGCCATCCAGTAAACGCCGACGAGGAAATAGCCGAAGCCGAATTGCCATCCGGTCCAGAATGCGCGGCGCAATGGTTTGTCGCTTGCCGACGCCGCATCGATCAACAGGATGAGGACGGAAAATGCGACCGCCAAAAGCGGCAGCGCATAGACCGGGGCCATCGCCAATGCGCCGCAAGCGCCAGCGCCAATAGCGGTTGCCGCCTTGCGCCAACCGGAAAGCGCGCGCAGCGACCCCGCCAGCTGTTCAAACCCATCGCCAGCTTGACCTGCGCTTGTTTGCGACACGCGGCGTTACTCCGCTGCTTTGCTGTTTTGTTGGGCGCCTGCCGGAAAAATGCGGATCTTTCGGACTTTCCGCGGGTCCGCTTCAATTACTTCGAAATCAAGACCGCTTGGCCCGACAATGACTTCCCCGCGCTGTGGAACACGGCCCGCCAGCGTAAACACAAGTCCGCCCAGCGTATCGATTTCTTCATCGTCAGGGCAAAGATTAATGCCCGTTTCCTCGTAGAACTCTTCAAGTTCAACGCGCGCAGACGCGTCCCAGCCGCCATCAGGGCGCGGCGCGATCAACATGGCGTCGTCTTCGTCATGCTCGTCATTGATATCGCCAACAATTTCCTCAACAAGGTCTTCGATGGTGACGAGGCCGTCTGTTCCCCCATACTCATCGATGACCAGGGCCATGTGAATGCGCGAAGCCTGCATACGTAACAACAAATCCGTAATGCGCATCGAAGGCGGCACGTAAAGGATTTCGCGGCGGATAGATTTAAGTATCGGTCCTTCGCCATTATTCTTGACGCGGCCGGTTGCGATCAATCCGACAAGGTCCTTGATATGCACCATGCCGACGGGGTCATCCAAGTCGCCGCGATAGATCGGCATGCGCGAATGGCCGGCTTCGGAAAAGACTTTGATCAGCTCTTCAAAGGGCGTTTCCATATCCACCGCAAAAATGTCAGCCCGCGGCGCCATGACATCAACGACGAGCTTCTCATCAAATTCAATAACGCGCTCAATCATTTCCCGGCGCTGGGCGGGCAGCGCGAGCGCAGCGGTGTCATCTCCATTTTCGATGGCGTCGGGGATCGCATCTTTGCTGGATTTGCCGAGCAAAGCGGCAAGACGGCCAAATAAGCTGCTACTGTCTCCGGACCCATTGTCGCCGGTCATGTCGCCCCCGCTTCCTCATCCGACAACATGTCTGTTGCAGCGTAAGGATTTGCAACGCCAAGCCGGGTCAAAATTTTTATCTCGCGTTGTTCCATGTCGTCAGCGTCAATATCGGACTGATGATCATAGCCCATGAGATGCAACAGCCCATGCACAATCAGGTGGGCGGCGCGATCCTTGAAGGCAATCCCCAGTTCCCGCGCCTCATCTTGGCATATTTCGCGGCCAATCGCGATATCGCCAAGGCGATCAGCGCCGTCATCGCCCGGGAAAGACAAGACATTTGTCGGCTTATCCTTGCCGCGAAAGCGCTTGTTGAGGTCTTGCATCGCCGCATTATTGGTTAACAGCAGCGCCACTTCGTCGGCCGGCGCGCCAACCGCCCGGATGGTTTCCTCATAGCAGGCCGCCGCAAGCGCCGACATATCCGCCGACGCATCGCGCCAACCCTCGTCCTCGGTAATCGTCTCAATCATGGCCGGGCGGGTTTGTCCTCGCGGGCGTCATAAGCGTCGATGATGCGCGACACTAGCGGGTGACGCACTACATCCGCCGCCGTGAACCGGGCGACGGCAACGCCCTCGACGCCGGTGAGCACCGACAAGGCGTCGTTGAGACCGGAAACCTCGCCATGGGGCAGGTCTGTTTGAGTTGGGTCTCCGGTCACCGCCATATGCGCGCCTTCGCCGAGGCGGGTTAAAAACATCTTCATTTGGGCTGGCGTTGCGTTTTGCGCTTCATCGAGAATAACCGCGGATCGCGAGAGCGTTCGCCCGCGCATGAAAGCGATCGGCGCGATCTCAATATCCCCGGAAGCGATGCGCCGCTCTACATAGTCAGCATGCAGCATATCGTGAAGCGCATCGTAAAGCGGCCGTAAGAAAGGATCGACTTTTTCCTTCATGTCTCCGGGCAAGAACCCGATGCGTTCTCCCGCTTCCAGCGCCGGCCGCGATAGAATGATCCGTTCAATGACGCCGGTCATCAGCAGGCCGACCGCATGGGCGACCGCAAGATAGGTCTTGCCGGTGCCAGCGGGCCCGACGCCGAACGTTAAATCGTGAGAATCGAGCTTTTGTAAGTATGCCGCCTGGTTAGGCGTCCGCGCCATGATCTGGCGCTTTGGGGTTTTGATGGAAGGCGCAACGGTTTTGACTTTGCCCAAAGGTTGCGTTTCGGCGAGCTTGGCGGCTGCGCGCACTTCGCCAAGGCCCACAGATTCGCCGCGCTCTAGCTTGCCGTAAATCTGATTGAGCGCCGCCACCGCAGCCGCACGCGCTGAAGGCTCGCCGCTGATGGCGAACCGGTTGCCGCGCGGATCGATACGGACGTTGAGCGCGTCTTCGAGAACAGCCAGATGCGCGTCATGTTCTCCGGATAGGTCGGCGGCCAGGCGGTTGTCTTCAAAGGCGACGATTTCAACATCGCCATTTTCAACCCGGGTTCCGGTTTTCTGTTCGCTCAAGCCGCAGCCTCTCGCCGTTTATCCAGCTCACCCGCCAATGCGTTCGGCGTTACGCCTTTAATCTTCACCGGCGCGATCGAGCCTAGCATGGATTTTGGCGCCGTTACGTGAACGCTTTGCAAATATGGGCTGCGGCCTACCAGCTGCCCCTCGTGACGGCCGGTTTTTTCGAATAGAACCGGCAAAGTACGACCGCGCTGGGCGTCGTTAAAACTGCGCCGCTGAACGTCGAGAAGCGCCTGCAATAGCGACAAACGCTCGTCTTTTAGCGCTTCCGGAACCTGTTTTTGCATCACGGAACCCGGGGTGCCCGGCCGGCGGGAATATTTAAAGGAAAAGGCCGAGGCGTATTCCACTTCCGTGACGAGATCTAATGTCGCTTGAAAATCCTCATCCGTTTCGCCGGGGAAACCAACGATGAAGTCACCAGAAATCGCAATATCGGGCCGCGCCGCTCGAATGCGCTCGATCTGCCGCAAATAGTCTTCGGCGGTATGGCCGCGGTTCATGGTTTTGAGAATTTGGTCAGACCCCGCCTGCACCGGAAGGTGCAAATAGGGCATCAGTTTTTCTTCCTCGCCAAGGGCAGCGATCAGGCCGTCATCCATGTCGCGGGGGTGCGAGGTCGTAAAGCGAAGGCGCTCGATGCCGTCGATTTTTGCAAGATGCCGGCAGAGCTCGCCAAGCCCCCAATCGTCACCCGCATCGCCCGCTGGCGGCGCATGGCGCCAAGCGTTGACGTTTTGTCCAAGCAGCGTGATTTCTTTGACACCCTGGCCGGCAAGCAAGCGCACTTCGTCGGTGATCTGATCAACGCTTCGCGAAACCTCGGCGCCTCTCGTATACGGAACAACGCAAAACGTGCAGAACTTATCGCACCCTTCCTGGATGGTGACAAACGCCGTCGGTCCGTCGGCCTTGCGGTCCGCCAAGCGATCGAATTTTTCTTCCACCGCAAAATCGGTTTCCAACACTGCGCCGTCTTTTCGCGCTGCTTTCGCGAGCAACTCCGGCAGCCGGTGATAAGCTTGCGGCCCGACCGTGATGTCGACTTGCGGCGCGCGCGCTTTTATCTCGGGTCCTTCCGCCTGCGCGACGCATCCTGCGACGGCAATGGTCAACTCTTCGCCGGCGGTTTTTTTTGCGGTTTTGATTTGTTTGAGCCGTCCAAGTTCGGAGTAGACCTTTTCCGCCGCTTTTTCGCGGATGTGGCAAGTGTTGAGAATAACGAGATCCGCGTCTTCCGGCGCATCGGCGACACCATAGCCAAGCGGCTTTAACAACCCCGCCATGCGCTCGGAATCATAGACATTCATCTGGCACCCATAGGTGCGGATGAAGACCGATTTCCCTTGCTCTTGCGCCGGTTTCGTCATGGTTTCCGCTGAATTCTGCGAGCGAGCCTTTTAGGCGTGCAAGGGTCATGATGCAACGGGCTGAATTTCAACCAAAATCGACCGGAACTCCATAAGCCGCCGCCTCGACCTTGGCGGGCTGATCCGATAAGCTAAAGCAGCAAAAGCGGGGAGGGTAGGGTTATGCCGCGCTGGCTTTCATCACTGATGATTTTGATCGGTTTTTTAGCGTTGGTGGCGCTGGCGATCCTGCCGAAAAACGTCACCGTTATTGTCGACGTGGATTCCCAAACGGAAGTCGAAAACGAAACCACCATCAATCACAACGGACCGGTTCCGCTGGAAGGTCCGGAGGGCGGCTAGGTCGACGACGCGCCCTAAGGGCGAATTCTTCGTCCTCTACTCAGCGGCAACACCGTTGGCGCCTTTGCCAAGCTCGGCGACTTCCTCGACATATTGCTGGCGCTTGCGCTTATTGATTTCGTCAAACTCTTCGGCGCGCTCGTTGTCATTTTGCATCAACGCTTCATAGTCCGTATCCGCATAGCCGATGACGCCCATCTTGGCGTAGGCTTCCTGAATTTTATCAGACCACAGACCGATATCCCTGACGATGGGCACAATCCGCTGGAAGAGAACGGAGCGGAAATGACGCTGGAATTCTGAGTCGCGCTGCGCATCGACGATTTCCTCAACCGGCAGTCCAAGCCCGGTATAGACCTCACGCGCCTCAAACCGGTCGCGCATCAAATAGCAGGCCTCCACCAGAAATTCTTCGCGCTCGTCACGCTCAGCTTGCGTGAGCTGCGGGTAATAGTCACTCAACGTCAGACGCCCAAACGCCACATGCCGGCTTTCGTCCTGCATCACATAAGCGTTCACCTGTTGCGCCAGCGGGTTTTGCGAAATTTCACGGATATTGTTGAAGGCGGCGAGCGCCAGGCCCTCAATCACCACCTGCATGGCGAGATAAGTCATGTCCCAGCGGGAATCTCTCAGCGCCTGATCGATCAGCGTCTGCAATGGCGCGGTCATAGGATAGGCGACGCCGAATTTGTGCAAAAGCTTTTGGTAGGCCTCTACGTGCCGCGCTTCATCCATCACTTGCGTTGACGCATAAAACTTGGCGTCGAGGTCGGGCACCTGCTGCACGATCTTCGCCGCGCAAATCAGCGCTGCCTGTTCGCCTTGCATGAATTGCGAAATCATCCAGGCCTGTTGATGGCGGCGCAATTCGTTGCGCTCTTTGTCGCTCATCTTTTTCCAGACGTCCGTATGATATGCGCCGTTCATCTCGTCGGGCATCTGCATCGGGTTTTCGAAGTCGAGTTCTTCCGTCCAGTCGATGCGGTTGAGCGCATCCCACTGCATGTCTTTGCCTTTTTGATAAAGGTGCATCATCTGCTTGCGGCCGTCGTCATACTCCCAGTCAAAGGCCGTGTCGTAATCTTGCGGCACGGTCCATGAGGGATCGATGTCCGGCATGGGGTAAAGGTCGCGCAAAGACGTCATTGATGTTCTCCGACTTGAGGCGTTGCCGATTTATCGCGCCGAACCTCGCATTCAGGCGTTAACGGGGCCTGACTTGACGTTCGCTCAGGTAAACTAAGTAGTTTACTTTAAAAAAGTCAAGCAGCGACAGCGTCATTTGGACACTTCTGCTAAAGATTTTTGAAAGGGCCGCTAAGAACTCGGGCGGCGCGATCGGTTAAGCGGTTCAGTCGTCGCCCGTACCAAGCTTTACGCCATAGAGCTCCAGACGATGGGCGACCAGCTTGTAGCCGTGTTCTTTGGCGATGCGTTGCTGTAATTGCTCGATTTCCTCATTGACGAACTCAATGACATCGCCGGTCCGAATATCAATGAGATGATCATGGTGATCTTCGGATGCCTCTTCATAGCGGGAGCGGCCATCCTGAAAGTCATGGCGCTCAACGACGCCAGCCTCCTCGAAGAGACGCATAGTCCGGTAGACCGTTGCGATGGAGATATTCTTGTCGATTTCCGAAGCGCGGCGATGGATTTCTTCCACATCAGGATGATCGTCGGCGAGCGACAACACCCTGGCGATGACCTTGCGCTGCTCGGTCATGCGCATGCCTTTTTCGACACAGAGTTTTTCAAGCCTGTCCATGCAAACTCCTTAGCGCGGCGCCTTATTTTCTTAGATCACGCCGTGGGGCGCATTCGCAACCGTAATCGCATGATTCTCGGCGCGAAATCAGCGCCACCCATTACGCTGATGAGAATGAAACTCAATTCCAAAGCTGACTACTCAACTGGTCTCATTGAGCGGTTTTTCAAGTATCAGCGCATCGGCGCCATTTCGGTAATAGGCGGCACGACGGGAAATCTCATAAAAGCCGCAGGCGCGGTAAAGCGCCAATGCGGCGCGATTGTCATCGGCAACGTCCAACAACAACCGGCGCGCGCGCTGTTCTAAGGCTGCAATCTCAAGCGCATCGAGCAACAACCGACCGACGCCTTGCCGCCGCACCTCGGGCGCAACCCCGATGGACAAGAGGTCCGCATCCTCGCCAGCAAGCAGCCACAGCGCAAAGCCTTGCGCCGCCGCGCGCGAGCGCCCCGCGAGCAGCAACCGCACGCCGGGAGAGGAGGCGGTTTTCTCAAAGCTCGCAGCGCCCCAACTCCGATCACCAAACGCGCTTTCCTCGATGGCGGCGGCGCTCGCCAGGTCGTCCTTGGCCCCTTCCCATACTTGCATGGCCGTCACGGCGCCGGATCCGCCCGGAAACGAGACGGCGCTTGCGGTTTTGCGTCAGGCCCGCGCAAATAAAGCGGCGCCGGCGGCGCTGCAGGCGTCGGCGCAGCCGCGGCAAGACGCGCCACAATCTTCGCGTCGAGTTGGTCGGGCGCTGCCGATGACGACCATTGGGAATTACTCGCCGGCAATAAGGGCGCGCCAGTTCCAACGGTCAGCACACGTTGCGTTGCAGAGGCGGCTTTAAGTTTCGCCGCCGCCTCTTCGGGCGTTGCGACAAAGGGCGCAGCACGCACGTCCCCATTGGCGCCGTAAAGAGCCGCATAAACCTGGCCGCGGCGCGCATCGATCACCGGTGCAATGAGCGTTTCCGCATCCGCTTCGACATTCGCAGCGAGCGCCGCAAGGCTGGTCACGCCGACGACCTCGATCTTGCCGCCAACGCCTGCCCCGCGCGCAAATGCAAGGCCGACGCGGACGCCCGTAAACCCGCCGGGACCCACAACGACGCCAACGCGGTCGACGTCAGCCATGGCGACGCCGGCAGCGCTGAGCGCCTCTGCAACCATGGGCGCCAAGCGCTCGGCGTGACCTTTCACCAGCGGCTCCGCGACTTCGGCCAGCAGCTTCCCATCGCGCATAATCGCAACAGAGCAACTTTGAAGCGCCGTATCAAAACCAAGCACAAGCATGGGGAAGCGTTTACCGCAAACTGTTCCGACCACCAACGGCGCCAGGCGTTGCTTTATCGCTTCCGCGCCACGAACAGGGTTTGCGCAAAGAGGTCAATCGGCGGCTCAATAATGTCAAAATTTACCAGCAGTTTTTCCCGCAGATAAGGCTCAGGATGATGCGCGGTGTAAGTGCGCGATCCTTCCTTAACACCGCCGCGCACCACTAATTGACCAGCCTCAAAGCGACTTTGCTCGTCCGGCAAAAGTTGGCCCGCGGGCGGAACCATATGAAAGGCCCCTAGAAAAACGCCGCCCGGCGCCAGCACCCGCTCGATTTCGCCGATCCAGGCATCATGGGCGGCTTCTGAGAGATGCGTAAAAACGGAAAGCGCATAAAGCGCGTCAAATGAAGCGGCCGCTGCCGGCAAAGGCGGCATGAGATTGTTGTGATAAAACTCAACGCCTTCAATTTCTTCTTTGCACCAATTAATGGCGTGGAGGTTATAGTCAAAGCCGGTGCGGCGGTAACGCTCGGGCAAATGCCGGATGACCCGCGCCAGTCCGCAGCCCCAATCGGCGACGCGCGGCGCACCCGCTTCAACATGAGCGTCAATCTTGCCGGCGATGACCGCGGCCGTTTGCATTCCCATGCCCCAATATTGCGAGAACGAGGTTCCCGCATACATGTCATACATCCACCTGAGGGGCGGGGGCGCAAATTCCTGATGTTCTGCGAGAAACTTACGGTTCGCCGCCGCATTTTGTCTTGTGCTTCGAAAATATCGAATTGCATCCAGCGCCGGCAACAACCCGGCGCCGCGCGCCAACGCGATAAGCCTTTGTCGTTGGGCCCGCTCCATCGTTGAAGCTCTTAAAGGACCCGGCAGACCTCGTCGAAGGTAAGCCGCGGCGAGCGCGGGAACAAGTTTTCGTCGGTTCCGTAGCCGATATTGCAGAGAAAATTCGACTTGACTGTCGTCCCTGCAAAAAACTCCGCGTCTACGCCTTCCTTGTTGAAACCGGACATCGGTCCGCAATCAAGGCCGAGCGAACGCGCTGCGATCATCAAATAGGCGCCCTGCAGCGTTCCATTGCGGAAGGCGGTTTCTTCAATCAGCGCCGCATTGCCCGCAAACCAGCTTTTGGCGTCCGCATGCGGAAAAAGCTCAGGCAGTCTTTCGTAAAACTCAAGATCATGGCCGATGATGACGCAGCAAGGGGCTGACATGGTTTTTTGGCGATTGCCTTCTGAAAGATGGGGCTCAAGTCGTTTCTTGGCGTCATCGGACGCAAGGAAAACAAACCGCGCCGGCGAGCAATTCGCCGAGGTCGGCCCCATCTTGGTGAGATCATAAACCGCCTGCATCAACGCCCGGGATACGTCACGCGGCTCCCAGCCATTGCGGGTGCGCGCCTCCCGAAAGATGACGTCGAGGGCCTCATCATTAATGATTTTGTCGGACATGGAACCCAGCCTTTGGCAAGTGGAATAAGACGCTATTTCTCGTAGCGGAATCCGATTTCAAGAGAAACCTGATAGTAACGGACTTTGCCTTCGTCGATGAACCCCCGCGTTTCGACTACTTCAAACCAGTCCATATTCTTGACGGTCTTGCCGGCGGTTGAGATTGCATTTTCAATCGCGTCTTCGATGGATTTCGACGACGTGCCGACGACTTTTGAAACGGCGTAAACATTATCTGACATGGGATCATCCTTCCTGAGGTAATTGGCGCAAGGAAACCGGGCGCCGCCCCTGCAAGCAAACATCAGCGCCGGGATTGGCGCGCAGAAACATCTGCGCCAAGACAGCAGAGAACGAAGCCAAGTTCAAACAAATTTCGAAAAAACTAGGCCACTGCCTCGACGCTGACCACTTCCGGCACATAATGCTTGAGCATGTTTTCGATGCCGGCTTTCAGCGTCATGGTGGAGGAGGGGCAGCCGGCGCAAGCGCCATGCATGGCGAGAAAGACAACGCCGGTGCGTGGTTCGAAATGCTTGAAGACGATGTCGCCGCCGTCAGCGGCCACGGCAGGTCGCACGCGGGTGTCGATGAGCTCGACGATTTGCTCGACGATTTCCCGGTCCTCGCCTTCATAATCGTCAAGGCTGGTCGCGGGCCCGTCATTGGGCGTTTCGGCGTTCTCATCCATCACCGGCGTTCCGGCGGCCAGAAAATCCGCCAACGCCCCAAGCAGCGCCGGCTTGATGTGCATCCATTCAACAGCTTCAGCTTTCGTCACGGTGACAAAGTCGGCGCCCAGATAGACGCTCATGACGCCATCAATCTGAAACAGCGCCTGCGCGAGCGGTGACGCCCCAGCGGATTCCAGCGTCGGAAAATCATGGCCGAGCTTTGGCTGGCCCCGGTCATCAAGGCCAAGCACCGCCTGGCCGGGCAGGAATTTCATGGATTGCGGGTTCGGCGTGTCTTCTGTCTGGATGAACATCTTGCTTACCCTTGTAACGTTTCCACCATCTATGCTTCCGGCCTAGGCTGTGCAAGAGCGTTCACGGGCTCTTTCCTTGCCTCTCTTTCGGCAAAAGCGTAAGCGCTAAAGAAAGGGACGCGAATAAAGGCGCAAGGGATGGTCGACGACTCCACCAAATTCACCGACGAAGAAGCATTGGGTTTTCATAGCCGCGGCAAGCCCGGCAAGCTGGAAATCAACCCCACAAAACCCATGGCGACGCAACGGGATTTGTCCCTTGCTTATTCCCCAGGGGTCGCCGTACCCGTGCAGCACATAGCCGATGATCCCGACTGCGCCTATGACTACACCTCCAAGGGCAATATGGTCGCGGTGATTTCCAACGGCACCGCCATCCTTGGCATGGGCGATCTTGGGGCGCTCGCTTCGAAGCCGGTCATGGAAGGCAAGTCGGTCCTCTTCAAGCGCTTTGCAGACATCGATTCTGTCGATATCGAAGTCGATACGAAAGACCCGGAAGAATTCATCAACGCCGTTAAATATCTTGGCCCCGCCTTTGGCGGCATTAATCTCGAAGACATTGCGGCGCCGGAAAGTTTCGAGATTGAGCAGCGCCTGAAAGAGCTGATGGATATCCCCGTCTTCCATGACGATCAGCATGGGACGGCGATCATCGCAGCGGCCGGGTTGCTCAACGCCCTCGACATCACCGGCAAGTCAATCAAGGAGATCAAGGTCGCGGTCTCCGGCGCCGGCTCCTCGGCGCTTTCCGTCATTGGGCTGATCAAGGCCATGGGATTGCCTCATGAGAACGCCCTCGTCTGCGACTCCAAAGGCGTCCTTTACAAAGGCCGCACCGAACGCATGGACCAGTGGCGTTCCGCGCATGCGGTCGAAACGGATAAACGCAGTCTTGCGGAAGCCATGGACGGCGCCGATGTCTGCATCGGGCTGTCGGTCGCCGGTGCAGTGACCAAAGACATGGTCAAGTCCATGGCGAAAGACCCGATCATTTTCGCCATGGCGAACCCGACGCCGGAAATCCTGCCGGAAGAAATCCGTGAGGTGCGGGATGACGCGATCATCGCCACCGGTCGCTCGGACTATCCGAACCAGGTCAACAATGTGCTCGGGTTTCCTTATATCTTTCGCGGCGCCCTCGACGCCCGCGCGCGCACCATCAATGAGGAAATGAAAATCGCCTGTGCGGAAGCCCTCGCAAAGCTGGCGCGCCAGGACGTGCCCGACGAAGTCGCCGCGGCTTACGGCAAGCGCCTCATCTATGGGCCGGGCTACATTATTCCAACGCCCTTCGACCCGCGGCTGATTTCCGAAATCCCGCCGGCAGTTGCGAAAGCCGCCGCAGAAACCGGCGTCGCCCGCAAACCCATTGAAAATCTTGTAAGCTACCGACAAACCCTTGCGGCGCGGCTTAATCCTTCAGCATCCTTCCTGCAAAAAATCCAATCCACATTGCGCGGCTGCGAGACGCCAAAGCGCATCGTCTTTGCAGAAGGCGAAGAAGAGACCATCATTCGCGCCGCCTACGGCTTCCAACAGGAAAACCTTGGCAAGGCGATCCTTATCGGTCGGGAAGAGAGGATCAAAGAAACGCTCGGCAGGCTGGGACTGCCGAAAGACGCAGACTTTGAAATCTACCATTCCCGCAACGCGCCCAATACTGAGACCTATACGGAGTATCTATACAAACGCCTGCAACGCAAAGGCTATCTGCGCCGCGACGCGTTAAGGCTCGCCAACACAGACCGGAATGTCTTCGCCGCTTGCATGCTGGCGCACGGCCATGCTGACGGCATGGTGACAGGCGTAACGCGCCATTATGACGTCGCTTTCCGGAATATTCGTCTTGCGCTCGATCCGCGTCCCGGCGAGCGCATTATCGGCATGTCGATTCTCCTAACGCCGAACCGGACGCTGTTCGTCGCCGACACCAGTGTCACGGAGCTGCCCGAAGCCGAAGATCTTGCGGAAATTGCCGTACAGGTCGCTCACGCTGTTAGCAGTCTCGGCTACACGCCAAAGGTCGCATTTGTTTCCTATTCGAATTTCGGCAATCCGGACACGAAACACTCACGGCGGGTGGCCGGCGCAGTTGATATTCTCGATCAGCGCGTCGATGTGGATTTCGACTATGAAGGCGAAATGACGCCGCGCATGGCGCTCAACGAAAAGTTCCGCGCCGTCTATCCGTTCTCGCGCCTGAAGGGCGAAGCGAATGTGCTGATCACGCCGGGGGTTCACTCCGCAGGGATTTCCACCAAGCTCGTCGGTGAGATCGGCGGGGCCATCGTTATTGGTCCGGTTTTGATCGGGCTCGAACATTCCGTACAGATCGCCCAAGTCGGTGCGCGGGTTGGCGATATTGTTACGCTCGCCGCCATGGCCGCATACGAGCTCGACAAAGAGCATCGCGTCTGGGCGCAAAAGGCCGTTTAAACTCGATATATGAAGCTGCGCCGACAGCAACTTAAGAGCGCCTCGCCAAATCACTGTTCGCGAAGGCCGGCCTTCGCATGGCGCCTCCAGTCGTCAGCGCAGCTTGGTATTACGCATATGTGATCGCGCGGCGCCCGTTGTTATTTGGCGGCTGCTCCTTACGTGGCTAGCTTCCGCTCGATCAACGCGGAAGCAACTCATGAACCCCAAAGTCTTTTTCATTGCCGTCGTCTTTGCTGTGTTGAACATCAAAGCCGCCGCCGCTGCGCCACTATGGATTGAGCGCCAGTTCGTTCCCGATACGGAGCTTATCGACCCCATATTCGCGGAATATGACGATGCGTCTGTCAAAGTCATGGACCATCAAGTCTGGACAACCTTTCTGGAAAGACGCCTTGCTGCAGATGATAACGGGATCAACCGCATCGACTATGGCGGCGCAACAGCGACAGAACGACGCCTGCTGCAGTCATATATCGAAATGCTTGAGACCATCGATGTAACGGCGCTACCGCGCAATGAGCAACTTGCCTTCTGGATCAACCTCTACAACGCAGCGACGGTCAAACTGATCCTTGACCATTACCCCACGGACAGCATCCGCGACATTAGCGCGCCCTGGAAAACACCGGTCGCGACGGTGAACGGCGTCGAGCTTACCCTCAACGATATTGAACACGGTATTATCCGCCCGGTGTTCAAAGACCCGCGCATCCATTACGGGGTCAATTGCGCCGCTCTTGGGTGCCCCAATCTCCGCGGTGAAGCTTACGAAGGCGCCTCCGTTTATACGGCGCTTGATGAACAGGCTCGCAAATTCATCAATCATCCGCGCGGCGTTCGCATCGACGACGACAAACTGATCGTCTCGAAAATCTTTGGATGGTTTCGCGAGGATTTTGGCGACACGGAGGAAAACATTCTGGATCATATAAGGCAGTTCGCAGATGCGCCGCTATTACGCGTATTGGAGGGGCGAACGGATATTGATCGCTACAAATATGATTGGACGCTCAATGACGCAGCAACAATCGAAGCTGATCAAGCCCGGCGGTCATCCCGCGGAGATTTCAACCAAACTGGCCGATGAAATCGCCCCATCGTTTTGATTTAAGAAGCGTGGTTATTTGCTTTTAGGTTTGCGCGCTTCAAAAGCGATCACCGTATCGGCGCTGGTCGGCGCAACAAGGAGACCGTCAGCAAGATCGAAATCGGCGATAAACTCGCGCCCTTCAAACAACGGGATCGTATTTCCTTCCTTCGTCACCTGATAAAGCGGTCGATCTCCGATTGCAGACACATAATACCCGCCGGCGCCGTCTGCTTTGACGCCTTCGAGATCGTTCAAAACACTGCGGTCGCCCAGTAAGGTGATTTTTTTAGTTGCACGGTCAACGCGCACAAGGTTGTAAGCGGCGACAACGACATCCGATGACGTCGCGTAAACGCCGTTGGCCGTCGCCAAGTTGTCGTTGTCCTTTAACCAGACGACAAGCGCGCCATCTTTCAAATGATAGACTGAATTCGACGCTGATCCGGTAACGAAAACCTCGCCGCTTTCGCTTACCGCAACATCGTTGAGCAACGGCCTTTCATCCGGTGCCGGAAAAAACGCGCGAACCTCACCGGTTGGAATGTCGATCTCAGCCAGCCGGTCGAAGTCAACCGCCCATAGCGTATCGCCGTCAACTGCAAGCCCAGTGGGCGCGTTCAGCCCTTCCAACCAGACCAGGTCCTTAACGGCGCCGTCAAAGGACAAGCGAGAGATGAACCCTTCGCCGTTCTTTTCGTAACCTTTGACGTTGGAAATAAAAATCGCATCGTGCTTGCGCGCAATGGCGGCGCTTTCAGGGCTTTTGAACGCGTCCGTCGTCGCCCATGCTTCATGCCAGATTGCATCATCAACCGCCTGCGAACAGGCGATGAGGCATGCCGCCGCAAGACCGAACACCCCAACCTTAAGCATCGCGTGTTTCACGCGGTTCTCCTTCTCGCCGTTAATCGGCGGTTGCGCGCCTGAACTTCGCCGACTGGTTTTTCACCATAAGAGCCGCCCAGGGGCGCGGCAGCGCTTTCATCAGCCAAACGGTGAACTTGTTCCAGGCGCCCGGCACATAAACCACATGCGCCTTTTCCACCGCCTCAAGGGCGCCCTCGACCACGGGCTCCGCCTCCATGAACATATGTTTCGGCAACTGCGATACCAGCGACCGTGTTTCGTTGACATCGTGAAACTCGGAATAGGTAAAGCCCGGACAAAGCGCGCTCGCATGCACGCCGGTTCCTTCGCATTCGCCGGCAAGCGATTGCGCAAAGCTTACAAGAAACGCCTTTGAGGCGCCGTAAAGCGTATGGCCGGAAGAGCCGGGCACGAGCCCCGCAACAGACGCAACCTGAATGATGCGACCGTAATCGCGTTCCAGCATGCCTGGAAGAAACGCATGCGTTAGATGCGCATAACTCGTCACCATCAGCGCCAAAAAATCACGATGCGCCGCCCAATCGCTCTCGGTGAAATTACCTGGCATGCCAAAGCCCGCATTATTGACGAGAATGTCGATATTGACGCCATCGCTTGCGAGCTTTTCGGCGATATCAGACGACGCAAGCGGATCAGCAAGATCAGCGGCGATGACTATTGTTTCAACGGAATACGCAGCGGCAAGTTCTGCAGCAAGGCTCTCAAGCTTTTCCTTGCGCCGCGCAACCAGCACGAGATTGGCGCCTTTTTGCGCCAGGGATCGCGCAAAGGCCGCTCCGATGCCTGCAGACGCGCCAGTGATCAGCGCCCATTTGTTCTTATACGTCATCGCTATTTCTTCTTGCCTCCTATGCGCATGCAAAGCGTTGTAGCGCCGATATTGGCGCTCTCATCGACGAAGCGGTCGATCGGCGCGACGCACGGGATTTTCGCGCGCCTTCCAACGGGTCATAGTGGGTTTATTCGCAGACGACAAAGCTAAACGACATCTCGGAGGCGTCGCGGATGACTTGATCAGAGGGCAGCGTAGAAGCCTAATGAGGAGCCTTTGAGATGCGCCAATCACCACTTTTGGCCGTTACCGGCCTTGCCGCCATGTTATCGTTCGCCACGCCGGCCGCGGCCGGCGATGACTATCGATTTTCCTATCAGCCCCATGAACTGCAGACCGTAGGCGGAGCGCAAAACGTCTACAAACGGATCGAACTACGGGCGTCGCAGTCTTGCCAGACCCGCGGCCGAGAGACGATATTTGCAAAGCGCGCCGCTGCGGATTGCGAAGCCGGCATGATCGAGAACATTGTCGAAGAGATCGACAATGCGCGGCTCAACCGCGTGCATGCGAATGCAAAAAGTAAACGGCGCTACGCATCGGGTTGACAGGCGTAACCATCGTCATCGTCAGCAGGACGGCGCGCGATATGAAATCGCGCCGCCGTCCCCACATAAGCGCCGAGGACGAGATAGAAAAAAGAAAGATTGCCGGTCTGTGAAATAATCGACCGGGACGTGGCGAAGGCCGCCATGGCGCCGGCGAACCCTATCCATATCCAAAACTCTCTTGACGCTGCTTCATCAGCGCTGCGTCCTCGCGCTACTTGCGCAGCATTGCGAATGGAGCCGCGCGCGCAGAAGATAAGCATACAGAGGAAAACGATGGGCCCCGGAAACCCAAGATCAACGGTGAGCGACAGATAGTAATTATCGACCGTCAGGGACCGACCGTAAAACCCGATAATCCGCGCAGACCGGCCTGTGCCATAGCCGAGCACCGGCCGCTTTAGAATTTTGGGCCATGCTTTTTCGATCTGCTCAATGCGGGACTGCGTGGACCGCGCCGCCGACGCGCCGCTGTCGCCGGAGATCATTTGATGGGCGCCGACGACCAGGACGGGCGACGCAGCAATCGCCGCAAATGTCGCAAGACCAATCGCCGGACGGTAAAGTTCAGCGGCGGCGGTTTTCATAAATCGCAGCAGCATGAAGCCGCCCACCAGCCCGAGGCCCATCAAAAGACCAAGAAGCGCGCCGCGGGAATTCGTCGCAACAACGCCGCCCAATATCGCAACAAGGATGACCGCCCAGAAGATGCGGCCGCGGGATCGGGCGGCTGCGCAAAACCCAAGCGCTACCGGCGCCAGAAGCGCCAAAAACTCGCCCAGTGACAAGGGATGCGTATGGGTCGCCTGAGCGCGAAAGACGCCGTCACGGATTTTTTGCTCCTGCGTAATCCTCAACCATTCAGCTTCGCCGCTGATGAAGGGCGACAAAAGGTTCGCAACCAGCCTGCCGCTGGCGAGCTCGCCCATGGCGATCACGCCGGCGCCCCCCGCACCAACGACCGCCGCCGCGAGCAGGCGGTAAAAATCCTGCCTGCGCCGCACATAGGTGGCGAAGGCGCAAAAGGGCAGGAACCAAATCACCACCTGCCGGAAGAACTCTTGCCCCGCCAGCAGCTTTCCCTGAGCCAGGGGCACGCTCATGAAGTTGAGGCCGAAGAGCAGCATGACGAAGCCGCCCACGAGCCGGCTATTGCGGATCGCCAGCAGAAACTGACCGCGCCGCAGGGGCGAGAACGTCATGTCGTAGAGCCAGAGCGCCGTTACTGCGTAAAGGAAAATCCGCGGCGGCGTGATGATCGGCGCGGGGCCAAGCTTTAAGTGAATATAGGCCGGCCACAAGGGCATCAAAAAAGCTCCGGCGAACAAAAGCGGCATGATGATCGATTTGGGCGCCGGGCGAGCGGAAGGGGCGGCGGCGACCATGATCAACAGTAAGGGCGCCAAAAAGAGAAAAATCGCCAGCGGGGCAAAAAGACTCGCGACCGTCGCAACGGCCACATAGGCCGCAAACGCAGCCAGCGCTGCCGCAGCGAGCAAGGCCCGCGTCAACGATATTTCGAAAACCGCCGCTCTTCCCATCACCCGAAGAAACTAAGCGTGGGAGCGATGATAAAGCGTTAACCAACCGGTTGGTGGTTAACGCGTTAAGACTCCTCACGACAATGCGTTCGTGAGCGAACGCCTTCATCCCATCGTGAACCGCCTGGATTGCATAGGTCTTGCACCTTCACTTTTTGAAAAGCGCGCCTCGCTTTTCTGAATCAAATGGTTAAAGTCACGGCGGTTGTTAAGGAATTCTCATGGTGGGCGGACTCGAATTCATCGGCGTTATTGCAACACTTGCAATCATTCTCGCTTGGTACACGCAAAATGTAGAAGGCGACAGTGAAGCTGGCCTCGGCTGGTTTGCAATTGCCGCTGACCCGGCGCCGGTCGTTCCCACCAGCAAAAAGCGGTCATACGCTGTGAAACATCGCCTGGCCTATCGCGCCCACGAATTGCGGGATGTGGAAAGCGTGCGCACCGCCGCCGCCAATGCAAAACCCTCCTACCGGCTCCTGGACGAAGACGGCTCTCGGACCCGCCGCGCGTACCGTCAACTTGACGAAGCGCGCTACGGCCGCCGCGAGGCAAAACCGCGCTATCACGCAAAAGAAGAAACCAAGCGATATAAGCCGCGCACCGGGCCCGCCGCCAATATTCGCGCTTAAGATCGATAAGCAGCCAGTCTGCAAGATGACGGCGCTTTCCTGCGACATTGCAAGCTGCTAACGCCTTTGCGATCAAGTGACGGATGACCGTCTTTTGGAGCAACGGCGATGGACGCCAAGAACTCGACAATTCCGATGGCGCTGCACCGGCCAGCCGGGCACCCTGACGTCAGCGATGACCGTGTTGGGGTATTGCTCGTCAATCTCGGCACGCCGGATGCGCCAACTGCCAGCGCTGTGAGGCGCTATCTCGCGGAGTTTTTAAGTGATAAGCGGGTTGTGGATTTACCGCGCGCCATTTGGCTTCCCTTGCTGTACGGCGTCATCTTGAATGTCAGACCGGCGGCTACAGCGCGTAATTACAAAAAGATATGGCGCGAAGAGAGCCAGGAATCGCCACTGCGATATTACACGCGCCAACAGGCGGAAGGATTGGCAAGCCGCTTTGGCGAAGATGTGGTTGTTGACTGGGCTATGCGCTATGGCGCGCCGTCGATTGCTGACCGTCTGAAATATTTGCAGGACGAAGGCTGCGCCCGGATTTTGGTGGCGCCGCTTTATCCGCAATATTCCGCTACGACGACCGCCAGCGTAACAGACGCCGTGTTCAGCGCCCTTGGTCAGATGCGCTGGCAGCCGGCAGTGCGCGTTGCGCCGCCATTCTATGACGACGCCGCTTATATCGACGCCCTTGCCGCAACGGCGCGTCAGCTTCTGTCGTCACTCGCCTTCAAGCCGGAGCGCGTCATCCTTTCTTATCACGGCATTCCGCAGCGATATTTCGATGCGGGCGATCCCTATTACTGTCATTGTTCAAAAACATCGCGCCTGTTGCGGGCAGCGATGGACTGGACGGATGAATTAGCGCCGATGACGTTTCAGTCAAAGTTCGGCCGTGAGAAATGGCTTGAGCCCGCAACCGAAGACACAATCCAATCGCTGGCCCAGTCCGGCGTTAAAAATATCGCTGTCATGGCGCCGAGCTTCGTTTCAGACTGCATCGAAACATTGGAAGAACTCGACATCGCCGCACGCGCCGTTTTCAAGGAGGCAGGCGGTGCACATTTCGAAGTCATTCCCTGCCTTAATGACGGGGTGGAAATGATCTCGCTTCTTGAAACGGTCGCGCGCCGGGAAACAGCGGGCTGGTTTTAGAGTTGCTCGTCAACCGCTCTTTAGCGCCAACCGTGTTGCTTCGACAAAGGCTTTAACATCGGCCTGTTGCGTCTGAAACGACGCAATCATCCTATGCATTTTCCCGTCGGCGGGATCTCCCGGCGTTATCCAGGGATACAGAAACGACCCGCCTTGCCGCAATTTTTCCGCAACGCCGTCGGGAAAAGTCGCAAAGACTTCGTTGATCTCGGTCGGGTAAGCGATTTCAACTCCCGGCAGGCGCGAAAGCGCTTGCGACAGGCCTTTCGCCTTAGCATTCGCATGCGAAGCCAGCTTCAACCAAAGATCATCCGTAAGATAAGCATCGAACTGCGCAGCAATAAAACGCATTTTCGACAATAGGTGCCCTGCACGCTTGCGCCTGAATTCAAAATCTTGCGCTAACGCAGGGTCGAAAAAAACCACCGCCTCAGCAGCGATGCAGCCATTTTTTGTGCCGCCGAAAGAAAGCGCGTCGACGCCGGCTTTCCAGGTCATCTCCGCCGGGCTCGCGCCGACCGCCGCAACCGCATTGGCGAAACGCGCGCCGTCCATATGCACCGCAAGCTTTGCGTCATGGGCGACGGCGTTGATCGCTTTTAATTCGTCTACGGAATATATGGTCCCACATTCCGTTCCTTGCGTCAGAGACAAGACACGAGCTGGACACCCATGGGGCGGCCGCTCCGGAAAACCAGCGAGCGCCTTTTTGACGGCAGCCGGCGTCAGTTTCCCGGCGGCGCCCGCTACCGGCAAAAGCTTTGCGCCGCCGGTGAAGAATTCCGGCCCGCCGCATTCGTCCATCTGCACATGGCTTTCCTCGTGGCAAAGGACCATGCCGTAAGGCGGCGTCAACACAGAAAGCGCAAGGCCATTGGCGCCGCCGCCGGTCGCTACGAAAAAAGTCTTACAATCGCGCTCGAACAATTCAGAAAAACGCGTTTCAACGCGCGCTGATAATTCATCGCCGCCATAGGAAGGCGCTGTCCCTTCGTTGGCGCGGACAATCGCATCGATGATCTCTGGCGCCGCGCCCGCCCAGTTATCCGAGGCAAAATTCATGAGCCCATCTGTCGCGCGAGGGATGCGCGCCGTCAAGTTTGGCTGTCGTCGGGAGCGTACAGCGCCCCACTTACACTCTCATTATGGGAGGCGGCCAGACATCCGCACGGGCTCTGATCTGGAAAGTCATTTTGTTTCGATTTAAGACCCCAGACGCTAGTGAAACTTCTTGGAGAGGCTGCGGTTGAACGATGCATGAAGATAAAAAGTCGCGGCAAATTGGATCGGTCCTAGGGCCGACGCTGATTGCAGTCACCACATCAGAATGGATGAACCTCGACATCTGGTCGGAAAACATCCCGCCAATGACCTATCTGAACGGCATGATCTTGTTCGCAGTTGGTTTGGGCGTCGTCCGATTCCACAACCAATGGCGGCCGATGTGGACGCTGAGTATAACGATCGTCGGATGGCTAATGATTGCAGGCGGCTTTTTTCGGTTATTTTTCCCAACATCACCGCAAGCGGACGCCAGCCCTGCAACCTATGCATTTATTGTTCTTTTGGGTGTGCTGGGGGTTATCATGACGATCAAGTCCTACGCCAAATAGCTGCAATAGTGACTTTCGCCAAACGCGTACTTGTCGCCTGATGATCTAAGACAATGCGACGCCGAGCGCTTTGAAATCCTTAACAACCTTATGCGCGCCAGCCGCCGTCAGACGGGCCCCGTGGCCCTCAAAGCAATGCCCGCCGCCAAGGAAACCCCAGACTGTCATGCCGGCGGCGTATGCGGCCTTAACGCCGTTTTCACTGTCCTCAATCGCAAGACACTGCTCTGGCGCAACGCCAATTTTTTCCGCCGCATAGAGAAATATGTCCGGTGCCGGTTTGCCATGGGCGACCTGGTCCGCCGAATACACATGAGGGTCAAACAAATCATAAAGCCCGGTGCGTTTCATCTTGCCGACGAGAAATTCCGTGCGGGATGAGGACGCGACCGCTTTCGGCGTCCGCATCGCAGCAATCGCAGCCCTAGCGCCCGGCACCGGCGCTAACAAATGCCGGCGCGACCGCCTTGTCTCAACCAGTCCGGAAAAAAAATCCGTGTTGGGATCAACGCCATGCAGGTCGCGATAGGCCTTGGTCAGCCGCTCGGCAAACACGTCATCCCGAAAACCGGTAAAAAGCCGCACAAGATCAGCCGGCGACCAGTCAAAGCCATGGTCTCGCAAATAGGCGGTGGAAGCGTCGAGCCCCAAAATCTCGCTATCAACAAGGACGCCGTCACAATCGAAAATCACCGCTTCGAACTCAGAAGTCGCCACGACAATGCTCTTTTTAACCATGGGCTCTAACCGTTCGGCCTCAATAGCGCGAAGTTTGAACCCTGTCTCGCGTCTCGCGCGTATACACCGGGAATTATTGACGCGCTTGCTTGAAAACCGCCGCTTTTCGGATCGATAATTGCTAGGCGTGATATATTGGGGCAAAGAGAGGGGGACCTGCAGCAATGAAAATGCAAGCGGTGTTGGGGGCGAGTGCAATGGCGCTTGTGCTGCTCATGAGCTCATCGGCGCTCAGTCTGCGCGGCGAGGAGCGAGACGACAAACCTTCGCAAAATATTGAGCGGGATGAACGGGCGAAAAATGACGCGCGCCGCCGCGACCGCGCAAGATATTTTCGCAAGCGCTTCCATCGCGGCCGAGAGATTCGTTCAATGGACGGCTCCGGCAACAACCAGCTTGATCCTCTGGCGGGCGCCAGCTTC
This sequence comes from Hyphococcus sp., assembly GCA_028285645.1. GTDB lineage: Bacteria > Pseudomonadota > Alphaproteobacteria > Caulobacterales > Parvularculaceae > Hyphococcus. Next base: position 53,773 of record JANQOV010000001.1, read on the forward strand.
CAACAGTTTCAGCGTCTCGCGCCGGTAGGATATGCTGACAGCATCGCAACGATGGCGGGTCCCTTGCGCAAAAGCCCGCGCGAGATCAGCAACCTTGTCGCCGCGCAGGAACGTTCACTGCCGAACCATTTCGGCGCCAGCGATTTTCTATGGCAGTGGGGACAGTTCCTCGATCACGACCTGTCGCTCGGCGACGAGGTTGCAAGCGCGGATCGTTCCTTCGACATCAAGATTCCTGCTGGCGATTCTTATTTTGATCCGGCGGGAAACGGCGACAAAACAATGCACTTTAACCGCGCGCTCAGCGACGCAGAAACCGGAACGGACCTCGCCAATCCTCGTCAACAGGTGAACGAGATCACCTCCTGGATCGACGGATCAATGGTCTATGGTTCAAGCGACGAGCGCGCAACGGCGCTGCGGACAAATGACGGGACCGGGCGCCTGCGCACCAGCCGCGGCGGACTGTTGCCGTTCAATACAGACGGCCTGCCAAACGCCAACGGCCCGGCGCCTGACCCGGCAAAGCTGTTCCTCGCGGGCGACGTGCGCGCGAATGAGCAGGTTGGACTGGCCGCCATGCACATTTTATTCGTGCGCGAACACAATCGATGGGCCAAGCGTATTCGCAAAGCCCGTCCTCACTATTCCGGCGACGATATCTATCACGCAGCACGGCGCATGGTGATCGCCGAGATCCAGATCATCACCTATAACGAGTTCCTGCCGGCGCTGATTGGCGAAGGCGCGATCCCGCCTTATCGCGGCTATACGCCTGGAAACGCGACGATCTTCAATGAGTTTTCGGGCGCTGCATATCGTCTCGGCCACAGCCTGATCAACACCAACCTGTTGCGTCTCAATCGTCGCGGACGCGAGATTCGAAATGGTCACCTTGCGCTTCGCGATGCGTTTTTTAATGCGCCATCTTTGTTGAAGCGGCGCAACGACATTGACCCGATCCTGCGCGGCCTGGCGGCGCAGAAAAGTCAAACGATTGATCCCAAAATCGTTGATGATCTCAGAAATTTCCTGTTCGGACCGCCCGGCGCCGGCGGCTTCGATCTCGCGTCGCTGAACATTCAACGCGGGCGCGACCTTGGCCTGCCATCCTATAACGACGCCCGCGTCGCCATGGGCCTACCGCGTGTTTCGGATTTCGATGAGATTTCGTCAGACCCGGCTGTGCAATATACGCTATATAACGCTTACGGTTTAGTCGACAACATCGACCTTTGGGTTGGCGGCCTTGCGGAAGATGCTTTAACGTCAGAAGGCTCGCAGCTCGGGCCCCTTTTCCGCGCGATCGTTATCCGTCAGTTCACAGCATTGCGCGATCATGATCGCTTTTGGCACGAGCGCGACCTGACGCACGCGGAGCTGGCGATGCTAAGACGAACAAGTCTTTCGAAAATCATCAAAGCCAACACGAATATTCGCGGCAAAGAAATCCCGCGAAACGTCTTTTACGTTCGCCGCAACAAGCGCGACACAGGGCTTGATGATTGATTTGATTTGCATGACTGAAAGAAAAAAGGGACCGCAATAGCGGTCCCTTTTTGAATTCGCGATGATGGTCGGCGCTTAAGCGGCAAGCACCGACAATAAAAGCAAGGCCACGATATTGGTGATCTTGATCATCGGGTTAACGGCGGGGCCAGCCGTATCCTTGTAAGGATCGCCCACCGTATCGCCGGTGACGGCGGCTTTGTGGGCTTCAGAACCCTTGCCGCCATGATGGCCGTCTTCGATGTACTTTTTAGCGTTGTCCCAGGCGCCGCCGCCGGCGGTCATGGAAAGCGCCACAAAAAGCCCGGTGACAATAACGCCCATGAGCATGGCGCCAACTGCCGACAGAGCAGCGGATTTATCCGCAACGAGGCCGACGACAAAGTAGACCACAAGCGGCGAAAGGATCGGCAACAGCGAAGGCTTAACCATCTCCTTGATGGCGGCGCGGGTCAGCATATCTACCGCACGGCCGTAATTCGGCTTCGACGTTCCCGCCATGATGCCCTCATCTTCGCGGAATTGCTTGCGCACTTCCTCAACCACCGACCCGGCGGCGCGTCCAACCGACTGCATCGCCCAGGCGCCAAAGAGGAAGGGCAACAGACCGCCGATAAAGAGGCCGACAACCACATATGGATTGGACAGCGAGAAATCGATCGCGACATCCGCGAAGAATGGAAACTCATCCGGGTGCGCAACAAAGTGGTTGATGTCTTCCGTATAGGCGGCAAACAAGACAAGCGCGCCAAGGCCCGCAGACCCAATGGCGTAGCCCTTGGTGACCGCTTTGGTGGTGTTGCCAACGGCGTCGAGCGCGTCTGTCGTATCGCGTACCGACCCTTCAAGGCCTGACATTTCCGCAATGCCGCCGGCGTTGTCCGTTACCGGACCAAACGCGTCGAGGGCGACAATCATGCCCGCAAGCGCAAGCATGGTCGTAACCGCCGTTGCGATGCCGTAAAGGCCGGCAAGGTTAAACGTTGTGATAATACCGACAACGATGACCAACGCCGGCAAGGCTGTAGCTTCCATGGAAACCGCAAGGCCTTGGATAACATTGGTGCCGTGACCGGATTCGGACGCCGCAGCGACTGACTTTACCGGCCGAAAGGCGGTGCCGGTATAATACTCCGTGATCCAGACGATCAGTCCCGTCACCACCAGTCCGACAACGCCGCACAAAAAGAGGCTAAGGCCGGAAAACTCCGTCCCAGGAATCGTCTCTCCGACCGGAAACATGGAGAAGGTCACAGCAGCGATGGCGATCAGTGACAAAACGCCAGTGACGATCAGGCCTTTGTAGAGCGCGCCCATGACATTGGTGGAACCCTTGCCGAGGCTCACCGCAAAGGTGCCGATGATCGACGTCACGATGCAGACCGCGCCGATGGCCAGCGGGTAAAACATGAACTGCCCGGCGTTGGCGGTGTAAAGAATTGACCCAAGCACCATAGTCGCGGCGACCGTCACCACATAGGTTTCAAAGAGGTCAGCAGCCATGCCGGCGCAATCGCCGACATTGTCGCCGACATTGTCAGCAATCGTCGCCGGGTTGCGCGGATCATCTTCCGGGATGCCTGCTTCGACCTTACCTACAAGGTCGCCGCCAACGTCAGCGCCCTTGGTGAAGATGCCGCCGCCAAGACGCGCGAACACCGAGATCAAGGAAGCGCCAAGCGAAAGCGCCACAAGACCGTTAATGACGGTTCTGTCTTCCGGCGCACTGCCAAGGCCATAGACCAGGAAGGCGTAGTAGCCGGCAAGGCCCAAAAGCGCGAGGCCAGCCACAAGCATGCCGGTAATGGCGCCGGCGCGGAAGGCAACCGAAAGGCCCTTGCCGATTGACTCGCTCGACGCCTGCGTGGTGCGCACATTGGCGCGCACGGAAACCAGCATGCCGATGAAGCCTGCTGCGCCCGAAAGCACAGCGCCAATGGCGAAGCCTGCGGCCGGAATCCAATCCAGCCTGAACGCAAATAATAGAATAAGGAACACCACCAGACCGGCGATGCCGATCGTCGTGTATTGCCGGTTCAAATAGGCTTGCGCGCCCTCCTGAATCGCGGCCGCAATTTCTCTCATACGGTCGTTGCCCGTCGGCAGCGACATCACCGCATTTACGGTGAAGGCGCCATACGCAATCGCGAGCAAGCCGGCCGCAATGACCAACCAAAGCTCTAAGCTCATCATTCTGCCTTTCTTGGAATTTTGTTCAGCGAATGCCGGAATGGCGGCTCGCGCGCTTAACCGCCTCGCCCTTCAACCGGCTCTTACCAGAGGTCGGCGCGGAAACTGGCAAAGCCTGCACGCAAAATCAATATGAAAGTGCCCCTGCGCGACGAATTCGCAAAGCCGCGCAATCACTTGCGCAAGAACAGAGCTTAAATCTCAGACAGCGTCTGGCCGCATGCCGCCCTTGGCCTTGGGCTCCGCATCGGTCAACTGCTTTACCCAAGGAAACTTCTTGGCCATTTCGTCTGTGTAACCAAGATTGCGGGCTGTGGCGGTCCGGGGAATATCCTCCGCCTCCTCATAGAAGGTGCCGAACACTTTATCCCAGAAAAATTCAGCGATGCCGTAATTTCCCTGCTCATTATGAAAATGATGCGCAAGGTGACGCTTTTTCATGACCTTCCAGAAGGTTGATTTCGGCTCAAACGCCAGATGCTCGCCTGCGTGCAGGAACTCCGTCACGCACGTCATGAAAACGGTGCCGGCGACCGCGCCCGCCGCCCCGGCGGGTCCGCTGATCAGCCAGCCAACCGGCGCCGCAACAACCAAAATCGTTGGCAACGTCGTATGAAGACCACCGAATAACACTGATAAATCATTGGGGTAGCGGTGATGATCGTAATGTATGCGTTTCCACAATTTAGCCAGGTAAGGCGATTTATACATCCAGCTTCCGTGCAGGATGAAGCGATGAATGAAGTACCAGGCGATCGGGAACAACAACGCACCCACTGCGAATGAGCCGGCAAATAGCCAGAACGAGGTCATGGTCGCAAAGCCGATTGCAAGCGTCGCGACAATCACAACCGCATAGACCTGGATCGCCGGATAGGTGACATAGGCGCGGAGAAGGTCGTCAAATGTCATGCGATTGAGGAGATACTCCTCCTCTTTCCAGGCCTTATATCCAATAAAAAGCCGCATGGGCGACGCTCCCGGCAGTCATGGGGTTTCGAATTCTAGGGTACTGATGGGTGTACTAGCTAAGCCGCAATCAAGCGAGAAACAAGATAGCGCAGGGCCCCAAGTCACGAAAATTGGTAAACTGTAACATCCTTGCGCAAAACTTGACCAAAGGCGCCGACACACGCCCTTGCCGGCTTGTCTAAGGGGTTGTATTCGCTCAATATTGCCGATTGCGATTGGGGATGGTGACACCATCGCTTTAAAGGTTAGGATGGTGCGATGCGTCTCAACGCAACAGGGCGGGTGCAAGAACCTCAAATTGAATCGGGATTTGGGGAAATCCTGATGGTAGGTGAAAACGCCGGGCGGAAAACCGGCAAAGTGCGGGGGCGTTAATGGCCGTCAATTCAAGTCGGACGCCGGCTGAAAATGCATCGGGCGAAACCATCAAACCGACGCCGTCGGTCAATGATGCGTTGCCGTTCAAAATTTGCGATACGCTGACGCTCGTTGAAGTGCTCGATTACGCAGCGCAAGGTTCGACCGGGTATAATTTCTTCGACTTACGCGGCGCCGTTAAAGAAACGCTGCCTTACTCAGCTTTGCGCGACCGCGCTCGCACCCTGGCGGAAAAACTCTCCGCACGATTTAAGCGCGGCGACCGGATCGCCATCGTTGCAGAAACAAGTTCCGATTTTGTCGTAGCGTTTTTCGCTTGTCAGTATGCAGGGATTATCCCGGCGCCAATGCCGATGCCGGTCAATCTCGGCGGCAAAGACGGATACCTCAATCAGATCCGGCAAATGATCACGGGCGCCGGCGCAGTAGCGGCAATTGGGCCGGAAACCCTGACATCCTTTCTCGACGAGGCGACCGAGAACGTAGAAGGCGTTGAAGTCTTGAGTTTCGACGCCCTTAATGCGTTAGAAGAAAAAGCTGCGGCGACTTCGTTTTCCGCCGACGAAGAGTGCTACATCCAATATTCGTCGGGGTCCACAAGCGCGCCCAAGGGCGTCATCGGCACCCAAAAATCTGTAATGAGCAATCTTGTTGCGATTTCCCGCGACGGTCTTCACGCAAGAAAAGGCGACCGCGGTGCAAGCTGGTTGCCGCTCTACCACGATATGGGCCTGATCGGGTTCCTCCTGGCGCCGATGATCTCACAAATGTCTGTGGATTATCTGACCACGTCGGATTTCGTCCGCAGACCGCTTTTGTGGCTGCGCATGATCACCGAACACGGCGCGACCCTTACCTACAGCCCATCCTTCGGGTACGAGCTTGCCGCAAAGCGTTCAGCGCGCGCGGAGCCTGGAGCGATTGACTTATCTAATGTCCGCGTCGCTGGGATTGGCGGCGACATGGTGCGGCCCGAGGCCCTTAACGCATTCGCTGACGCATTCGAACCTTGCGGCTTTGACCGCACCGCATTTACGCCAAGCTATGGCATGGCTGAAGCAACACTGGCGATTTCATTTCCGGAACTTGGCGCGCCCTTTGTGGTCGATGAAGTTGATATGCGTCACTACACCAGATCGGGCGTGGCGCAGCCGGCGTCTGCAGTGACCTCGCCGGAGCATAAGCGCGGCTTTGTGTTATGTGGTCGGGCGCTGCCGGGCCACGCAATAGAAGTCCGCGATGACAATGGCGACGCAGCGGGCGAACGCGTTGTGGGGCGCATATTCATCAAAGGACCAAGCCTTACGCCAGGCTATTTCTCAGATCCCGAAGCCTCCGCTGCGATGTATCATGGCAAGTGGCTCGATACTGGAGACATGGGCTACATTCTTGACGGTCAGATTGTCATCACCGGCCGCGCGAAAGACCTCATCATCATCAACGGCCGCAATATCTGGCCGCAAGATATCGAATGGGCGGTAGAAAAAGTTGAAGGCGTCAGAAGCGGCGGCGTCGCAGCATTTTCCGTCGATGACGGCATCGACGAACGCATTGTCGTGGTGGCCGAACGCCGGGGTATGGACGACGACGCGCGTAACGAATTAAAACGCGAAATTGCGCGGGTCATCCAGAATGCAGCCGGTGCGCCAGCAGAAGTGGTGCTTGCGCGGCCGCACTCCATGGTGATGACGTCGTCTGGAAAGTTGTCACGGGCAAAGGTCAAACAGAAATTTCTGGACGGCGCGTTTGCTGATGACGCCTCTGCACGCGCACCCGTACGCGCACTTGCTGAAGCGCGGGGTTAATCCTTGAAAGCAGCCGTTACCGGCGGCGGCGGCTTTGTCGGCGGCGCGCTTGTGAACCGTCTCATCAAAGACGGCTGGCAGGTGCGCTTGCTGGCGCGCGATCCCAAAAGGCTTGCCGCTGACCTCAACGCTGAGATTGTTACCGGCGATCTCGACAATGCGGATGCGCTTGGCCAGCTCGCCCAGTCGACGGATGTTTTCTTCCATCTCGCGGGCGTTACTCATGCGCGCGATGACGCAATCTATCACGCCGTCAATGTCAAAGGCGCAGCCAACGCCGCCGCCGCTGCGGCCGACGCCGGCGCCAAACTCGTCCATGCTTCTTCCATGTCAGCGCGCCTTCCCGCTGCGTCGCCTTATGCCCAGAGTAAGTTCGACAGCGAACAGGCGGTGAAATCAGCGAGCGGCGACAATCCATGGCTGGCGCTTCGATTGCCCGCTATTTACGGCCCCCGCGATTTTGCGACGCTGCCCTATTTCAAGCTGGTCAAATCTGGCTGGGCGCTCGAACCGCGGACTGATGAGCCCGCCCGCGCCTCGCTGCTCTATGTGGAGGACGCAGCCGGGGCGCTCATCGCCGCCGCCAAGGCCGCCCCGACAGGCGAGATATATGAAGTCGGCGACGAACAGCCGCACGGCCATAAATGGCGCGAAATCGCCGAAATTCTGGGCGCCGTCCTTGGGAAATCCCCCCGCAAATTAAGGGCGCCGCGCCCGATTGTTTCGGGATATCATAGTCTTGTTCGAAACGCTGAGCGCTTATTAGGGAAAGCGCCGAGCCTGCGGACGGGCCAGGTCAACGAGTTTTTCCACGCCGATTGGGCGGCGCGTGAAAACCTCTTATCTAAGGCTTGCGATTGGGCCCCCGAAACGCCGCTTGAAGAAGGATTTGCAAAAACCGTACGCTGGTATCAAGACAATGGGCTGTTATAGGAACCTGCGCACAACATTGAAGCCTTGCGGCGGCGGCCTGCCTGGCAAAGGAGACGCTTGAATGTCCAGCATTCAACAGGACGACGATCTCGTCTTTCACAAAATTTGTTCGCTGCTTGAGCCTCTGAACGAAAAGGGGATAACGCTCGCCCGCGAGACAGATCTCATTGCCGATCTCGAGATCGACAGTGTGTCGGTTCTGGATATCGTGATGGATATCGAGGACAATTACGACATCTCCATCCCTGTAAACACGATTTCCGAAATCAAGACGATTGGCGAACTGGTGGACGCCATTCATGCGATTAAGAAAGAGCAAGCCTGACCGATGAGCCTGTTCGATAAGTTCGAAAAAACAGCTGAGCTTTATTACGGTTTGGCGGAAGCGGACGCCAATCCATTTACTGTGGTGATGGAGGACGTGATCGGGCCGACGCGCGCGATTATCAAGGGCCGCGAAACAGTGCTAGCCGGCACCCACAATTATCTCGGGCAAACATTCGAACAAAAAGCCATCGACGCCGCCAAGAAAGCGCTGGACGAAGACGGCACGGGCACTACCGGATCCCGCTTCGCCAATGGCACGTTTTCCGCGCACAAAGCGCTCGAACGAGATATCGCCGCCTTTTTGGGCATGCAGCATTGCGTGATATTTTCGACCGGATACGTCGCAAATCTCGGCGCTATAGCCGGGCTCATCAATCCAGCAGAAGATGTCGTTCTGATCGATGCAGACTGCCATGCCTGTATTTATGACGGCTGCCAGCTCGCCGGCGCGGAAACCATCCGGTTCCGGCATAATGACCCGGAAAGTCTTGATAAGCGCCTTGGCCGCGTTGATCCGAATACGAAGGGTAAACTTGTCTGCATTGAAGGCATGTACTCCATGTATGGCGATATTGCGCCGGTGGCTGAATTTGTTGAAGTCGCCCACAAGCACGGCGCCTATTTGCTCGTCGATGAGGCGCATTCCTTTGGCGTCTATGGCGAGACCGGTAAGGGCGTCTCGGAAGCCGAAGGCGTCATGGATAAGATCGATTTTTATACGGGCACGTTTTCGAAGAGCCTGGCTGCCATCGGCGGTTTTGTGGTGTCAAACCATAAGG